>JAISXP010000149.1 GCA_031270465.1 Tannerella sp. | reverse complement strand
CGGACTTGCCGCTCCCGGCCGTACACGAACTCAATGCCGTGGAGGCCATGCCCGGAAGCAAGCCCAAACCTGCCCCCGCCATTACCGAATTTGCTAAAAAATCTCTTCTTTTCATCTTTATATATTTCTATTAATTAATAATTTTCAACTCCGACCATGCGTCAGCGTAAATTTTTTTACCGATGCAAATTTACATGAAAAATTTATTCTTTCCAAGTGTGCGAAAATAAAATCTGGGAAAGTGCAGGATTTCCGGAAGATATGTTCTTGTCGAAAATCCTGCAAATTCAGTCATTCAGTTAATCAATCTTCGATTCCACCGCAACGATTTCTACCGGGCCAGTCAAACCTGAAGGCTGCAGGGGCGAGTCGGCTTTCCAGCGGCTGTATTGCGACTGTATCAGCCGGTCTTTTTCGGGCAGTTGCTGGTCGCCTGTCAGCCGGTTGCGCCACGTGTTGACGACTTCAACCTCCACCGTGTTTTCACCTGAACGAAGTTGTCCGGTTACATTCACGCGATACGGTTCCGTCCATGCGCCGCCCGCATACACGCCGTTCACCTTCACTTTCGCCATGGCGCTCAGCGTGCCGAGGTTGAGGTATAACGTTTTATCCTGCGGGAGTTCGGCGATATTCACTTTGGTCGTGTAGACGGCCGTACCCGAATAATAGCGTATCCGCGGGTCGTCGGACTGCGTCCAGTCTTCCAGTTTCGTGAAGGTCACCGGTTCGGAAGGGCCGCGTTTCAGGGCGTCGTGTTCGAAAACGACTTCCCAGGGCGAATCCACCGTGGCAACTAGCGCGAGTTGCGGGAAATTGGCTGTTATGTCGTTCGCCGAGGGACGTCCCTTTTCGCGGAACACAATCAGCGCACTGCCGACAGGCTCCAGTTTCAGGGGCACGACGGCCGTTTCCGCGGTCTGTTCGAATGCCGGCAGGCGGCGAATCTCGCCCGTGAGCGCATCCCACAGTTCGGGCTGCATCCCCTGCACGCGGAACTGCGCCTTGACAGTCACGCTTTCTTCGCTCTGGTTGGAAATAAAATAAATCTCCTTCCCGTTGACCGTCCGGTGGGTATACAAAATCGCAGGGTTGTCCGTCAGGCAGTCGGGTGCGACTTTCAGCAGGTCGAATACTTCGTTGAGCGTCATGTCATGCAGTATCATTCCTTTTCCGTAGCTGCGCTTTTTTTCCGACAGGTCACCCCATATCTTTTGAGCAAGTTCCTTCACCTGTCTGTCGGCTTCGGGATAGTCCTTCAAACTCGGCGAACGACTCGGTGGATTGCCCAGCACCACGGCGCCATCGGCAATCAGCCGTTCGATTTTTTGCAGCAGTTCGGGGCGCATCGTTTCGAGCGGCGGGAGCGCAAGCACACGGTACGACGTGCCGTGCGGCAGGACAAGCCGGCCATCCCGCACCGACAAATCGCGCAGAATGACTTCGGCATTGATATAGTCGTAGTTGAATCCTTCCGGCAGTTCGGGATGACGGATACCGGTCATTTTCGGCGCGTCTTCGCCGATAAAATAAGCCACGTCGGCTACGCTCAAGCCCTGCTGCAGCATGAAATTGCAGCGCTTAACATATAATGTAAACAAATCCATTTGACCGAACCACGTGTTTTTACGGTTAAATTCGTTGCCAAACCACGCATCAATACCGGGATAATCGTGTTCGTACGGCTGTTCGATGTAGACGTGGAACAGCGTGTTGTTGATGCCTTCGGTAAACGACCAGTCGCCATGCCCCTTGAAGTTTCTCGGATAGCGCGAGAAGGCAGGGCCGCCACTGGTGAACGATTCGGCCGAGACCTTGTTTTTACCGTAAATGTGCGCACAGGAGGCGGCCACACGGTTTTCGTAGCGGTCGGTGCTCTGTCCGTCCCAAAACTCGCCGCCGACCTCGTCCGACTGTCCGCCGTACTGCAGAAATTCACCGGGGAAGCCCCAGTGTCCGTAGTTTTCCAGCCAGGTCGTCAGTCCGTGCCGATGGCTTATTTCGCGCAGTCCACCCACATAATCGTACGAAACCTTGTCGGCCACCAGCCGGCGCACATCCCACAGGAAACGGTCGGACAAATCCGGACTTCCGACGATGTGTCCCTGAAATACGGGCAAGAATGGTGTCGCATCATATCCGTAGCGCTGCTTGAAATCGTCCAGATAGCCGTCGGTAAAATTCTGGCTGCCCATTTCGTAGCTGTCTTCCACGACAACTCTGAAGGACGTGCGGTCTTCCGCGGGAATCCGTTCCAGCACTTTGCCGATGAATCCGTCGAAATGCGCCGCCACATGCGCCTTGCTCATCTTGTCCACTTCCAGGCCTGTCCCTTCGGGCGATGCAGGCGAGTTTTTCACGCCCGTCAATCGCATTCCCGTACGCATGATGATCCAGTTGCCTTCGGGCGCGTCCCATTCCAGCAGGCCTTCGGGCGACATGTGGTCGGAAATGTCTACAACCTGTTCCGCCTGCGCCACGCGGACAGTCTTCAATTCCGCCTGCGCATCCCACAGGTAATAGTCCCACGGCGGGAGGTTGCCCTCGGTCATTTTGGCCAGCGTCTTTTCGGCAAACCGTTCGAGCACGGGCGTAGATGTCAGGACGATTTTATGTATCTCGCTGTTGTCGTTTCCGTGCCGGTCGAACAGGATGCGAAATTCCCGCGCTTCCGTTTCGCCGAGCGATACTGCGACGGGAGAATAGGGGTCGAAGCCCACCTGCACACTGTAGTTGGTTCGCTGAGCGTCGAACCGCTTGAGCGACCGGTATCCGTCGCCGTCTTTCACAAGGATATCTCCTGTCACATTGAGATTTCCTGCCGGATAGATGGACAGGCTGCGCACGGTTTTCGCTTCGGGCAGAAGGATGTCGAGTGCGGATTCGTCTTCCGACAAAACATACTTCGCCTGATTCGGTTGCGGCGACAAGGGGAGGATTCTGAGATTCGAAGAGACGAGTTTTACGCCCGGAGCGTCCAGCAGGTTCTGTCCGTAGTCCGCCGCGACGGGAAAGGCCAGCACTTTCACGTCCTGAAAGAAAGTGTCGGGCTTGACGAACTGCTGCGAAATCTTCGCAGGCCCCTTGACGCGCAGTTCCGACGACGCCAGGTAACGCATCGCCTGTTCAGGCTTGACCCACGGCCCGCCCGACTGGCTCCAGCCCGGACAGTTGAACAGTCCGATTTCGATGTCCAGTTCGGACGCCGTTTTCAGGGCAGTGTGCAACACGTCCCACCACTCGTCGGAAAAGACTTTTACCTTTCCGAAATAATCGCCGCTCACGATGTTGCTGCCGATGAAAGCGCGGTTGATACCGGCCTGCTTCATCGACTGCAGGTCTTGCACTACGCCTTCCTTCGAGATGTGATCGTTGACCCAATACCAGTAAACGCTCGTCCTGATACTGTCGGGAGGCGTTTTAAAGCTTTCCTCCAAGCCGGAAAGACGATTGTTGTCGCACGAAAAAAACAAAAACAGGAATATTCCTGAAAAAAGTGATAATGATTTCATAAATACAAAAATTTTAATGTTATAATATACAATAAACACATGATAAAAATTCATTCTTTCTACTCTAAATTTTATGCTTTCATGGCAAAAGTAACGTTTATTTTTAATGTAACCAAAAGTTCAAGGATTGGGGGCATTTGACTGCGTTGATTTTCAATTCAAATTGTCGCGTGACAGGAGATTTTACCGCAAAGGGCGCAAAGATGAAAGTTGCAAAGGGAGCCGATGCTTTGCGCACTTTGCGGATACCTGGCGTTCCGTATGTCAATAAACACGTTAGTTCTGCGCTTTCAATGCTTTACGTATTTTTCTGTTATTTTTCATCATTTTTTTTGCCGAAAGATGGAGGCGCGTATTTGGGAAAATATTATCTTTGCCGCCATAATATTTATCGGCATTCGTATTTTAAACTTGAAAATAAAACAGACATTCGATGTGTTCGACAAGCTCACATAATTCAGGCGTAAACGCCCGCACGACAGACATCTCCCGGATGTCCGCGGACATGTTTCACCGTCCGCTTCCGCCTAATATGCTGACTATCAATGGGGGGGGGCAAAATTGCTTATGTTCCGCAAGCGACGGTGAACGCAGCAAAATAATACCGAGTCAATCATGCGCACCCGACGCATGGAGCGCCGCAATATGCCTGCACGGGGACGTACTACAGTTTTTTTACGCTTGCGACAGCGTGCGCCCTGCACGCTGCCGGCCGGCTGTTCGACAATTTTATCAATCCAATACATAAACAAATAAAAAAAATTATCCTATGAAGTACAGATTATTGAAGCGGATCAATCCGCGCGACCCCAAGCAGTCGAAATGGTATGCCGCCCCGGTGTCGGACGGCAAGGTGACAAAAAGCGGCGTGACGGCCGAAATTGTGAATATCTCGTCTCTTTCGAGGGGCGACGTGTCGAATGCGATTGAATGTATGACCGATGTCATTCCCAAGTATCTGCTGATGGGAAAGAGTGTCAATCTGGGCGACCTCGGCACGTTCCGGATTTCGTTTTCGAGCGACGGAGTGGACGACCCATCCGAATTTACCGTCGCCTGTATCCACGGAGCGCGTATACTGTTCGTCCCGAGTGTGACTCTGAAGAAAGCCCTCAAAGACCTCCGGTTCGAGAAGAGCGAATAGTGTGTCTCCCGTCCGGGAGCGGACGCAATCTGATTAGGGGATTTTCAGGAAAGGTACATAATATGACGGACAGCCCTGCTTCGGGAGGGCTTCTCTACATGTTCATAATCGTGTACGTGGGGACATATTGTGGATAATCCTGAAAATCCTTCAATCGGACAAATCGGGATTCGAACAACAGCGAATTTTCATCAAGGAGAAAAATTTTTTCCATCAAGGAGAAAAAAAATTTCCATCAAGGAGAAAATTTATTTCCATCAAGGAGAAAAAAATCATATTCCTCACACAAATCACAGTTCGGACAGTTACAGTTCAAACAACAAACAAATAATTACTAATCAACAAATAAAAAAACTTATGAAAAAATTATTTTTGCTTTTAGCAATGATGCTGCTTCCTGCAGCGGGTTTCGCACAGAGCAGCGGAACAATTCCGGAAACCGGTCTTACGTGGTTGTTAAGCAGTGGAACGCTGACCATCAGCGGAACCGGGGCGATACCAATACCGGAGAATGAATTTCCCTGGGCGGATTCCACGGAAAGTATTACCACTGTGATAATCGAAAACGGCGTGACAGATATTGGAGAGGGTGCTTTTAACTCGTACCCCAACCTGATGTCCGTTACCATTGCGGGCAGCATAACAGGTATCGGACAGCAGGCTTTTTACCACTGCAGCAACCTGACTTCCGTTACCATTTCCGAAGGCGTGACAAAGATTGGAAACGGGGCTTTTATGTATTGCAGCAATCTGGTTTCCGCACCCATTCCCAACAGCGTGACATGGATTGGATTCGGGGCTTTTCAGTATTGCGACAGCCTGACCTCCATTACCATTCCCGCCGGCGTAAAATTTATTTATCCATACGCTTTTGGCGGATGCAACAATCTGACTTCCATTTCAGTGGATGCGGGAAACACAAACTTTTCGTCAGACGGCGGCGTGTTGTTCAATATCGACAAGACTGTTTTACATGCATATCCGGGAGGGCTATCCGGCAGTTATACGATCCCTTCCTCAGTAAAGAGCATTGACATTAAGGCTTTTGAATTTTGCGACAGCCTGACCTCCGTGACCATTCCCGAAGGTGTGACAAGTATTGGAAGTGGGGCTTTTGATCATTGCAGCAGCCTGACTTCCGTTACGATTCCCTACGGCGTGACAAGTCTTGACTTGGCGTTTTCCAGTTGCACCAGCCTGACCTCCGTGACCGTCGAATGGGCGACGCCGCTCGTGGTTCAGGCCAGTGTATTCCAAAACGTAACGCTCTCCGGCGTCACCCTGCACGTCCCCGCCGGCACACAGTCGCTTTACGCTGCCGCCGATGTCTGGAAAGATTTCCTCATCCAGGCTGACGGAACAGTGGTCGGCGGCACGACGGACGGCCTTACGTGGTCGCTTTCAGGCGGCGCGCTTACCGTCAGCGGAACCGGGGCGATGCCGGATTACGGTTATTTCACAGATACTCCGCCCTGGAAAAATTATGGCGGGAGCATCACTTCGGTGACGGTCAATAGCGGCGTGACGAGTATCGGAGGGAATGCTTTTGCAAACTGCAGCAACCTCTCTTCCGTCGTCATTGCCGGCACCGTGACAAGTATCGGAGGAAGTACTTTTGCATACTGCACCAGCCTGACGTCCGTCAACATATCCGCCGGGGTGGAAAGTATCGGTGAAGGCGCTTTTTCAGGTTCCGGCCTGACGTCCGTCAACATTCCCGCCTCCGTGACGGATATCGGAGCATTGGCCTTTACGAATTGCAGCAACCTGACTTCCATCACAGTGGACGGGGCAAATGCACACTACTCCGCGGATGGCGGCGTTTTATTCAATAAGAATAAAACGGTTTTGGTCCAATACCCGACAGGAGCGTCGGCCACAGCATATACGATACCCAATAGTGTAACGGATATCGGAGCATGGGCCTTTTCGAACTGCAGCAACCTGTCGTCCATTACTTTTCCCACCGGCCTGACAGGTATCGGAAGGGGGGCTTTTGCTCACTGCGCCCTTATTTCCGTTACCGTTCCCAACGGTGTGACAAGTATTCCGGATTCGACTTTTGCCGCCTGTACCGCTCTGACAAGCGTCTCCATTCCCTCCGGCGTAACAACTATTGGTATGGATGCCTTTTTCTGGTGTAGCAGTCTGACTTCCATCACTATTCCCGGCAGCGTGACAAGTTTTGGTACAGGTGATGGCGTGGGGGCCTTTGCCTATTGCTCCGGCCTGACCGACGTAACCGTCGAATGGGTGACGCCGCTTTCGATTCCGGCCGGTACGTTCGCCGGCGTAACACTTCCGTCCGTCATCCTGCACGTACCGTCCGGCACACAAACAGATTACGATGCTGCCGCTGTCTGGACAGATTTCGGGACAATTTTAGATGATGTAATCATCGGCGGCACGACGGGCGGCCTTACGTGGTCGCTCTCCGGCGACACGCTTACCGTCAGCGGAACCGGGGTGATGCCGGATTATGACTATCCGACAAACAACAGTCCCTGGTACGATTACAGCACAAGCATTACTACGGTAATTATTAACAACGGCGTGACACGCATTGGGCAACGGGCTTTCTTCGGATGCTTCGGCCTGACTTCCGTGACGATTCCAGGCAGTGTGACGAGCATTGGAGCGGAGGCTTTTGCCAAGTGCGGAACCCTCACTTCCGTTGCCATTCCCAATAGTGTGGAAAGTATTGAACAATGGGCATTTAATAACAGCGGTCTTACTTCAGTCACCATTCCCGGTAGTGTACAAAATATTGAAGCGGGAATTTTTTCCTGGTGCACCGGCCTGACATCCATTTCAGTGGATGCTGGAAATACACATTATTCTTCGGACGGCGGCGTTTTATTCAATTACGACAAGACGGTACTGGTTCAATATCCGGGCGGAAAATCCGGCAGCTATGCCATTCCCAACACCGTGACGGATATTGTGTCAAACGCCTTTAGCGACTGCAGCAGCCTGACATCCGCTGTTATTCCCGTCAGTGTAACACATATTGGAGAAAGCGCCTTTTCCTATTGCACCGGCCTGACCGACGTAACCGTCGAATGGGCGACGCCTCTTTCGGTTCCGGCCAATACGTTTACCAGCGTAACGCTCGCGTCCGCCACCCTGCACGTTCCCGCCGGTACGAAAGCACTTTACGAGGCTGCCACTGTCTGGCAGGATTTCGAAACGATTACGGCGCCAGGCCTGTCCGTTTCCACGTCATCTCTCGACTTCGACGCCGAAGGTGAAACGCAGAGCCTGACCGTGACAGCCAATGTAATCTGGTCGGCAGTCAGTTCGGGAGCGTGGACGACCGTTTCGCCATCATCCGGTTCCGGCAATGCCACGGTAAGCATTACCGCATCGCCCAACACAAGTTCAAATTCGCGCACGTCCGTTATTACCTTCAGTAACTACGGTGTTCCCGACTGCACGGTCACCGTCACACAGGACGGTGTTACCCTGCCGCCGACGCTGTCCGTTTCGCCGTCGTCGCTGAGTTTCGAGAGGACGGGCGGCAGCCGGACGTTTGCCGTCACATCTGCCAACACGGGCGGCTGGACAGTCACCAGTTCTGCGTCGTGGGCGACCGTTTCGACCGCGTCCGGCTCCGACAATGCCACCGTCACCGTGACGGCGACTGCCAACACGGGCGACACGCGCACGGCCACCGTCACCGTCAGTGGCGGAGGTCTTGACGCCACGGTAACCGTCACGCAGGCCGCGGCGCCGGCAACGCTCACCGTCTCCGCAACATCGCTGCACTTTGCGACCGGAGGCGGCACGGAAGAGGTGTCCGTGACGGCCAACAGAAACTGGACGGCAACCGCTTCGGCTTCGTGGCTGAACGTCTCGACCTCCGACGATTCCCTGCTGAGCGTCACCGCAGCCTCCAATACCGGCTATGCCCGTACGGATACGATTATAGTGACGGGCGGAGGCCTCGTGCAACTGATAGCAGTGTCGCAGGATGCGGCGCAGCAGATCATCGCCGAGCCTGAACAGCCGGTCGACGGGCAGGGTTCGATCGAAATCGCGCTCGAGATACCGCTCACCGAGCAGTTCGGCATCACCTTCATCGTCACTCTGCCTGCCGGCTTCCTGCTCGACACGGAGGCCACGTCGCTGGCCGGCGGGCTGCAGGCCGACTACCGCCTCTCGATCACACCGAACGGACAGGGCGGCTGGCTGTTCGAAATCACGCCGCACATCACGCTGCGCAGCGCCGGCGAAACGGTCTACCGCGAAGTGGTGAACATCGTGTACACGACGCCCGAAACGGTGCAGCCCGGCAGCTACGAAATGAAACTGCAGAACGTGAACCTGCTGCTGACGGCCAGCGAAACGGTGATTCATCAGGATGAAATCAGAGTGCCCGTCCGGATAGACAGCCCGTCCGGCATCGAGTTCGCGGAAGCGGCGACGGTACGGTATCACGACGGCGTGCTGCGGGTCAGTACCCCGGCGGCCGAACGGATAGAAGTGTATTCCGCTGGCGGACAACTGCTCTACAGCGTACAGAAGGCGGAAGGAGCGGCCACCTTCAGACTGAACGGCCTGCCGCGCGGCGTGCTGATCATCCGCGGCGGCAGCGGGTGGACGGTGAAAACGGTGAACAGCGATTAGTGAACAGTAAATAATGCACAGCGACGGGAGGCTGTCGGAATTTTAGACGGGACAGGGTTTTTCTGTTGGAACAGAATAGGCCCTGTCCCGTCTGTCCGGACGGACTCTGTCTGTCGCAATGCATTATTTAGGGATGCGAAAGAAATAAACTGTAGCAGTCTTCCGGTGTCTCTAATGGGACTCCAGAAAAACCGTTATATCCTGTTTATTTCACATCGCTTAGTATGTATACAATTATACTGTGAGTTGAATGTTCAGAGACAGGGTAAACGCATCTAAATAAAAAAGGGAAGTACTAGTTGTGTATTAATTCGAAAAGTATTTACTTTGTCAAAAACTTCATGAAATCACCTATTGATTATTTTACAGAGTTAACAGAT
>JAISXP010000146.1 GCA_031270465.1 Tannerella sp. | reverse complement strand
GTATCGCAAGCCGTCCGCCCGACTTGAGCGGCATCAGGCCGTGCTTGACGGCGTTCTCGCAGTAGGTGTGCAGTATCATATTGGGCAACTGTATGCTTTTGTCCACTCCCTCTTCGACGTCGATTTGGAAGTCGAACTTTTCCATGAAACGTATTTTCTCCAGGTCGAGGTACATCTTCACGTAGGCGAGTTCGTCGGAGAGGGGGCGCGAAGCCCTGTCCACCTCGCCCAGGGTCTTGAGGGTGAAGCTGGAATATATGCCCAGGATGCGCATGGCTTCCTCCTTCGTGCGGTTAGCGATATAATATTCGATGGCGGCCAGCACGTTGGCGTTGAAGTGAGGGATGGCTTTGAGGCGGATGCTGCTTATGCGCAGTTCGTTGAGTTCCTTCTCGGTGCGGAGGCGGTCGAGCAGGCGGCGGTTGCGGCGTTGCTGTATCCGGAGGGTCACGGCAGCGGTCAGCAGCACCAGTCCCAGTGCCGTTGCCACCCAAAACCAGGCCGTCTGCCAGAAGGCGGGACGGATGGAGAAGAAGACCGATTGCGTTTCGCTGCGCGATTCGTCGGTGCCGGCATCGGCGTAAATCTCAAAGGCGTAATCGCCCGGCGGGAGGTTGTTGAAGGTCACTTCGCGGTTTTTCACCGGTTCACTCCATTCGTTTTGGAAGCCGGTCAGCCGGTAACGGTAGCGGACGTTTTGTGTCGAAGTGTAGGACAGTCCGATATAACCGAAACGGATATTCCGGTGCCGGTAGTCCAATTGCCGGCTGTCTTCTCCGAGCGCTTTCCAGTGTATATTATTGACGGACGACGAGCGGGCGAGCAGGTGCAGGCGCGGCTTGCCGGGTTCCTTCATCAGCCGGCCGGGATTGAACGCCGTCAGACATTCCACGGCGGGGAGCCACAAATTGTCGTCGCCGTCTTCGGCCATGCCTGCCCTTACGGATTCCACTCCCGTAAAACCGTTCCGGCTGTCGAAGGAAGCGTATGATTCCATGTCCTTGCCGAACAGGTGAATCTTGTCCAGCGTCGTGACCGCCAGTATACCCGACTGCATACAGAGGATATTTGTAACCTGGCTGTCGAAGAGCCATACCTGCCGGATGTCCTTTTCGCTTCCGGCTTTGAACAGGCGGTTTTCGGAAGCAAACCACAAATGGCCGTCCCTGCCGGTGTCCATCACGCGGCAGTAGGCCAGGCTGTCACTGAATATACTTTTTATGCTGTCGCCGTCAATAATGGTGATACCGTCACCTCCGCCCACCCAGATGCGGCCATCCCTGTCGAAGCAGGGCTTACTGTAAATCCGTTGCTGCAATCCGGTCATCGTAATCCTTTCCAGTACACGGCCCGAAGGCGTGGTTTTCAGGAGCAGATTGGTTCCGCCGGTCAGCAGGTTACCGTCGGGTAGCGGCGTTACGAACTGGAAAATGAAAAGATCGTCGGGAAAAGCGACCCACCGGCTTTGTTTGCCCCTGATTTGGAGGAAGCCTCCCGGTCCCGGAAGATACACCGTGCCGCCGACCTCCGAACCGTGAGGCGCAAAGGTCATGTCCAAAGTGAACGGATTGGGAGGATAAGGCAATTCGTATTGTACATCTTCCCGTATTTCTATCAGCTTACCGTCCAATGTACCCGCAATAATCCTTTTGTCCGAAGCGTCGTAAACGATGCTCCGTACATTATCGGACAGGCCGGTAAATGAATAATTCCTGAAGCCCAGCGTGAACAGGTTGTAAACGCCTTGATACGTAGCAACCCAGATATTTCCTTCCCTGTCCGTAATGAAATCGGTGATGACATTCGCCTCGAATATCTCTTCAATGCGGTCGCCGTCATACCGGTAGAGCGAAAAACCGTCCGTAAAGAGCAACGAGCCGTCCGTACCGGAACGCGCGACCACCAGGTTGGTGAAACCGTCCATTGTGTGCCGGATCACTTTTTCAAACCCGCCGGCGGAAGTCCGGCGGTATAATCCGTCGGTTGCCACAGACCAAAGGGCGTCCTTGTATTGAACGAAACATTTGGCATGGATGCCTTCATGAAAAGCCACCCGTCCCCCGTCATTTATCACGCTGATACCATCCGGTAAAGGCAGGTACAGCAGGCGTTTCGTTTCGTCGTACCATGCCTTGTCGCGGTCTGCCAGCCGGTTCAGGTCTTCATGTTCAATCAGCTTGACGATGCCCGTGTCGCGGACGGCGCAGAAATATTGTTCCTCGTCATTGCCTTTGGCATAGAAAATGCCGTATCCGGCAGGCAGCGTCATCGAGCTTAATACCGTCGGGAAACAATTGTCAAACCGGAATGTCTGCCGCAATGTATCGGCGTTGGGGTTTAAAGAGTATATATTTCTGTTCGAGAATAAACGAATCCCGACATCGCTTATTTCCTCCATATGATACAGGTTGGCGAACGAGCCTTTCAGGAACGTTTTAAATTCGAACCCGTCGAAACGCGCCAGCCCGGAAGTGCCGGCAATCCAAATAAACCCGCGCCTGTCCTGGAGGATGCGCTGGTTCATGACGCTTGGCAGTCCGTCGGCCGTCGTGTATCGCCGGTAACTGTATTCGGAACGGATCAAGTCGTCCCCGGAAGCCGCCGCTACATTTCCGCAAGCCAGGGAAAGCGTCAGGCAACAGGCGAAAAAAAGATTTTTTTGTTTCATGTTATTCTGTTTTTATTTTGAGTGCAAAAATACGTTATTGCGTTCAAATTCCTGGCAGGAAAAATGCACTTTTCCACAAAAGGTATCCCGGCATCCACAAACCGGCCTTTTTTGTCCATGAAATGAAACGGCTTGGTGGTGTATCGGGACTGATGTTATCAAAAGTTGAAATCTCCGGGCTGCCCTTTTCGTTAGAAACAGACC
>JAISXP010000103.1 GCA_031270465.1 Tannerella sp. | reverse complement strand
CATCGTGTTTCTGTTTGCCGGTATATTTACGGCAAATGCACAAACGAAAGTCGTCTGCGTGGGAGCGAGCATTACCGAAGGCGCAAGAATCGAAAACCCGAAGGAAAATTCTTTTCCGGGACAGTTGCAATCGCTGCTGGGCGTGAACTATACGGTTGAAAATTACGGTATCGGCGGCACAACCATGCTGCGCAAGGGAAATTCGCCCTATTGGAAAACGGAAGCGTATCAAAAGGCGTTGAAAAGCGCTCCCGACATTGTCTTCATCGACTTGGGAGGGAACGACGCCAAAGCCGTCAACCGTCCTTATTACGACGAACTCGAACAGGACTGTCGCGACATGATACGGTCGTTCAGGGAGTTGCCCTCGAAACCGCGGGTCATTGTTCTTCTGCCTACCGCCTTTTTCGTTACCGACGAAAACGGGATATACGACCCCGTATGCAGGAAAGAAGTAACGCCCCGCCTGCAAAAAGCCGCTTGCGAAGAAGACGTTGAAACGATTGACCTGTATCCGCTTCTGGTTGATCGTCCGGATCTGATTCCCGACAGGATTCATCCCGAAGAGAAAGGTTCCGAAATCATTGCCAAACGCCTGTTTCAGCAAATCACTTTCCCCGTTGATGCCTCTTTCGATATTTTCAAAACGCTGGACAAGGCGGGCATCAAGTATCAGGTAAGCAATTTTGCCGGTTACCGATGCGCTACGTTTCAATTCAACGGTCGTGAAAGTAAGGTCGTGAAACCTAAGAAAACGGCGGCAAATCATCCGTGGATATGGCGTACGCGATTTTTCGGACACGAGCCGCAAACGGACGTCGCTCTCCTCGAACGGGGTTATCATCTTGTCTACAACGATCAGGCGGAGAGAATGGGCAACAAACAGAATATAGACGAATGGAACGCTTTTCACAAATTGCTGCATGGTGGCGGTTTGAACCGGAAAGTCGTTCTCGAAGGCATGAGCCGCGGCGGTGTGTATGTTTTCAACTGGGCGGCCGCCAATCCCGACAAGGTCGCAGCCGTGTATGTCGATAATCCGTTATTAGATATGAAGGCCATGTATTACGGTCCCGACAGTAAGGAAAAGCCCGAAAATGAAATCACAAAAGGTATCAGGGAAAACTGGGGTGTCGACCGCTCGCAGATTAAACAGTTCAACGAAAGCCCCATTGACAGAATCGACGCTATCGTGAAAGGCCGTTATCCGATACTGATTCTCTGTGCCGAACTCGACGATGCCGCCGTTAACTCCCAGAACGCTTTCCCTTTCGAGAAGAAAATCCGTGAGAAAGGCGGCGACATCACCGTTATCGAAAAGAAGGGGTTCAAGCATCATCCGCACAGTCTTCCGAATCCGGCTGTCATCGTCGATTTCATCGAGAAAGCCGTGAATATGGAAGCGTATCTTTCTGTAAAGAAGTATGATTCGTACAAAGGGTTGGCGATGGCGGGCTATCAGGGCTGGTTCAGCTGTCCGGGCGACGGTTCCGAGCGCGGCTGGTATCATTATTGCGGGCGTGACGGACTGTTTCAGCCGGGAATATGCACGATTGACATGTGGCCCGACGTGTCGGAATACAGTAAAACATACAAAACCGAATTTTCGTTTGCCGACGGAAGTCCGGCTTATGTGATGAGCGAATACGACGAATCGACTGTCGAAACGCATTTCCGCTGGATGCGCGAATATGGCGTCGACGGCGTTTTCGTACAGCGCTTTGTGGCCGAAATCAAACGTCCGAAAAGCTATAATCAGTTGAACAGGGTATGGCATTCCGCCATCCATGCGGCAAATGCTAACAACCGCGCTATCAGCCTCATGTACGACCTGAGCGGCATGGTTCCCGGCGACGAACAGCTTGTCCTGAAAGATATCGACGCCATTTCCGCCGAATACGACATCAAGGAACGCAAGGACAATACGTCGTACCTTCATCACAACGGCAAACCGCTTGTAGCTGTCTGGGGAATAGGCTTCAACGACCGCCGCAGGTATGGTTTCAAGGAAGCGGAAATCATCATCGACGCCTTGATTGAGCGAGGTTTCAGCGTGCTTATCGGCGTGCCTACGCATTGGCGGCTAATGGGCGACGATACGCTCGACGACCCCGAACTGCATCGCCTGATAAAGAAATGCGACATCGTGATGCCCTGGCTTGTCGGACGTTTCAACGAAGATTCGTTCCCGCGCTTTGCACAAATCGTGAAAGACGACATCGAATGGTGCAAGGCGAACAGGCTGGATTATGCACCGCTGGCTTTTCCCGGTTTTTCGTGGCTCAACATGAATAAAAACTCGCGTCCGATTCCCCGTAATCGTGGCAGTTTCTACTGGAAACAGTTGTCGACACATATCGGCAACGGCGCCGAAATGCTCTACTTGGCAATGTTCGACGAGATAGACGAAGGCACGGCGATTTTCAAATGCGCAACCACAGTCCCCGTCGGCGACAGCTACTTCCTGCCGTTAGACGCCGATCTCGGAAACGACTATTACCTCTACCTCGCAGGCCGGGCAAGCCGTATGTTGCGCAGGGAAATACCGTTGACAACGAATATTCCGCTGCGGAAACAGTGAGAGCAAAAGATATTTATTACTTTTGTGCCCATATAAAAAGAAATTATGAGCGTTGACACGAAAATCCGAATCCGTCAAATCCGGATTAAGGCACCGATAAAAGAGAAATAGTCGTAATAAACTAATGATAAAGCTTTATATCAGGTATAAAAAATACATGATAAAATTGAATTTTCCGGCGTATCAAAGAAAGGAAAATGAATATACATATTTAAATAATTCGATAAGATGAGAAAATTAAAAACATTTTTATTGCTTCTGAGCCTATGTTTGACGGCTCAACGGGCGCTTGCCCAAAACAATCCCTTTGTAAGAGACCTTTACACGGCCGACCCTTCCGCGCATGTCTGGGCTAACGGACGGCTATATGTCTACCCCTCGCACGACGTCGACCCGCCGCGCGGATGCGACTTGATGGACAAATATCATGTCTATTCTACGGACGACATGGTGAAATGGACGGATCACGGTGAGATATTGAGTTCCGCCCAAGTGCCCTGGGGACGTGAAGAAGGTGGATTCATGTGGGCGCCCGACTGCGCTTACAAAAACGGAACGTATTATTTCTACTTCCCGCATCCGAGCGGAAAGGACTGGAACAATACGTGGAAAGTCGGCGTAGCCACGAGCAAAAGCCCGGCGAAAGACTTCAAGGTAGAAGGCTATTTTGCCGGAATCGATTCGTTTGCCATGATCGACCCGTGTGTTTTCGTCGACGCCGACGGTCAAGCCTACTTCTACTACGGCGGCGGCTCGAAATGCAAAGGCGGGAAACTGAAAGACAACATGGTCGAACTTGACGGCGCGTTGCAGGACATGACCGGTCTGGAAGATTTCCACGAAGCCGCTTGGGTATTCAGGAAAGACGGCATATATTATATGATGTACGCCGACAATTTCCGCGGCCGTAACCGTCTACGCTACGCCACAAGCGACAATCCTTTAGGCCCGTGGACATATCGCGGCGTCCTGTTCGATCCCGTCAGTTCCGATACCAGCCACGGCTCCATTGTCGAATATAAAGGTCAGTGGTATCTTTTCTATCACACTTGCGACATTTCGGGACGGGGCAACCTGCGTTCCATCTGTTTCGACAATCTCTACTTCAACCCCGATGGCACGATCCGGAAAGTAATTCCCACGCTGGGACTTGAAGCAAGTCAGCGGAAAATACGTATTTCGTCGGAATGGACGGACCGTGCTCAGTTCGAAGGAAACGGCGGCGCCAAGCCCGACGGCCGCAATACGCTCTGGTATCGCCGTTCCGCCAAAGTATGGGAAGAAGCGCTTCCGCTGGGCAACGGACATCTGGGCGCTATGGTATTCGGCGGCGTATCGGATGAAAGGCTGCAACTGAACGACAACACCCTGTGGGACGGCTATCCGTTGGATCCGAACGATCCTGAAGGTCTGAAAGCCCTGCCCGAAGTGCAGCGCCTCCTGTTCGAAAACAAAAACAACGAAGCCGTGAAACTGGCCGGGCAGACGATGATGGGCAATCCGAAAGGCGTCAAATCGTACCAGTCGCTGGGCGAACTGTGGTTCGATACGCCCGAAAAGACGGCCGGTAACTATGTCCGCAGCCTCGACCTTTCGACGGCCGTCGCACAGACGAAATATACTTCCGGCGGCGTGAACTATACGCGCGAATATTTTGCTTCGGCGGTCGACGACGTCATTGTCGTCCGCATCACCGCCGACCGGAAGCAGAAAATCAATCTCTCGCTCACCCTGCGGCGCGAGAAGGACGCGCTCACCCGCAGTGTGCCGTCCGACCCCGGTTCGCTGCTGTTGAGCGGACGCATTTCTACGAAGGACAGGGACGGCAATCCGCGTGGTGTCGGTTTCGCCGCACAGGTGAAAGCGGTGGCCGAGAACGGCACGGTAAAGGTTCATAACGACGCTTTTTCCCATACCGATTTGTTGACGGTGAAGGATGCGGATGCGCTTACGCTGTATATCGCCGGCGCAACCGACTATCCCGGAATGGGAAATCTGGCCAAGGGCATCGTTGATTTTTCAGGAGACCCGGAAAGGAAATGCGAAGAAACACTGGCCAAGGCCGTGACGAAATCTTACGAGACGCTCAAGTCGGCGCACATAGCCGATCATCAGCAATATTTCAACCGCGTGGAACTCAATCTGGGCAGCGTGCCACCCGAAACGGAAAACCTCCCGACCGATGAACGCCTCGCCCTGGCGCGAAAAAACGAAACGCCCGACCCCGGACTGGTAGAAACTTATTTCCAGTTCGGCCGCTACCTGCTTATCGGTTCGTCCCGTCCGGGCGGAATGCCTGCCAACCTGCAGGGACTTTGGGCATGGCAAATGAATGCGCCGTGGAACGCCGATTTCCATACCAACATCAATTTCCAGATGAATTACTGGCCTGCGGAGATTGCCAACCTGTCGGAGTTGCACACGCCCCTCTTCGACCTGACGGACGTGATGATACCGCCGGGAGAGAAAACCGCCAAAACCATTTACGGCGCCCGCGGATGGGTCGTACACCACCTGACCGACGCATGGGGTTTCACCGCTCCCGCCGACGGCCCGCAGGGGATATGGCCGGTGGGTTCTGCCTGGCTGGCGCAGCATCCTTGGGAACATTACTGCTTCACGGGCGACAGGGAGTTTCTGGCCGCGCGCGCCTGGCCGATCATGAAGGGCGCTGCCCGCTTCATCATGGATTTCCTGGTCGAAGCGCCCGCGGGAACGGCCTACGCCGGCAAGCTGGTTACCAATCCTTCGTATTCGCCCGAAAACGCCTTTTTCCTGCCCGACGGCTCACAGTCGGTCTTCACCTACGGCGCGACCATGGATCTGGAAATCATCCACAACCTGCTGACCAATTGCATCGAAGCGAGTAAAATACTGAAGACGGACAGGGAGTTCCGCGCCGAATGCGAGAAGACGCTCAAGCGTCTGCCGTCCATCCGTATCAGCCAGGAAACAGGCCGTATCCTCGAATGGGCGGAAGATTACAGGGAAGTCGAACCGCATCACCGCCATACGTCGCACCTCTTCGGGTTGCATCCGGGCAACCAGATTACCGTAGTGGGTACACCGGAACTGGCCGAAGCCGCCCGCAAAACGCTCGTAGCCCGCGGCGACGACGGCACGGGCTGGGGACTGGCCTGGAAAATCAACATGTGGAACCGCCTGCACGACGGCGACCATGCCCACAAACTGCTATCCGTACTGCTAAGCCGCAAGACGCTGCCCAACCTGTTCGACGATCATCCGCCCTTCCAGATCGACGGCAACTTCGGCGCCACGGCAGCCATTGCCGAGATGCTGCTACAGAGCCACCTGCCGACAGCCGACGGCAGTTTCGACATGCAACTGTTGCCGTCGCTGCCTTCGGCGTTCGCCACCGGTTCGGTGAAAGGGTTGCGTGCACGGGGCGGTTTCATCGTTGACCTCTCGTGGGAAAACGGACAGTTGAAAGAGGCCCGTATCCTCTCGACCCTCGGCGGCAAGCTGCACCTGCGTTCAGGCGCCAAAACCGCCGTCTACAATCTTGCAAAAGGAGAAGCCGTCACAGTGGACGGGAGACTGAAAAAACAATAAAGGATGCGAAATAAATAAACTGTGGCAGTCTTCCGGTGTCCCACGTGGGACACAATGTTGGTCGAAACAGGCAATCCGCCCCCGATGTATCGTCCCGTACGGGATGAAATGTGGATTTCTCAACACATTCCGTCCCTAACGGGACGGAAGCGGGATGTGGGGCGTTTTTCTTTCTGCCAACATTGTGTTCCTAACGGGATATCAGGGAATGTGACGATATGAATTGAAAATCGACGCAGTCAAATATCTCGATCAGGAAAAGGGGTTTGCAAAACATTACGAATAGGAGTTAATTCCATTGTAACCTTTATGATACGATGCCGTTTACCGTTATTTTCCTCGTATGATGAGCCGTTCAGATTCAATTTCAACGAAACGGCAGACGGATTGAGAAAATAATTGTTCAACTCCTTCGTTTCGACGAGTAACGGTTTAACGTTTTCGTCAGGGTCTCTTTCTGTAAGCGTACCTGTTACAGTCAGATACAAAGGATTTCCTGACGGGTTCAACTGTTCGGCGCTGTAATCCCATTTCAAACTGTGCCCGTTGCCCTCGGGACGTTCCTTTATTTTATCCGTATATTTTAAGACAGAAATAACAAGCACATAATGAGGAATAAGAGGAACAACGGTCTTTGTCGGATGATAGGGAACGAATC
>JAISXP010000100.1 GCA_031270465.1 Tannerella sp. | reverse complement strand
AAGAAAACAGCTACGAAAAACCGACACTCCAAACTGCGCCTGTCGCGTCATACCAGCGTCACTTCAATATTCCGTTCCCGAATCATCTTGACAATGTGGGCGGGAGCATTCGTGTCGGTGATGATGTGATGGATGTTGTCCAGGCTGCAAATCTTGCAGAAGCCACGCTTGTCGAACTTGGACGAATCGGTCAGGACGATAATCTTCTGTGCGGCGGCAATCATTTGCTGATTAATGTGCGCTTCGTTCAGGTCGCTTGTAGTCAGGCCGTAATCCAAATCTATGCCGTCGACACCGATAAACAACTTGTTGCACGACAAGGTCTCCAGCATGTTTTCCGCATAATGCCCGATGGCGGACACGGAATTTCTGCGTATTGTTCCGCCAAGCTGAACTATCTCTATATAAGGATTGTAACATAACATCAACGATACTCTGACCGAAGATGTGATGACCGTAATACGGGCTTGAATATCAATCGCACTGGCAAATGCCAGCAATGTCGTCCCCGACGCAATGATAATCTTGTCGTTCGGCTCAAGCAATCTGTTGGCAGCCTTTGCGATGCGTATTTTTTCTTCCGCCTGCATCTTTTCCTTCACGTCGATATGCCTGTCCGAAATGATGGACGTCAGGACGCCGGCGCTCCCGTGACTGCGCTGCAAAAGTTTCTTTTCTTCAAGGAATTTCAAGTCTTTACGAATAGTTACTTCCGATGCGTGCAATTCGCGGCTCAGGTCGCTCACTTTTACAAATCCCTGCTGTTTCAAGCGTTCAAGAATCAGTTTCTGTCGTTCCGCAATGTTGGCCATAATTATGTTCTGTTATTTTGACACGGCAAACTTATGCAAAAATCCTCAATAATAATCATTCCCGGACAAAAAAATCCTGCATACAGAAAAAAAACTTCCTTCTGAAGCTTTTGAAATATTTCGATACGGGTTGTTTTCCTTATGATTCGGCGATAAAAAAGTTTCGAAACATGCAGTAAAAAGTTTCGAAAATATTTGTTTCTACAAAAGAATGCATTTATCTTTGCGCAATATTTACATAAAGATTATAATCATGAAACGCAGTCAAAGCATCGCTCAGTTGAGCGATTCGTCTGTAATATGGGATTTTATCGTCGTCGGTGGAGGCGCAACAGGACTTGGCGCAGCGCTGGATGCTGCCTCAAGAGGTTTCAAGGTGGCGCTGCTCGAACAGTCGGACTTCACGAAAGGCACTTCGAGCCGAAGTACGAAACTGGTACACGGCGGCGTCCGCTATTTGGCTCAGGGAGATATCGGGCTGGTCGTCGAAGCATTGCGCGAGCGTGGTCTGTTGCAGAAAAACGCACCTCATATAGTAAAGAAACAGCGATTTATTATCGGAAACTATCGCTGGTGGGAAAAGCCGTTTTATACGCTGGGGCTGACGCTGTACGACATTCTTGCCGCAAAGTTCGCATTCGGGCGTTCATTGCCGATGAGTCGCAAGCAGGTGAGAAGCGAAATTCCGCAAATTGAAACCAAAGGTCTGAGAGGCGGCGTAGTGTATCACGACGGACAATTCGATGATTCGCGCCTGGCAATCAATATTCTGCAAACCGCGGCAGAACACGGTGCAGTCTGTGCGAACTATGTGAAAGTGACGGAACTGACCAAAGATGAAACGGGAAAAATCTCGGGCGCAGACATATACGATGTTTTCGGCGACCGGACATATCACCTTCGGGCAAAAGCGGTAATCAA
Organism: Tannerella sp.; assembly: GCA_031270465.1. Classification (GTDB taxonomy): domain Bacteria; phylum Bacteroidota; class Bacteroidia; order Bacteroidales; family Tannerellaceae; genus Tannerella. Next base: position 29,602 of record JAISXP010000100.1, on the reverse strand, counting down.
CGCAACAGGAATTTTCGTAGACGATTTGCTGAAAATGGATGTTCGCGAAAACAACAATATCGTACGTCCCAGTCAGGGAGTTCATTTAGTGCTGGACAAGTCGTTTCTGGGCGGCGATGCAGCCATCATGATTCCCAAAACGAGCGACGGGCGCGTGATGTTCGGCGTCCCCTGGCACGGAAAAGTTATTTTGGGAACAACCGATACGCCAATGGAAGAATCTGTCCTCGAACCGCGGGCGCTGGACGAAGAAATAGATTTCATCCTGCGCACAGCCGGACAATACCTGACAAAACAACCCGAACGCGAAGACGTGCTTTCCGTCTTTGCCGGATTAAGACCTTTGGCCGCACCGAAAAAAAATTCGAACGGAAAGAAAACGAAAGAAATTTCCCGCAGCCACAAAATACTCGTTTCCGACAGCAAGTTAGTCACCATCACAGGCGGGAAATGGACAACATATCGACTTATGGCAGAAAACGTTGTAGACCGTGCGATTGCCGTTGCCGACCTGCCGCGCAGAAAATGCACGACGAAGCAATTGCGCATCCACGGCTACAAAAAAACAGAAAATTGCGAATCTTTCAGCTATGTTTATGGCTCGGATTACGAAAAGATGCTATTTTTGCAGCATGAAAACGCCGAATGGGCTGCAAAACTCCATCCTCACTATGACTATACGGGCGTAGAAGTCGTATGGGCCGTACGCGAAGAGATGGCTTTCACGGTCGAAGACGTGCTGGCTCGCAGACTCCGCCTGCTGTTTTTGGATGCAAAGGCGGCCATCGAATCAGCGCCCGGAGTGGCTTCTCTGATGGCAAAGGAACTTGGCAGGGATGCAGCGTGGGAAGCAGATCAAGTTAAGGCGTTTATAGCAGTCGCGAAAGCGTATTGCCTGAACAGAAAACAGGAATAAAAAAAATAAAAACACTGAAAACACACTTGTATATGGAAAAGTACATCTTATCTTTCGACGCAGGGACAACCAGTTCCCGGGCGATTGTGTTCAACAGCAACGGCGAAGCCTGCTCGGTTGCGCAAAAGGAATTTACGCAGATATTCCCGCGCGACGGCTGGGTAGAACACGACCCTTATGAAATATGGTCGTCGCAGGCCGCCGTCGCAGCCGAAGCAATTGCCAAAATCGGCATCAACGGAACGAACGTGGCGGCTATCGGCATCACCAATCAAAGAGAAACAACCATCGTGTGGGACAGGGCAACCGGCAAACCGCTCTACAATGCCATCGTATGGCAGGACAGGCGTACCGCCGAATATTGCGACGAGCTGAAATCAAATGGATTGCTCCCCCTTATCCGCCACAAGACAGGATTAATCATCGACGCCTATTTCAGCGCCACAAAAATTAAATGGATCCTCGACAATGCGGAGGGCGCGCGTGCAAAGGCCGAAAAGGGAGAACTGGCTTTCGGCACGGTGGATACCTGGCTCGTCTGGCAACTGACAAAGGGCAAGGTACACGTGACGGATGTGTCCAACGCTTCGCGCACCATGCTGTATAACATTCACTCGCAGGAATGGGATGATGAATTGTTACAGCTCTTTGACATACCGCGGAGCATCCTGCCCGAAGTGAAGGCGTCGTCCGAAGTGTACGGACATACGGCGACAACGCTGTTTGCTTCGCACGCCCCCATTGCCGGGATTGTCGGAGACCAGCAGGCTGCGCTTTTCGGACAGATGTGTATCGAGCCGGGGATGGTGAAAAACACTTACGGGACCGGATGTTTTATCCTGATGCACACGGGAGGACAGCCGGTTGTTTCCAAAAACAATTTAGTCAGCACCATCGCATGGCGGCTCAACGGGGTAACGTCCTACGCGCTGGAAGGCAGCATTTTCGTGGCAGGCGCTATCGTTCAATGGCTGCGCGACGGCCTGAAAATCATTCGCTCGTCTTCCGAAATAGAGGCTTTGGCCACGCAGGTGGACGACAACGGAGGCGTTTATTTTGTTCCTGCACTCACAGGGCTGGGCGCGCCATACTGGGATCAGTATGCACGCGGAGCGATTGTCGGCCTCTCTCGCGGCACCACCGATGCGCATATTGCCCGCGCAGCCCTGGAAGGCATCGCCTATCAAACGATGGACGTGGTAAACGCCATGATTCTGGATTCCGGCATCGGACTGAAAGAATTGCGGGTCGACGGCGGAGCGTCGAAAAATGACCTGCTTATGCAATTCCAGTCCAATGTATTGGGGAAAACGGTGATACGCCCGCAAACGGTAGAAACAACGGCATTAGGCGCCGCTTACATGGCAGGTCTGGCCGTCGGCTTTTGGCCGGATGTGAACGAAATCCACAAGCAGTGGCACGTCGAAACAGCCTTTGAGCCTGACCCTGCATTCGATTCGCATCGCGCCAAACGGAAGTGGGCGGATGCCATATACAGGGCACAGAACTGGATAAAATCTTGAGTATTAATTATAAATTGTTATTATCCATGAGCCATGATATTTTATTTGAGTTTATCGGGACGGCCATCCTGATTCTTCTGGGCGAAGGCGTCTGCGCAAATGTATCGCTGAAAAATACGCTCGGCCATCGGTCGGGGTGGATCGTAGTGACGTTCGGATGGGGTTTTGCCGTATTTGTCGGCGCGTTCATTGCGGCGCCCTATTCGGGGGCGCACCTGAATCCGGCATTGACGCTCGGACTGGCGACTGTCGGCGCCTTCAAGGGTAACATTGCGGGCTATATCATCGCTCAAGTGCTTGGAGCGATGACGGGCGCATGTTTAGTATATCTGATGTACAAGCCTCATTTCGACGCGGAAGAAAATGCAGATGCCAAACTGGGCGTATTCGCAACCGGCCCCGCCATTCCACATCTTTTCTCCAATTTCGCGAGTGAATTTATCGGAACGTTTATGCTGGTGTTCGGCATATTGATGGTCGGCGGTTCGGAGATAGCAGGCCCGTTTCCCGTTGCGATTCTGATTGTTGCCATCGGCATGGCGCTGGGCGGTACGACGGGATATGCCATCAATCCCGCACGCGACCTGGGGCCGAGGATCATACATGCCCTTCTTCCCATCAAAGGAAAACGGGACAGCAACTGGCATTATGCCTGGCTGCCCGTCGTAGCGCCGGTATGCGGCGCCGTGGCGGCAGGGCTGTTTTATCTCGGCGTGCATTAGCCGGACGGGGAATGATTGCTTCTTTTTTTTGCCTTGACAGCCGTAAATTTTCTTCTTGATGGAAAAAATTTTTCTCCTTGATCGAAATTTTTTTTCTCCTTGATCGAAATTTCGTTCCGTCTTGATGAAAATTTGCCGGGTCTCGCAGAAAGCGTCCTTTACAACCGGGCTATTTGTACAGCTCTTCCTGCGTTTTTTTCGACGCCTTGCGGAATATCAGTTCTTCCATAAGACCTAAACCGTAGCCTGTCAACTGAATATAGGCCGCGGCGACGGATGCTGCGGCTATCCCCGGATTTCCGGTTCTCAGCAGCGAATCTGTAAAAAGCAACAGGACGTAACACGCCGGAGGGAATAAAAACCACACGTTGAGAAAAATCAAACTCAGCGCGAAGAGGAAGCCATGCCCCAAAACGAAAAACATCGGCAGCAGGTGTATCATTTTCAGCGAGCCTTTGTGAATGCGATGCAGCAGAATCCTCCCTTTGCCAAAGGTGTTCACCTGGCGGAAAAACTTTTTGAAACTCATCCTGCGCTTGTGAAACACATACGCGTCTCTAAAAAGGGCTGTCTTATATCCTGCGGACTTGATCCTGATACTTAAATCAATATCTTCGCCTATCATGTTTCGGTAGCCGCCGACTTTCAGGAACACTTCCCTGGAAATGCCCATATTGAACGAGCGGGGCGAAAACTTTTCCACCCGGCGGGCGCCGCCGCGAATACCTCCCGTCGTAAGGAATGACGTCATGGAATAGTTGATGGCTTTCTGCAAACCGGAAAACGAGGCTTCCGCGCAGTCAGGCCCTCCGTAACAATCTGCGTAGCTGTTTTGCAGGTGTTGCCTGACGGTGGCGATATATTGAGGAGGTATGATACAGTCGGAATCGAAGACAATGAAATAGTTGCCGTTCGCATGTGCCATGCCGAAATTGCGCGTGTCGCTCCGTCCCGAATTGGGTTTGAAAAAATATTTCAGATCCAAACGGTCTTCGAAACAACGGCAGACATCGCGGCACGGAACGGAAGAACCATCATCTACAATGACCGTTTCAAAATCGGTATCCGTCTGACTGCTCAGGCTTTCCAGCAACTCCAACACTTCATCCGGACGGTTGTACACCGGAACTATCACGGAAAATTCTACATTCATATCCATTCGTTTTGAACCGCAAAAGTAATCTGTTTTTATCACATTTTCGACAGATTTTCGTTATAAACGGGCACAGGTTAAAAAAAACGTGTAATTTTGCATCCGCAAATATTTTAAAAACTGTTTTATGAATCGAATGAAAATAGCCATTGTCGGGACGGGATATGTCGGTTTGGTCACTGCCACATGCCTTGCGGAAGTAGGGTTCGACTTAATCTGCGTAGACATTGATACAAACAAGATTGAAAGCCTGAAACGGGGTATTGCTCCTATCTATGAACCGGGGCTGGACGACATGTTGCAGCGCAACATCGAGAAGGGACGGCTGACGTTTACCTCTTCGCTGACGTCTGTAATGGACGGGGCGGATGTTGTTTTCACGGCAGTAGGAACGCCGTCGGACAAGGACGGAAGCGCCGACCTGCAATATGTGCTGGACGTAGCAAGGACGATAGGCCGGACGCTGACCAAATACTGCTTGGTTATCACGAAGAGTACGGTTCCCGTCGGCACCGCCCGCCTGATACAGGAGGCCATTCAGGAGGAACTGGACAAACGCGGCGCAGATATCGTTTTCGACGTGGCCTCGAATCCCGAATTTCTGAAAGAAGGCTCCGCTATCAACGATTTCATGAAACCCGACCGCATCGTATGCGGCGTCGACTCGGAAAAGGCGAAAGAAATTCTTCAGAAGATTTACAATCCGTTCGTACTGAACGGCCATCCCATCATTTTTACGGACATCGCTTCGTCGGAAATGATTAAATACGCCGCCAACGCGATGCTTGCTACCCGTATCAGTTTCATGAACGACATCGCGAACCTGTGCGAAAGGGTAGGCGCCGACATCAACATGGTGCGCAAAGGCATCGGAAGCGACAGCCGCATCGGGAGCAAATTCCTCTACGCGGGAATTGGCTACGGCGGCTCGTGTTTCCCAAAAGACGTGAAGGCGCTTATCAAAACGGCAGATAACCTTGGCTATTCGCTGGAAGTACTCAAGGCTGTCGAGAAAGTGAACGAGCAGCAGAAAACCATGCTTTTCAACAAACTGAACAGCTACTACGGCAACGACCTGCAAGGCAAGCGCATTGCCATGCTCGGACTTGCCTTCAAACCGAATACCGACGACATGCGCGAGGCGCCCTCTCTGTCGCTGACGGCCAAACTGCATGAAGCGGGATGTTCGGTTTATGCCTACGACCCCGTCGCCATGGACGAATCGCGACGCCGGACAGGCCTCGCCATCAACTACTGTCGCGACGTCTACGAAACGTTGCAGGATGCCGACGCCATGCTTCTGGTCACGGAATGGTCTGAATTCCGGATATTGGACCTGAACAAAGTCAGGCAACTGATGAGAAACCCGGTCGTTTTCGACGGAAGAAACATATACGACGACGACGAAATGCAAAACGCCGGTATCCGTTATTTTTGTATCGGCAAGTAATCAAACAAAAAAACATACTCTATGAAAAGGATACTGATTACGGGAGGCGCGGGATTTCTGGGTTCTCACCTTTGCGAAAAACTACTGGCCGACGGAAACGAAGTCGTCTGTCTGGACAATTACTTTACAGGAAGGAAGAAAAATATCATGCACCTGCGCGACAATCCCCATTTCGAACTCGTACGTCACGACATTACCGCTCCGTATTACGTGGAAGTAGACGAAATATACAACCTGGCATGTCCCGCTTCACCCATTCATTACCAGTATAATCCCATCAAGACGGTGAAAACTTCGGTATTGGGCGCCATCCACATGCTGGGACTGGCTAAACGGATAAAAGCAAAGATTTTGCAGGCATCGACAAGCGAAGTGTACGGCGACCCGACCGTTCATCCGCAACCCGAAGAATACTGGGGCAACGTCAACCCCATCGGCATCCGTTCCTGTTACGACGAAGGAAAACGGTGCGCCGAAACCCTCTTCTTCGACTACTACCGGCAAAACGGCGTCCGCATCAAAGTGGTGCGCATATTCAACACGTATGGCCCGCACATGCATCCCAACGACGGACGCGTAGTCTCCAACTTTATCATCCAGGCACTGAAAAATGAGAATATTACGATATATGGCGACGGTAGCCAGTCACGCAGTTTCTGCTATTGCGACGATCTTGTCAGAGGCTTTGTCGCTATGATGGAAACCTCCGACCATATCATTGGGCCTGTCAATCTCGGAAACCCTGAGGAGTTTACCATCCGAGAACTGGCGGAAATCATCATCGACCTCACCGGTTCCAGTTCCAAAACCGTCTGTCTGCCGCAGGTCAGCGACGACCCCATGCAACGCCAGCCCGTCATCGACAAAGCCCGCACAATCCTGAACTGGGCGCCGTCCGTCTCCCTCAGAGACGGGCTGAAGAAAACCATCGCCTATTTCGAGAAAGAACTGAAAAAGGCAGACCGCTGAGGTTTTGGCGACGGATTGTTTGTTAAAAAAAGGAAATCAGCCTTCTTTTGCATACAAAATGAGTATATTTGTCGGGCTATACAATTGAATAGAGTAGTAAGATGACAACACAAACAAAAGTAACAACATTAGAGCATGTGGTTATACGTTTCTCCGGCGATAGCGGAGACGGTATGCAGTTGACGGGAACGATTTTCTCCAATCTCTCTGCCATTTTTGGAAACGATATTTCCACTTTTCCCGACTATCCGGCAGAAGTTCGCGCTCCACAGGGGTCGTTGAATGGAATATCGGGATATCAAGTGCACCTGGGGTCGAAAAAAATACATACCCCGGGAGACAAAGCGAACGTCTTAGTCGCAATGAATCCCGCAGCCCTGAAAGTCAATGCAAAACGGCTTTATTCCGACTCCATAGTAATCATTGATACCGATTCTTTCCAGAAGCGAGACCTCGAAAAAGCGGAATTTACGACCGACGACCCCTTCAAGGAATTGGGACTGACTACCGTACAGGTCGTTGCCGCGCCCATTTCGACGATGGTGCGCGACGGGCTGGCCGAATTTGGATTGGACAACAAATCCGCCTTGCGCTGCAAGAACATGTTTACGCTCGGACTGACATGCTGGCTGTTCGACCGCCCGTTAGACAACGCCATGCACATGCTGCAAAACAAATTCGCAAAAAAACCGCTGATAGTGCAAGCCAACATCAAGGCGCTCACCGACGGATATAATTACGGAAGCAATATCCACGCATCCGTTTCGACCTACCGCATCGAACCGACGCAAATCCTGCCCGGACATTATACCGACGTAAACGGTAATACGGCAACCACCTACGGACTGATAGCCGCAGCCGAAAAAGCCGGACTGAGACTTTTCCTCGGCAGTTATCCCATCACGCCCGCCACCGACATCCTGCAGGATTTATCCAAACGCAAGGATTTGGGTGTCATCACCATACAGGCCGAAGACGAGATTGCAGGAGTCTGCACGGCCATCGGAGCAAGTTTTGCCGGATGCCTCGCCGCTACTTCCACTTCGGGGCCGGGACTGGCGCTGAAGAGCGAAGCCATCGGGCTGGCTGTCATTGCCGAACTGCCTCTGGTTGTGATCGACGTGCAGCGCGGAGGGCCTTCTACCGGAATGCCGACCAAAAGCGAACAAACCGATTTGATGCAGGCGCTTTACGGTCGCAACGGCGAAAGCCCCGTGGTAGTCCTGGCGGCAACCACTCCGACCGACTGTTTCGATATGGCCTTCTGGGCGGGCAAAATAGCGATCGAACACATGACGCCCGTCATCCTGTTGACCGACGCCTTCCTCGCAAACGGCACCGCGGCATGGCGAATACCCGGCCCGGACGAATATCCCGACATCAAGCCGAATTACGTTTCAAACTACAGAGGCGAAGCCCCGTGGAAAGCCTACCATCGCGACGAAGAGACGCTCGTGCGATACTGGGCTATCCCCGGAACGGAAGGATATGCACACCGCATTGGCGGACTGGAAAAAGACTATGAGACAGGCTCCATCTCCACCGAACCCGCCAACCACCAGAAAATGGTCGCCACCCGGCAGGCCAAGGTGGACAAGGTAGCCGACTGCATCCCCGAACTCGAAGTAGTGGGAGACAGAGACGCCGACCTGCTGATCGCAGGCTGGGGAGGAACTTACGGACATCTCTACGAAACAATGGAAATCATGCATAAAAACGGGAAAAAAGTGGCGCTGACAAGTTTCCGCTTTATCAATCCGCTGCCCCGAAATACGGTGGAAATACTTCGCAAATACAGGAAAGTGATCGTCGCCGAACAGAATAACGGACAGTTTGCCAATTACCTGCAAAGCAAGATTGACGATTTTAACCCGTACAGGTTTTGCCGCATCAAAGGGCAGCCGTTTACCGTGACACGTTTGGTTGAAGAATTTACTAAAATACTGGAGGATTAGAAAAATGAATACAGATATAAAATACGCTCCACAAGACTATAAAAGCGATCAGTATGTACGCTGGTGCCCGGGCTGCGGCGATTATGCGACTCTCAACAGCCTGCACAAAGCCTTGGCGGAAATAAACATTCCCCCGCACCGGATGGCCGTCATTTCGGGTATCGGATGCTCTTCGCGTCTGCCCTACTATATGAATTCATACGGTTTTCATACCATTCACGGACGCGGGGCGGCCATCGCCACAGGCGTGAAAACGGCGCGTCCTGACCTCAGTGTCTGGCTGATTACGGGCGACGGCGATTGCCTCGCCATCGGCGGAAACCATTTCATACATGCCGTACGTCGCAATGTGGACATCAATATCATCTTGATGAACAATAAAATATACGGACTGACCAAAGGGCAGTATTCGCCTACTTCCGAGCGAGGTTTCGTTTCGAAAAGCTCGCCCTTCGGCACGGTGGAAGACCCGTTTATCCCTGCCGAACTGACGCTGGGAGCGCGGGGACAGTTTTTTGCTCGTGCGATCGACATCGACCTGCCATCCATGACCAAAGTAATAGTAGCCGCAGCGCAGCACAGGGGGGCATCGGTTGTTGAAGTACTCGTCAATTGCGTTATTTTCAACGATGGCATCCACAAGCAAATATCCGAAAAAGCCTTCCGCGCCGAAAGGACAATCTTCCTGAAGCATGGCGAAAAAATGCTGTTCGGACAGGACAACGAAAAAGGACTTGTGCTGGACGGCCTTAAAATCAAGGCTGTTACCGTGGGGCAGGACGGCTATTCACCGGACGACATTCTTGTGCACGACGCGCATGAAAAGGACGTGACGCTGCACAACATGCTTGCCCTCATGAAAGACGGCTTGCCCGTAGCCACAGGCATCATCCGCGATGTGGAGGCGCCGACCTACGACGAATCCGTCGCACGGCAAATTGCCGACGTACAAACGAAAAAAACTGTCCGCAAACTGCATGATCTGCTGATGAGCGGCGAAACGTGGGAAGTTATTCCGTAGAGACGCGGCGTGCCGCGTCCGTACAATGCGCACCCGCGCCTGTTCCTTTTCCGTTCCCAGTTCAAAATGTATTTCACCCAGTTGCCTTTTCAGTTCGACGCCGGGGGTGAAAACGATTTTTACGCCCGTAATCTTGCCAACATTGGAATGTCTACGGGTAGCGACAGCCGGAAAAATCTTTGTGCTCGCTGTGTCTCCATGTTTAAATTTTACCATATAAACACAACTCATACAGGCATTAAATTACGGCCGTTCCTCGCCGGGACGTTTTTTTGCGCAAAAAAACTGCAAAAAAGATTTGCAGTTACGGAAACATGTGTTATTTTTGCCCCGAATTTGAAAGAAAAAGATGATTCCATTTTGTGTAAATACATGTTGGTGGTGGCGCTCGCAGTTTCAATGTTGTGAGTAGCCGGTTTTGTATTTTGTTCGTTTAAATTTTACAGAAGAAAAAAGACTTGTCACTCACGGCAAGTCTTTTTTATTGCCGGAATTAATACATTAACAATATATATATGATGAAAACGTATCAGGTAGATGAAAATGGATATTACGGAAGATTTGGCGGATCGTATGTGCCGGAGATACTGTATCGCTGTGTGAAGGATTTGCAGGAGAGGTATCTCGTTGAGCTTGGTAGCGCGACGTTCAGGCAGGAGTATCACAGGCTGCTGCGCGACTATGCAGGCCGCCCGTCGCCCCTGTACCACGCCGCGCGTTTGAGCGACAGGACGGGCTGCAAGGTCTATCTCAAGCGCGAAGACCTGAACCATACCGGTGCGCACAAAATCAACAACACCATCGGCCAGATACTGCTGGCACAGCGCATGGGCAAACGCCGCATCATAGCCGAGACGGGCGCGGGGCAGCATGGCGTAGCTACGGCAACGGTCTGCGCCCTGATGGACATGCCCTGCGTGGTGTACATGGGCAGGACGGACGTCGAACGGCAGCAGCCGAACGTGCAGCGTATGCAGATGCTCGGCGCCACGGTGATACCCGTCACATCGGGCAACATGACGCTCAAGGACGCCACCAGCGAAGCCATCCGCGACTGGTGCTGTCATCCGGCGGATACGTTCTACATCATCGGCTCGACCGTCGGGCCGCATCCGTATCCCGACATGGTGGCGCGCCTGCAGTCCGTCATCAGCGAAGAAATCAAATGGCAGATACGCGAAAAGGAAGGCCGCGACTATCCCGACTACCTGATTGCCTGCGTGGGAGGCGGAAGCAATGCCGCCGGCACGATCTATCATTACGTGGACGACGAGCGGGTGAAAATCGTCCTCGCCGAAGCCGGCGGCAAGGGTGTCTGTTCGGGTATGAGCGCCGCCACCATCCGACTGGGACGCGAAGGTATCATACACGGCGCACGCACGCTGGTGATGCAGAACGACGACGGGCAGATCGAAGAACCGTATTCCATTTCCGCCGGACTGGACTATCCGGGCATAGGGCCTGTTCATGCGTATCTGTCCGAACAGAAAAGAGCCGACGTGCTGGCTGTCGACGACGACGAAGCGCTCGCGGCCGCCTTCGAACTCACCCGTCTGGAAGGGATTATTCCGGCGCTGGAGAGCGCACATGCCCTGGGTGCGCTGAAAAAAGTGCGCTTCCGCCCGTCGGACGTCGTGGTACTGACGCTATCGGGCCGCGGAGACAAGGACATGGATGCGTATATCCGTGCATTCATAAAACAATAATTTAAAAACCGTATAACAATATGATGTATCATTTTACAACGGCAACAAAACGCCTGCTCGGCGACCTGCATACGCCGGTCAGCCTCTACCTGAAACTGCGCGATGCATATTCGAAATCCGCCCTGCTGGAAAGCTCGGATTTCCACGGCAACGAGAACAGCCTGTCGTTCATCGCCCTGTGCCCGCTGGCCGGCATCGGCGTCAACCGCGCGGAAGCCACGTTTACCCGTCCCGACGGCGCCACGGAAGTGAAACCGCTCACAGCCTCTTACTCGGCAACGGACGCGCTGAACGAATTCGTCGGCAGCCTGCACGTCGAGGGTGCGGAACATAACCGCTGCGGCCTCTTCGGATACACGGCCTTCGACGCCGTGCGCTATTTCGAAAATATCCCGGTGATGGAAGCGCATCACGAAGAATCCGATGCGCCGGATATTTTCTATCTCCTGTACAAGTTCCTGCTCGTTTTCGACCATTTCAAAAACGAACTGACAATCATCGAACTGCTGCACGAGGGAGAAAAAGACCATCTGCAGGAAATCGAGACGCTGATCGAAAACCGTAACTTCGCATCCTACAATTTCCGCGCCGAGGGCGAACGCACTTCGACCGTCACCGACGACGAATACCGCGCGATGGTACGCGAAGGCGTGCGTCACTGCCTGCGCGGCGACGTGTTTCAAATCGTCCTGAGCCGTCGCTTCGAGCAGGCTTTCCGGGGCGACGACTTCAAGGTCTACCGCAGCCTGCGGAGCATCAATCCGTCGCCATACCTGTTTTATTTCGACTTTGGCGGCTTCCGCATCTTCGGCTCGTCGCCCGAAACGCACTGCCGGATCGAGGACGGCCGCGCAAGCATCGACCCGATTGCGGGAACAGCCTTCCGCTCGGGCAACGCGGCGCTCGACAGACATCGCGCCGAGACGCTGCTGACCGATCCGAAGGAAAACGCCGAACACGTGATGCTGGTAGACCTGGCGCGCAACGACCTGAGTCGCAATGCGCACAACGTCCGCGTCGACTTTTACCGCGAAGTGCAGTACTACAGTCACGTGATGCACCTCGTCTCGCGCATCAGCGGCGAAATCAATCCCGGATGCAGTTCCGTGGCGACATTCGTCGATACCTTCCCTGCAGGGACGCTCAGCGGCGCGCCGAAAATACGCGCAATGGAACTGATTACCGAACTGGAACCGCACAACCGCGGCGCATACGGCGGATGTATCGGATTTATCGGTCTGAACGGAGACCTGAACCAGGCCATCATGATACGCTCCTTCGTCAGCCGCGGCAACGTGCTGTACTATCAGGCGGGGGCGGGCGTTGTGGCACTCAGCAGCGACGAACGCGAACTGCAGGAAGTGAACAGCAAGCTGGGCGCGCTGAACATGGCCATCCGGCAGGCGGAAACACTGGAAAACTGAAAAACGCGAAGAGATGAAAATACTGCTATTCGACAATTACGATTCGTTCACCTACAACCTGCGGCATATCCTGCTCGAACTGGGCGCCGCAGTGGAGGTGCATCGCAACGACCGCATTGCGCTGGACGACGTCGCCCGCTTCGACAAAATCGTGCTCTCGCCCGGCCCCGGCATCCCGTCGGAAGCCGGACTGCTTATGCCCCTCATCGCGCGCTATGCCCCCTCGATGAGTATCCTCGGCGTATGTCTCGGCGAGCAGGCCATCGGCGAAGTCTTCGGCGCCAGACTGCAAAACCTCGCACACGTATATCACGGCGTGTGTTCCGACATACGCACGATTGCGCACGACCCTCTTTTTGACGGACTGGAACCCGGCTTCCGCGCCGGACGCTACCACTCGTGGGCGGTCTCGAAAGACGCCTTCCCCGACTGTCTGGAAGTAACGGCCGTAGATGCCGAAGACGGAATGATCATGGCGCTGCGCCACCGCACGTACGACGTCCGCGGCATACAGTTCCATCCCGAATCCATCCTTACGCCCCAGGGCGGGCAAATCATCGCAAACTGGCTGAAGTCCGGCCGGCAGCACTCACTCTCAAGTATCAAACAAACAAACTTGCAAACAAATATATGAAACAGATATTATACCGACTGTTCGAACATCAGTACCTCTGCCGTGACGAAGCCCGGACGCTCCTGCAAAACATTGCAGAACACAGGTACAACGAATCGCAAATCGCGAGCCTGATCACCGTTTTCCTTATGCGCAGCATTTCCACCGACGAACTGGGGGGCTTCCGCGACGCCCTGCTCGACATGAGTCTGCGTGTCGACCTCTCCGACTATCCGTTCATCGACATCGTGGGCACCGGAGGCGACGGGAAAAATACTTTCAACATCAGCACGGCCGCCTGCTTCACCCTGGCCGGCGCCGGTTATCACGTCGTCAAGCACGGCAACTACGGCGCCACGTCGGTGAGCGGCGCAAGCAACGTGATGGAACAGCACGGCGTGAAGTTCACGACCGACACGGACGTCATGCGGCGCTCGATGGACGCAAGCCGCATCGCCTACCTGCACGCTCCGCTGTTCAACCCCGCCCTGAAAGCCGTCGCGCCCGTGCGACGCAACCTTGCCGTGCGCAGTTTTTTCAACATCCTCGGGCCGCTCGTCAATCCCGCACATCCGCCATATCAGCTCCTGGGCGTATACAACCTCCCGCTGGCGCGCCTCTACACCTATGCCTATCAGGAAATAGGGCTTCGCTTCGGCGTCGTGCACAGCCTCGACGGATACGACGAGATTTCGCTCACGGGCGAATTTAAGGTCGCACTGCCCGACAGAGAAAAAATCTACACGCCCGAAATGCTGAACCTCCCGCGTACACGGGAAGTCGACCTCTTCGGAGGCGACACCCCCGCCGACGCCGCACGCATATTCGACGCCGTGATGCACAACACCGCCACACCCGCACAGCGCAACTGCGTCCTGGCCAACGCCGCCTTCGCCATTCAGGTCATCTGCCCCGAAAAAAAGATAGACGCCTGCCTCGCCGAAGCCCGCGAATCGCTCGCAGGGGGCAAAGCACTGAACGCCCTGAAGAAATTTATCGAAATAAACGGATGATGCGATCGAGCGGAAAATCAATGTCCCATTCAAAACAGCCCCCCCCATCCGCATTGCGGAAAGTCGCAATACGGTCAGTATTTCGCTTCGGCATATAAATTCAATCAAAAAATAATGCCGGTATATTTTGTGATACGATAAAAATTTCGTTCCTTTGCACCCGCTTTACGTAATCTCTGGCGAAAAAGAGTTGTTCGTTATATTGCGTTTCGTCAATAATAAATATAAAAAGCAGTAAGATAATGGATTTAATTAAAGTTGCAGAAGAAGCATTTGCTACCGGAAAGTCCCATCCGGCATTCAAGAGCGGCGACACGATAACGGTTTCGTATCGCATTACCGAAGGAAACAAGGAACGCATCCAGCAATACAAGGGTGCTGTCATCCGCATATCGGGGCATGGCGTCAAAAAGCGTTTTACCGTTCGTAAAATGTCCGAAAATGTGGGTGTTGAAAGAATATTCCCGATGGATTCTCCGTTTATCGAGAGTATTGTGCTGAACAAGGTCGGAAAGGTGCGCAGGGCAAAATTGTATTATTTGCGCAAGCGCACCGGAAAGAAGGCCCGTATCAAGGAAAAAAGGGTTTAAGTTTGAGTTAATAGGGAAAAAGTCATGTTGCATGTGTAATGTGGCTTTTTTTTTGCCGTAAAACAGGAAAACATTCCGTAAACTGAAACGGTTTCAGAAGAAATGATTACCTTTGCGGACGTACTTGAAGAATTGTCATTAAGGCACGTGAAATAAATAATAGCATGTAACGGTTCGATTCCATGTCCCGCAGGGACACAATGTCGGTAGAAACAGATCATCTCCCTGATGCACTGTCCCTACGGGACGGTACACCGGAAAACTATTATAGCTTATTTATTTCGCATCCCTAAACAAGTTAAAATAAAAAAATATCATCATGAATGAAATCAAAGTAATGAATCGTGCGGCGGACAACATCAGAATACTGTCTGCCGCGATGGTCGAAAAAGCAAAGTCCGGCCATCCGGGAGGCGCTATGGGTGGCGCCGATTTTGTAAATGTGCTTTATGCCGAGTTTTTGAACTGCAACACGGAAAAACCGGACTATCCGTTCAGAGACCGCTTCTTTCTCGATCCGGGACACATGTCGCCGATGCTCTATTCCGTCCTGTCGCTTACGGGACTGATTCCGCTGGAAGAACTGAAAAACTTCCGCCAGTGGGGCAGCCTCACGCCCGGACATCCGGAGGTAGACTTGTCGCACGGCATCGAAAACACATCAGGCCCGCTGGGACAGGGACACGCCATGGCACTGGGCGCAGCTATCGCCGAGCGTTTTATGGTGGCGCGTTTCGGAGAATGGATGGCGCACAGGACGTATGCCTACATCTCTGACGGAGGCATACAGGAAGAAATATCGCAGGGCGCAGGACGTGTCGCAGGACATCTGGGTCTGGGCAACCTGATTATGTACTACGACTCGAACAACATCCAACTCTCCACCAAAGTAGAAGAAGTGGATACCGAAGACGTGGCGGCAAAATACAGAGCCTGGAACTGGCATGTCATCAGCATCGACGGCAGCTCGGTCGAAGAAATACGCGCGGCGCTGAAAGCCGCTCAGGCCGAAACCGGACGCCCGACACTGATTATCGGGCACACCGTCATGGGTAAAGGCGCGGTAGACGCTTCGGGCAACAACTACGAAAACAAAGTGTCGACCCACGGACAGCCGCTCTCGGCCGCAGGAGCCGACTTTGCTGCAACAATCAGGAATCTGGGCGGCAACCCCGACGAACCGTTTGCCATCTTCCCGGAAGTCAAATCGCTCTACGACAACCGCAGCAGCGAATTGCTGGACTGGTACCGGACACGCATTGAGACGGAGAAGAAATGGCGCGCGGAAAACCCCGCCCTGTCTGCCAAATTAGACCTTTTCCTGAGCGACGCCCCGCCCGAAATAGACTATTCAGCCATCGCCATGAAAGAAAACGTAGCCACCCGCGCAGCGTCGGCTACGGTGCTCGGAACGTTCGCCGATAAAATCGAAAACATGATCGTGGCATCGGCCGACCTGAGTAACTCGGACAAGACCGACGGTTTCCTGAAAAAGACAAAAGCCTTCGCGAAAGGCGACTTCGGCGGACAGTTCCTGCAAATGGGCGTGTGCGAACTGACTATGGCATGTATCATGAACGGAATGGCGCTGCACGGCGGCGTGATTCCCGCCTGCGGGACGTTCTTCGTTTTTTCAGACTATATGAAACCGGCCGCACGACTGGCCGCGCTGATGCATCTGCATGTGATTTACATCTGGACGCACGACTCGTTCCGCGTAGGCGAAGACGGGCCGACGCATCAGCCCGTCGAACACGAAGCGCAAATCCGCCTGCTCGAACATCTGCACAATCACAGGGGCGAACGCTCCATGATCGTGCTGCGTCCGGCCGACGGTGCGGAAACAGTGGCAGCATGGAAAGTAGCCGTCGAAAGCAAACGCCCCGTCGCACTGATTCTTTCGCGCCAGAACATCACCGATCTGCCGTCGGCTACAGGCAACCGTCCGGCCGACGCGATGCAACTGTCCAAAGGCGCGTATGTCGTCGCAGACTGTAGCGGCACGCCCGATGCCGTTCTGATTGCAAGCGGCTCGGAAGTAGCCACGCTGGTCGAAGGCGCGGCGCTGCTCGACAAAGAAGGAATCAGGACACGCATCGTTTCCGTGCCGTCCGAAGGTCTGTTCCGCGACCAGCCCGAAGAATACCGGCAGCAGGTACTGCCTCCGGGCACTGTCCGCTACGGCCTGACGTCGGGACTGCCCGTCACGCTGGCCACGCTCGTCGGCGACAGCGGATATATCCACGGCATGACGCATTTCGGCTATTCGGCGCCATACAAAGTGCTGGACAGAACGTTTGGCTTCACGGGCGAAAACGTGTGCGAACAGGTGAAGAAACTTGTCAAGGCAAACGGATGAAAATAATCGGCTTCGCCTGCGACCATGCCGGTTTTGAACTGAAGGAAACCGCCCGCGAATACATCACGTCGCTCGGATATCGGTGCAGAGACTTCGGTGCGTACTCGGCCGGGAGTTCCGATTATCCGGACCATGCCCATCCACTTGCCCGGGCTGTCGAGTCGGGGGAAGTGGAGACGGGCGTGGCGCTTTGCGGGACGGGAAACGGCATCGGCATTGCGCTGAACAAGCACCGGTCGATTCGCGCCGCCATCTGCTGGCTACCGGAAATCGCACAGCTGGCACGCGCTCACAACGACGCCAATATCCTCGTCCTGCCCGCCCGCTTCATCGCCCCTGACGATATGAAAGCGATTGTCGACATCTTCCTCAATACCCCCTTCGAAGGCGGACGGCACCTGCGTCGCGTGGAAAAGATTCCTGTGCAATAAGATAATTCACAGCCCTGCGATGACGTCTCTCCTTCACTCGCTGATATCGAACCGCCTGTCCATCCCGGCAGGTCAGGTCGAACGCACTGTCGGACTGCTCGACGGCGGGGCCACCATCCCGTTCATCAGCCGCTACCGCAAAGAAATGACGGGCGGACTGGACGAAGTGCAAATCGGCGACATCAAAGACTGTTACGAAAAACTCCGCGAACTGGCGAAGCGAAAAGAGACAATCCTCGCCACCATCGCAGAAGAGGGCAAACTGACGGCTGAACTGAAAAAACGCATCGATGATTCGTGGGACGGCGCCGAACTGGAAGATCTCTACCTTCCGTACAGACCCCGTCGGCTGACCCGCGCGGAAACAGCCCGCCGGAAAGGCCTGGAACCGCTGGCACAAATCATCATGCGACAGGACGCGCACGACCTGCGAGCGCAGGCGCAGCGCTTCGTCGCCGGCGAAATCAAAGACGCGGACGAAGCGCTGCAGGGCGCCCGCGACATAATAGCCGAACAGGTGAGCGAAGACGAAAACGCCCGCCGGACGGTACGCAGCGCCTTTGCACGCACGGCCGTCATCACGTCGAAAGTAGTGAAAGGCAAGAATGAGGAAGGCGACAAATATCGCGATTACTTCGATTTCAGCGAACCGCTGAGCCGCTGTTCGTCGCACCGTCTGCTGGCGCTGCGCAGAGGAGAGGCCGAAGGCATCCTGCGCGTGAACATCACGCCCGACACGGAAGGATGCCTCGAACGGCTGCGGCGCCGGTTCGTGAAAGGACGGAACGAATCGTCCGGACACGTATCCGAAGCAGTCGACGACGCCTTCAAACGCCTTCTCAAACCGTCCGTCGAAACCGAATTTGCAAACCTCTCCAAAGCACGCGCCGACACGGAAGCAATTCGCGTCTTCGCCCAAAACCTGCGACAGCTGCTTCTGGCGCCGCCACTGGGTCAGCGCCGCGTACTGGCCATCGACCCCGGATACCGCACCGGATGCAAACTGGTATGCCTCGACGCGCAGGGCAACCTGCTGCACAACGAAACGGTATACCCCCACCCGCCACGCGGCCAGGCAGCAAAAGCCGTCGCAAAAATATCACACCTGGTCTCGACCTACGCCATCGAAGCCATCGCCATAGGAAACGGAACGGCAGGCCGCGAAACCGAACAGTTCATCGCCGGCATACGCTTCGACCGCAAAATCAACATCTTCGCCGTCAGCGAAAATGGCGCCTCGATCTATTCCGCATCAAAAACAGCCCGCGAGGAATTTCCCGACTACGACGTCACCGTACGCGGAGCCGTCAGCATCGGCCGCCGCCTGACAGACCCGCTCGCCGAACTGGTGAAGATAGACCCCAAAAGCATCGGCGTGGGACAGTATCAGCACGACGTCGACCAGACACTGCTGAAAAAAAGCCTCGACCGCACGGTCGAAAGCTGCGTGAATCTCGTAGGCGTCAACGTGAACACCGCAAGCCGGTATCTGCTCACCTACGTATCGGGACTCGGACAGGCGCTGGCACAGAACATCGTGGACTACCGTACGGAACACGGCCCGTTCCGAAATCGCCGCGAACTTATGCACGTCCCCCGCATGGGAACACGCGCCTTCGAACAGAGCGCCGGTTTCCTCCGCATCGAAGGAGGCGACAACGCGCTCGACAACTCCGCCGTCCACCCCGAACGCTATCCCCTCGTGCAGCACATGGCACGCGACCTGAACTGCACCGTCGAAGCCCTGATCGCCAACAAAGACCTGAAAAAGAAACTCCGCCTCGAATCATACACGTCGGCCGACACCGGAATGCCCACGCTGCTCGACATCATGGCCGAACTCGACAAGCCAGGACGCGACCCGCGACAATCCATACACGTCCTCGCCTTCGACCCCTCCGTGAAAACCGTCGAAGACCTGCGCCCGGGACAAATCCTGCCGGGAATCGTGACGAACATCACCAACTTCGGATGCTTCGTCGACATCGGCATCAAAGAAAACGGCCTCGTGCACATCTCGGAAATGGCCGACCGCTACGTCGCCGACCCCACCCGGCTCGTCGCCGTCCATCAGCACGTGACCGTAAAAGTACTGAGCACGGACACCGCCCGGCGGCGCGTGCAGCTGACCATGAAAGGACTCTGACACCCCCAGCGCCCTCCGCATCTCCGTAACGAAAAAAAAAGACGGAAAAATTTGCACCGCAAACAAAAAAATCGCTATCTTTGCCCATGTTAAAAAATGCTCTTTGAAATCCTGTCATCGCACATAAATTTCCGCCAGCCGATATAACGGGCGGCCAGCCGTTACAACGGTTCGCCGGCCGATATAACGGTTCGCCGGCCGATATAACGGTTCGCCGGCCGATACAACGGTTTGCCAGCCGATATAACGGTTCGCCAGCCGATATAACGGTTCGCCGGCCGATACAACGGTTCGCCAGCCGATATAACGGCTGGCCGGCCGATATAACGGATGGCCGGAAATTATATCTTTTCGAAGTACATTATAAGACTTTTTCATTGACAGGCAGATATTTACAAAAACGGTATGAAGCGGCGACAACATGTATACATACAGATGCGGACTTATTTTAAACAGTATAATTATAAACAAAATTTTAACAAAACAGCATTATGGCAAATAAAAGTTGGTTTCCAGACTCTCGCGAAGCGAGACACACGATTATTGTGAAAACGACGGCCTTTATGAACGTCTCAGCGAACCGCGCCGTCATCGGATTCGGCGCCGAAACTCCGAACGGGAAATGGTACGATTCGGACTATACCCCGAAACTGAACGTCTACACGGCAAGATACGACGTGTGGGCAACTCCCGCCACGAGCACCCGCCTGGCGCTCGACAATCTGAAGGATGCGGAAAATGACTTCTTTCCGCTCTACCGTCAGTTCTACGGAATGATGAAGACCAGCGCACTCGTCCCCAACAGCTATCTCGAAGAGATGGGATTCCCACCCCGTCCGTCGGGTGGTCGCGAGCCGCATCCGGTCGACAAACTGTTCATCGACCTCAACATCATCCCGCTGGCCAACGGCATCGTGAACGCGGCGTTCGAAAACCGCGACACGGGCAGTTCGATCATCCCCTACTACCTCACCGGGGCGGTACTCTACTATGCCGTCGGCGATGCACCTGTCACCGATCCGAATCTCCTTCCCCTCTCGCGTCTGGCTACACGCTCGCCCTTCGAACTTGTCCTCGAACAGTCGCAGCGCGGCAAAACGCTGACAATGGCTGCACGGTGGCAGAACGAACGCGGCGAACTCGGGCCGTGGAGCGAACTGGTGACGTCCATCGTCCCGTGACATGAATTTTAACCGCGGAGACACGGAGGACACGGAGATTCAAAATCCAGGATTCAGGATTGAGGAATCTTCGCGTTCTCTGTGTCTGTGTTTTTAAAAGACAGCAAATTACCGCCATGCTCGACGAACACGGCCTGACTGCAGCGCTGAAGGAGGGAAACGAACAGGCATTTTCACTGCTGTTCAACGCCTACTACAAGGATATGGTACTGTTCGGAGGAAAATTTCTTCCGCAGCAGGATGCGTGTGAAGACATCGTCCAGTCGATCTTTCTCAAACTGTGGCACGAACGGGCGACGCTGGTCATCGACACGTCGCTCAAATCCTGGCTGCTCCGGGCTGTCCGGAATGCCTGCCTCGATGAGATACGGCACCGCAACATCGTGCTCGAACATGAATCGTACGTCCTGTCGAGCCTCCGCCCCGACGACCTGGCGGATACGGAAAACGTCATCCTCTATTCCGACCTGCAGCGGCACCTGCAGCGCGCCCTGGAACGGATGCCGGAAGCCTCGCGCGAAGCTTTCGAACTGAACCGCTTCGAAGGACTGAAATATCGCGAAATAGCCGTCCGGCTGAACGTCTCCGAACGGACGGTGGAGGAACGTATCGGCCGTGCCATCGGCTTCCTGCGGAAATATCTGCGCGAGTTTCTCGCCGCAGCCGGATGGATTATTCTCCTGTGCGGACTGTGGTAAACAGCTTTTCGAACGTCTATATATGTAAACGAGTGCAAACAGTGAAAAGAAACAGTAAAAAAACATTATGCTCAACGAGAATCCAATCGAACGTCTGATAACAGCATACGCATCCGGCAGCGCAACAGCCGAAGAACGACTCGAACTTGAAAAGTGGGTGAACGAAAGCCCCGAACATCTGCAATACTGCCGCGAGTTCGTCGACCTGTGGCAGACCGTACATCCGGCCTTTGACCCGGCAGGCATCGACGTGGCCGGAGCCGGCAAACGCATCCGGAGAAAAATCGCCGCGCCGGCGCCCCTCCGCAGACTCTGGACATACTGGCAACGCTTTGCGGCAGTTGTCCTGCTCCCGCTCGTGCTCCTGTCCGCCTACCTGCTGACGGCCGACCACGAACCGGACACGTACGAAGAAACGGAATACCGCGAACTGATATCTCCCCACGGCACGTTCTCGCAAATCGACCTGCCGGACGGAACGAAAGTATGGCTCAACGGAGGAAGCCGGCTGAAATATCCGCTGAAATTCCGTCCGGGCGAACGTCTGGTTTTTCTGGAAGGAGAAGGATACTTCGAAGTCCGCTCCGACCGCAAAAACCCGTTCACCGTACATGCCGGACAAATGACGCTGATCGCCACCGGCACTGCGTTCAACGTTGAAGCCTTTGCAGCCGATTCGCTGACAGCCGTAACGATGGCCGAAGGCGTGGCCAGCGCCGCTTTCGGGAAAAACATCCCCGTGACGCTCAACGGCGGCGACCGAATCGTGTACAACAGCCGGACGTCGAAAGGAACACTCGCCCGAACCGAACCCTACAAATGGTATGCATGGAAAGACGGACAGATGATTTTCCGGGACGACCCGCTGCACTACGTCTTCAGACGGCTGGAACATACCTTCAACGTGAGCATTGTCATCCGCGACCGCGAACTTGCCGGCGAACTGTACCGCGCCTCGTTCGAAGAAGAATCGCTCGACGAAATCCTGCGCCTGCTCGAAATGTCCGCACCCATCCGCTTCGTCCATATCAAAAGAACACGGACAGCCGAACATCGCTATGAAAAACAGCGCATCGAAGTCTACCGCCGAAAACCGGCAATCGGAAACTGACGCCCTCAACTGTTAAAAATACAGCCGGCCTGAAAAAAAACGCCCTTCCGGATGTGGGAAAACCCGGCTGAAACGTCTTCTATGCACGAGAAACAAAAATAAGTATGAACAGTCAGTAACCAAACAGAACAAAAAGTATGAATTTAATTTCAGTAACCAAAATCAAGAGGCAATATTTTGCCGTAAAAACATTACGTATTATGCGACTTTATGCACTATTGTTAATTGCGGGCATCACGCAGGCCTTCGGTTCCAATATCTATTCCCAGTCTGCGACGCTCACCTTCAGGATGAACAACGCATCCATCGAAGACGTACTGAATACCATCGAGGAACAAAGCGAATTTCGCTTCCTCTACAACAAAAAGATGGTAAATGTGGAACACAGGGTGAATATTGCTGCCGACAACGGCAACATCACCGAAGTACTGGACAATCTGTTTCGCGATGCCGAAATAGCCTACGCCATCAGCGACCGGCAGATTGTACTCAACAGGAAGGGCGCTTTTATGATGATCCTTCAGCAGAACGGCCGGCGTGTCACCGGCACGGTTGTCGACGACAGAGGCGAGACGATAATCGGCGCCAATATCGTCGAGAAAGGAACGACAAACGGAACGGTGACCGACGCGGAGGGGAACTTTTCGCTGACGGTGTCGGAGAACGCGATTCTGCAGGTTTCTTTCATCGGATATATTGCGCAGAACATAAGCGTCCTGTCGGGAGGGGGAAATCCTCTTGTGATCAGGCTGACAGAAGACGTTAAGGCGTTGGAAGAAGTCATTGTCGTGGGTTATGGCGTACAGAAGAAGGTGAATCTGACCGGCGCCGTAGGAACCGTAAAGTCCGATGCACTGGAAGGACAGACCGTAACCAATATCCAGGAACTGCTGCAAGGCAAGTCGCCCGGGTTGAACGTCACCAAGTCGAGCGGACAGCCCGGCAGCGGCGCTTCGATGGATGTGCGGGGCACGTCTACGATTGGCGGCAGTTCGGGCGTGCTTGTCATGATCGACGGTGTCCCCGGCAATATCAATACCCTCAATTCGAATGATATAGAAAGTATTTCGATATTGAAGGATGCCGCATCCGCTGCGATCTACGGTTCTCGCGCCGCCAACGGCGTCATCCTCGTAACGACCAAAGGCGGAACGGACAGGAAAGAGCTGCAGGTGACGGTCAATTCGAGTGTCGGCGTACAAAACCCGCTGCATTTCATTGATTATGTAGGTGCGGAAGATTTCATGAATCTTTACAATCTGGCGCGTACCAATGAGGGCAATGATCCGCTGTACAAGCAACAGGATTTTGACAATTTCAGTACCGGAAAACTCAGGGAAACGATATGGTACAAAGAAATCTTTAAACAAAATCAATTGATCAACAACAATCATGTATCATTTGCCGGAAAAACGAAAATGCTAAAATACAATGTCTCGGCAGCGTATGATTATCAATCGGGAAGCGTGGAAAGAAATAACTATAACCGTTACATCGTCAAACCGGATCTGACGTTTATCATGACCAAATGGCTGTCGCTCCGGGCAAGCGTGCAGTATACGGAAACACACCTGAATGAACCGCAAGGGGGTGCGGAAGGCTATTTGGTGGCAGCTACCCGTAACGAACCTACCAAACAGATTTATAATTCGCAGGGTCAGTTTCTGGGCGGCGGTGGCAGTCCGGGCGGAAATCCGATCGGTTCATTAGCCTATGGCGGTTCCAACACCGACAAGTACAAGGAGATGCTGTCCATTTTTACGGCAGATATAAATCCGGTTGTCAACTGGCATATACGCCCCATGTTTTCATTGAGGACGACGGACAGACGGCAGCATAACTATACCCGTCCCATTACCTTTTACAAGGAAGACGGCAGCATAGACTCTCCGGGATTACTGACTACACAAACCCTGTCTGAAGCGACACTCGCCGATTTGAACCGGATTATTCAGGTCATCAGCGATTATTCTTTTTCATTGTCTGAGAAACATAATTTTTCAGTTCTGGCAGGATATTCGCAAGAGTACAGCTACGATGAATCGTACAGTGCATCCCGCCGTAATCCGGCTTTCAGTGATATTTATGTGCTGGATGTGTATCAGGAGAGTAAAGACAATGCCGGAACGGCCGGTCATTCTTCGATGGAATCCGGTTTCGGACGTATTGCGTATGATTTTGACGGCAAATATTTGTTGGAAGCCAACATGCGTATTGATGGCGCTTCCCGTTTTACGGAAGGCCGTCGGACGGGTGTTTTCCCCTCCTTCTCGGGAGGCTGGAATGTACACCGGGAACGTTTTCTGGAAGGCCATCCGATTCTGTCGCGGCTGAAGTTACGCGGTTCGTGGGGTATCCTGGGCGATGCGCTGAAAATCGGACGTTATGAAACAAGAGATTTGTTGAGTTTCAACTATAAAGGGTATGCCTACAATGGAGCCATTGCCGCCTCGGCCTGGAGTTCGGCCTCGTATGACCCGAATATATCATGGGAAAAGGCCGAAATGACCAACCTTGGCGTTGAACTCGGCTTCCTGAACAACCGGATTTTCCTGGAGTTTGAATATTTCAACAACATCCGCAAGGATATTCTCTACCGCGCTCCCGTACCGATGGAATACGGACTGAGCGCCCCGTACATCAATGCATTGAAGATGCGCAACAGAGGTATGGAATTGCTGGCCGGATACAACGACAACTTTGGCGACTGGAAAATCGGCGCCGATTTCAATATGAACTTCTCGAAGAACAGGGTACTGGATTTGTACGGTACAGGCCCGTGGATCAGCGGCAATACGTTTACCGATGTGGGCACGCAACTGCAAATGCCCTACGGATATGAAGCCATTGGCCTGTTCCAGGATCCGAACGACCCCGATCTGGCCAAACAGACCAACGTGACAGCCGGCAATATCAAGTACAAGGATCAACTGACCGTTGATACGGACGGCGACGGGATTCCCGATCAAAGCAACGGGAAAATCGACGGGGATGACCGGATCATCATTGCCGACAACGTGCCGGTGCGTTTCGGGTTTAATCTGAGCGCCGGTTACAGGAGTTTCGACCTGTCGGCCTCTTTCTACGGGAAATTCAACAACAAACGTTATATCAGCGGATATGAAGGATGGGCTTTTTACCTGACGACCAATGCCCGCCCGATGCACAGAGATTCGTGGACGCCCGACAATCCGGATGCCACCTATCCCCGCATCACGACGAACATGACAGGGAATGATACTAATTATTCCTCTTACTGGATGCGTAAAGCCAACTATCTGAAGATACAGAACGTGCAGTTGGGATACACCCTCCCGTCCGAATGGAATAAACGGGTAAGTATTGACTATCTGCGCATTTATTTGTCCAGTCAGAATCTGGGCATTCTTTCCGACTATATCGGATTCGACCCCGAAGGCGGATATTATCCGCTTATGAGAACATTTTCATTAGGTATTCAACTTCAATTTTAATTCAAATGAGTATGAAAAAGATATTTTTGATTCAGACGGCAGTCCTTCTTATGTTCACATCCTGTTCGGACATCCTGGAGCAATCGCCGCTGCACACACCGGACGTAACTACGTTCTGGAAATCCGAAGCCGACGCGCAAATGGCGCTGAATGCCCTTTACGGCTACCTTCCCAATCAGTACAGATACTGGACGGAATGTTACAGCGACAACGCCATTATGACCAACGCCTGGGGCGAAAGCGGCATGGGCGAAATCAAGCAGGGAAACCTTCATCCGGCGGTGGGAAACCTGACGCACGGGAATTTCACGTTCTGGAAATATGACCACATCCGCAATATTCTGTATTTTCTGGAGAATTTGCAAAACGTCCCGTTTGCCGACGAAAATGTACGCAAAAGGATGGAAGGGGAAGCGCGCTTTGTGCTTGCGCTCAAATATTTCTATCTGGCGCGCGCTTTCGGGGATGTGCCATTGATCAGGGAAACGCCCGTGACACTGGAAGAATCGCGCAATATCGGCAAAAGCCCTCGCAGGGAAGTATTCGAATATGCGGTCGAAAATCTTGACAGGGCAATCGCCTCTCTGCCGAACGCGAAGGACAAAAGCGGCAAAATCACCCGTCATGCCGCATTGTGTGCAAAGACGGAAGTATTGATGTGGCTGGCCAGTCTCGACCAGTTCCACGGAAAGAAAATGAGCGACAAGAGCAGCCAGCAACTGTGGCGCGAGGCGGCGAATACGATTCAGGGCGTTGTCCAGTCCGGCGAATACATTCTGGAAGAAGACTTTGTCAAACTGTTCGAAAGTTCGACCAACAACACGGACAACGAGACCATTCTGGCATATCAGTACATCGAGAACGAGATTACCAACGTGACGAACATGCTGGGCGTTCCCGGTGGCGTCAGTCTGCGCGGAGGCGGCTGGGCAAGTTTCAGCGCACCCCGCAATCTGGTGGACGACTATGAATGTACGGACGGGAAAACGATCTATGAATCGACGCTGTATGATTTCAAAAAACCGTGGGAAAACAGAGACCTGCGGCTGAAAAAGTGGTATCTGCTGCCGGGCGAACCGGTTCTGCGCGCCGACGGTACGTATACGCCCTTCCAGTCGCATCCCGACTATAAAAACACCAACCGCGAAGCTATCGGCGGCGAAGGCGGCGGTGGACGCAGCGGATACTGGTGCATCAAGGGCGTGGAGATGGAATCGCTTTTCCAGAGCGGCTTCCAGAACTGGATCATCTACCGCTATGCCGAAGCGCTGCTTTTCCTGGCCGAAAGCCTGAATGAGTGTGAGCCTGCCAACGATTCCATACGCTGGGCGATGGATGAAATACGTGTCAAGAGAGGTGGATTGCCTTCGGTAGCGCCTTTTCTTGGCAATCAGGCGGAAATGCGCGCGAAGATTTTCCACGAGCGCCGCGTCGAACTGGTCAATGAAGACAAGCGATACTGGGACCTGTTGCGCTGCAAACAGGCCGAAGTGTTCATGAATCCTCCGGGAAATGTGCTCTACGGGGTGAATACCAGTCTCCAGGCCTATCAGGACAGTTGCGGACATTGGGACTGCGAAAAAATCATCGCCGAACCCATTCGCTTTGATGCAACCAAAGGATACATCTGGCCGATACCACAGACCGTGATGGATCAAAATGAGAGCATTACGCAGGCGAATGAATGGAAGTAAAACGTACTGAACGCGGCTATTCATTTGAACTTTTAAAATCATGCCTCGTTCAGTATATTAACACCTGAAGCTGTATTAAAAGTCCCCGGAACGTCATTGCGGAGGTATTTTGACGAAACAATATATCGATTATATATGATTTGAATTGCTTCGCTTTCGATGACGTTTCGGGGACTTTTAATACAGCTTCAGGATTTGACAAAACGTAAAAAACGCTTATGATATGACTTTTATAAACAGACGAAGATTTATCAAACAAAGCGGCATGGCCGCAATATCGGGTTTGTCGCTGACGCAAATATCGGCTGCGGCAAATGCGCTCGTCCCGGAAGAGCGAGACAATACGAATGGCGTGCTGTATAAGAAAAACGACCCGCAGTGGGTGAAATCACTGTACGAGCGGGGCGTTCCCACCGTTTACGCGAAGTCGCGGAATGAATTGCGTTATATCGGGATGCCTGTTGGCGGAATCAATGCCGGCGGCGTGTATCTTGGCGGCGACGGGCGTTTGTGGCTGTGGGACATTTTCAACGACACCTGCGAAGGCGTCGAACCCAAAATAGTCAAATGGCAACAGCGAAGCATCCGTTCCCGCGACGGCGCCTGCTACGTCGAACCGGCGCAGAACATCCGTCCGCTGGAACAGGGGTTCGCCTTACGTTTTGAATACAACGGCAAAACAACTGTTAAATATCTCCGGGCTGCGGACTGGGACGAAATCCTTTTCGAAGCAGGCTATCCGGTTGGAACTGTCCGTTACATCGACAGGTCGCTTCCCGTCGAAACCACGCTTCATGCCTATTCGCCTTTCATCCCTCTGAACGAAGACGAATCGGGACTTCCGGCTACCATCCTGTCGTTTTCGTTCAAAAATACGGGAATATCTCCGGTAAAGATCTCCGTAACAGGATGGCTGGAAAACAAAACAGGTATCCGTTCCGCTTACGAAATGCTGGGCAACTACTCCAGAGAGACCCTGTGCCGGCGCAATAACAGAACTGTCGCCGAAAAAGATTTTATTGCAGTGGACGAAAGCCTGGTTTTGTTAAGCGAACAGGCGGAAGAAATGAAGACACGTCCCGATTTCGGCACCATGTGCATTGCAGCGCTTCGTCCGGACGCCAAAGCCTGTGCAGCCGTTGACCTCGACAACCCCGACGAACTGTTCGACTTCGTTTCAATAAAAGAGTTGGACAAACCCGTACAGGAACCGCTGATCGGAGCAGTACAGTCCGATATGGAATTGCCGGCGGGAGCATCCCTGTCGCGGGATTTCGTCATCAGCTGGTATTTCCCGAATCTGAAAATATACGACAATATCAAAGATACAGGACGCTATTATCAAAACCGTTTTTCGTCGGCGCTGGCTGTGGCGCAGTATATTCAGCAGAATTTTGAGCGGCTGTCGTCGCAGACCCTGCTTTGGGCGGCAACTTGGAAAGATTCTACTTTGC
>JAISXP010000052.1 GCA_031270465.1 Tannerella sp. | reverse complement strand
GGTAAAATCCATGGATGAACGCTTATCGGATTTTAACCATTGGTATGGCAATACTTCCTGTCATCAGATAATGACTGTTTGTAATCTATCTGAAAATATTTATTAGACTTTATATAATTAGCAATGCCTTTTTTTGAATGTATAACTGAAAAAGAACGTCACCGCAGAGACTTGACGGCCGATTCGACGTCTTCTATTTTGTCGATGATCTCCTGTTCGCTTTTGTAGATGCTGTAGTCCAGTCCGTCTATTTTGCTGTTCAGGTTGTCTATCTTGCGTTCCAGCGCTTCTATCCGGTCTTCGAGAGAGGATATGCTGTTCATGAGTCCTCCGGTATCAGCGGCCGGACTATCTGTCGGATTGCTGCCCGCAACGCCCGTTATCAGAAAAAACAGGACAGCGAGACACGTACAGGCAAACGTTTTCGCGAATGGAACGCTAAAAACAACAATTGAGGGTTGAGAGTTGAAAGTTGACAGTTTCATTTGTTGAGAATAAATTTTTAATTCTTAATTTTTAATTCTTGATTCATTTTCATCCGGTTGAATTCCAGGTTCATTTTTAACGTTTTACCTCTGGTGAAGCCGGCATCTTTGTATGTTGTATGCAGCGCCTTGAGTTTCTGTCCCGTGACGCTTTCCACATCCAGCATCTCGAGTTCCAGTTCGCGGCGACGCGAGTTTTTGTGCAGCAGGGCATACGCTTTCGCGCCGGCGGCGATTATCGTCACGCCCGAACATTCGACGGCTGCGACGACCGACAGTGTGACGCGCATCCGGTCTGTTGCCGAGTCATAGTCGCACGGGGTGTCAATGACGAGGTCTACCCGCGTGCCGCGGGGAATAACCACCTGCTTGCCCAGCGTTTTCGTTGTACCGGTCTCCGTTTTTTCCTGATCCTGTTTCACTTCTTCGGGCTGTTTCGTTTCTTCCGTCCGGACGGTCTCCGTTTTTTCCGTGACATCCTGCTGCGGCTGTTCCTTCGGTTTTTGTTCCGGCGTTTTTTTCCTGCCGGATTCCTTTTTATTTACCGGGGTCGTTTTCGGCTGCGACCTGTTTTCTGTGTCCCTCACAGGAGGAGTAGCCGGATTGAGACGGTTCTTTCCTTCGGGCAGGGAGATCGCCCTGCTGTCGTCCTGCGGCGGGATCTGCAGTTCTGCAGGCCGCTGTGTCCGCATGATGTCGTCCATACTTACGTCCCGGTCTACCTCAAGCCCGCGGTTTGTCTTGTCGGATGTCTGTTCTCCGGTAGGCGGTTCCGACCTTTGCTGATGGTACGGCGCTGGATTGAGGAAAAGCACGAAGATGACGGCAAGCAGTGACACGGCCAGGAAGCCGATGCTTACCACGTAGCGTCGATCCATGTCCGGCAGGATGTTTCGCAGCGCCGGTATTTTCGGCAGCCGCAGGCGGAATGCCGCGGAGGAATGTGACGGGCGGGCGGCAGGTGCGGCGGTCATCTCTTCGCCGATTTGCTGCAGGCAGCGTTTCAACTCGTCCGCACCGGAAAACCGCTGCGCGGGATTTTTGGATAAGGTTTTCAGTATGGCGCTGTTCAGTGCATCGGGGATGACCGGATTCAGTGTGGCCGGCGGCGCGGGTTTGCGGTTCGTGTGCGCCTGCATGATTTCGAACTCACTCTCGAAATCGAAAGGCGTGACGCCCGTCAGCAGTTCGTAGAGCACGATGCCAAACGAGTAGATGTCGGAAGCGAGGTTGCCTTCCTGCCCCCGTACCTGTTCGGGAGACATGTACTGCGGCGTCCCCACGGCCTGCCCTACGCGCGTGAGACGCGAGCCGCCGGCTATGCGGGCAATGCCGAAATCCATGATTTTCACTTCGCCGTCGGTCGAGAGCATCAGGTTGGACGGTTTCATGTCGCGGTGTATGACGCCCCTTTCGTGTGCGTGCTGCAGGCCATCGAGCGTGCGGACGGCTATGCGCAGAACTTCTTCAACGGGCAGGACGCCATGTTTCTTCAGCAGGGTATCCAGTGTTTCGCCTTCGACATATTCCATGATCATGCACCAGTACGTGCCGCTGCGAATCAGGTTGTACAGCATGGTGATGCCGGGATGACGCAACTTGGCCAGCGTGACGGCTTCGGACTGAAACCGCTGCATGTTTTCATCCTTCAGCAGGGCGTCCGGCTTCAGCACCTTGACGGCTACTTGCCGTTGCAACATGTTGTCTATGGCTAAATAGACGGTGCCCATACCGCCTTCGCCTATCTTTCGGATAATGGAGTGGCCGGGGATGTCAAATACGGGAGGTTTCATCGTCGGGAATGTTTGACCGGTCGTTGATTTCTACTATGACCACGGAGATGTTGTCGTATCCGCCGCGTTCCTTTGCTGCGTTCACGAGCGATATGGCGGCGGCCTTGAGCGAGGGCAGCGCCAGCAGGCGCCGTATTTCGGCGTCGGGTGCCATGTCATACAGTCCGTCGCTGCAGAGCAGGAAACGGCTGCCCTTCCTGACGGGCGAAGCGACTCTGAAGACGTCCGGCTCGATGTCCGGGTTTGTGCCGACGGCTTTCGTGAGGATGTTGCGCTGCGGATGCATGGCGGCTTCTTCGCGCGTGATGCCGCCGCGGCGCATCATCTCGCCGACGACCGTATGGTCGCAGGTCAGTTGCTGCAACTGTCCGTCCGTCAGCAGATAGATGCGGCTGTCGCCGATATGGGCGCAGTAGATCTTTTTGTTTCGGATCAGCAGCATCGAACAGGTGGTTCCCATCACGGACTGCAACTGCATGGCGCGTTCGTAGATATGGCGGTTTGCGCGTCTGAACAGGTCTGCCATCCAGCGTCGTGGGTTCCGGCACATCGTCCGTCCGCTGTCGTCGCAGACGGTATCTACCATGATGGCGCTTGCCACTTCTCCGCGCTCATACCCGCCCATGCCGTCGGCGAGCACGGCGAAGAAGTCCGTCCGGCTGCCACCCATGAACAGGAAGGCAGCCCGGTCTTCGTTGTTGCTGCGCACGCATCCCCTGTCGGTCAGCGTCACTGCACGAATGTACAGCCTGCCGGCGGGGATGTGTGCGATTTTACAATTTTTCTTTTTCCGAAACATGTCAGGATACGATAAGTCAAGATTCAAGGATGTCCGTCAGTTCGAATCGATCACCGGTTCGGTTCCCATAAGTTCGAGTCCGTACTTGATGGGTACTGCGAAGGTTATGATGCCGCCTCCGGCATTGAAGAGGCCGATCACCCGTCCCTTGTCGTCGAACAGCGGTCCGCCGCTGTTGCCCGGTCCAGTGGAGTTGATGGTCAGCTGGTAGGAATCGCCGAACGTGCTGTAATAGTTGCCGGACGAGGTTTGGGTATTGCCTTTGATGAGCCTTCCGATGTTACCTTGGCTGAGCGTGGGTATTGGTACGCGCACGAGTTGCGGGTTGCTGTTGAAATAGTCGTACGACTTGACCTGCGAATACTGTTCGGGTGAAGCGCCCGGATAGCCCATTACTGTCACCACGTCGCCGGTTTTGATGTCGTTGTAGTTGTCTAACATTTCTACCGTAGGCAGCATTTTGGGCAGATCGATCTTGATCATGGAGGCGTCGTGCCTATTCGATATGCGCACCACCTTGGCCGGTGCGCGCAGGTCGTTGCGGGCGAAGGTGACATCGAGATACATGTTGGTACCTTCCACCACCTTGAAGGCGGCCTGGTTATTGATGTTCATGGCGGCAGCCGGCACCCACGATCTGACCATGTCCTGCGAGACATATACGTTGGGGATGATATTGCCCTCCGCATCCATTACGACGCCGGGGAAGGTGTATTCGGGGAAAGAGTAGGATGTGAGCCAGCTGGCCGCCACGTGGCGGTTGGTGAGGATGAAGCCGTCCGGCGCCACAACGAACCCGGAGCCTGTGCCCGCGCCGCGTATAGGCTCGGCAAGAACCTGCGAGTTGCCGCTGCGGGTGATAAGCATCGGTTCAATCCCGTTCTCCGTCTGGAAGAAGACGCCTACGCGCATGTCGCGGCCGTTGATGTTGACCTCTGTAAAGCGGTGGAGCAGGTCTTCGCCCGTAGGGGTGTAGATCAGTTTCCAGGCCATTTCGATAAAGACGACCTTGTCCGAGTTTTCGGCGGCTATCTGAGTCGGCGTCTTCGGGCCTTGATCGAGCCGCTTTTCGATGTTTTTGATTTCTGTGTCCAGTCCACCCGTCACTACCTGGATGTCTTTGTTTATCGTTTCGTTCGACTTGCCTATGTACTTGTGGAGGATGAGGCCGCCCGCGACGATGAATATGAGTATGCCGGCGGCAGTAAGCATCGTGCTGGCTTTCGTCTTTTTCCTTTCCTCGAGCACCATGCGCTGTACGGTTTCCTTGCCTACGCCCTGCTTGACGGGAGTTGGCGCTGTGCCGGCGTTTCCGATTTCCTCCGCTTTTGGTTTCGCGCTTTTGGGTGATGCGCCTGGCGTGGCGGGTGTGACGGCCTTGTGTACAGTGGTCGGTTTCGGGGGAATGATGTCTACTACCTGCGTCTTTTTAATGTGACTTTCCGGTCGCGGGTCGAGGTCGAACATGAACGTAGGGCCGTTGGCACCCACCTGTATCGTGTCGCCGGCATAGATTTTCACCTTGCCCCATACCTGCTTGCCGTTTACGAAGAGCCCGTTGCTGCTGTTGTAGTCTTCTATCCAGAAGGTATCGGCTTCCTTGTTGTCCGTCGAGATCACGGCGTGCTCACGGCTGACCATGTCGTCGATGTCGGGGTCATACTGAATGCGGCACTTGTTGCCGCGTCCAATTTTCAGATCGCCATCAGTTATGGCGAAAGTTTCTGCTTGACCGGCCTTTGAACCGGTCTGGTGTTTGATTTTCAGTTCCATAGTTTTATTAATTGAGAATTTTATAATTAAAAGGCATTGTATCGCAGTACGAGGCCGGCCTGCAGGGCGTGAATCTTCCAGTCGGTATCTGCTGCTACATTGTTCAGTCCGGCATTGAAGGCGACGAAGGGAGAGAGTGTGATTTTCTTCGACAGGAAGATATCGTATCCTGCGCCGAACCGGGCGTCGAAACGTATGTTCATGTCCGGGATGTCTTCTTCCATGCTTAGACCTTCGTAACTTACCTTCATCCGACCTTTCGTCCTGAAGCCGGCACCAGGCCCGCCGAAAAGGTAGAAAGGTGAACCGGGGAGGCAGAATTTCAGTGTGGGCGAGAGATGGAGGTAGCTGATTTGATACTCTCCGGAGAGGCCTTCCACGTTTTGGCCGGCCGACATGCCGCTGTAGAAGTCGACCCAAACGAGCAGGCCGAGCAGGCGCGAGAATTGAATGTCGAACTGGCTTGTCAGCAGGACGCCGAAGCGACTGATCGTTTCGTCGTCCGAAGACGTATGCACGGCGTAGTTGAAACCTGCGCCGGGTCCTGCGCTGAACTGAATCTGGGCATTTGCGGCGCCGGTTATGCCGGCACATACGAATAATAAAATTGCAATCTTTTTCATCTCCTCGATTTTTTTTGAATCAATGAATTTTCACAGATTCGTTCCGGGCTTGCTTACGAGGCCTTCGACGGGAGTGAAGATGGCTTTTGCGATGGCTTCCTTGAGCGCCTTGCCGGGCGTGAAGCGGATGTGGAGTTTCTCGATGCTCTTGCCTGTTACGTCTTCCTTCTTTTCGTGGGAGGCACTTTGGCAAGTGAGATGGAACGATCCCCAGTCTCCCAACTGTACGCTCTGGCTGTTCAGCAGTGAGTTGATAAGGATTTTCTGGAACAGGCTCAAGGCCATTTCGGCTTCCTTGGCGTTGAGCGTGGTCTCGTCGGCAATGAGGCGCGAGACTTCTTTCTCGCTTACCTGTCCGATTGTTTTTACTACCGCATACCATTTTCTCGGCTCTGCGGGCTGTCCCGGTATCGGGCGTTCTGTCCTGTTAAAAAATACGGGCATAATTTCAATGTTTTTATGTGAACTCCGCCCGATGTGAACGGACTTCACGGGTTACTATTCGTTTTATTTATGCCGCAAATGTATATACAAAAAAAATTCGTGATGCAAAAAAACAGGGGCTATCCACGAAATGGTATCCAGCATCCACAAAGTAGTCGTTTTTACCCACGAAATGAATCGGGGGCAGACGGCAGGGAATGAAAAACAGGATATGACAGGTCGCGGATATAAATGCGACGGGTCACGGCAAAAAATGCGACGGGTCGCAGCGAAAGCCACGACGGGTCGCATTTTTCTTTGCGCAGTTTCAG
This sequence comes from Tannerella sp., assembly GCA_031270465.1. Lineage (GTDB taxonomy): Bacteria > Bacteroidota > Bacteroidia > Bacteroidales > Tannerellaceae > Tannerella. The sequence continues at coordinate 845 of JAISXP010000052.1, read as the reverse complement.
AATGAACGGGAAGACAGTAGCTGGCGGTTTCTACTCGACGACGTGATATCTTTTGTCAACCGACGGGTCAAGATAGCGGTCAAGCGCTCCGGGGTTCAGTACGAGAATAAAATCGGTACACTCGTCGATACGCTTCTACAGTTCGGTATCGAAATCACCGCTGCGGAGTGTATCAATATCAAAACTGACGCGATAACCGTCTCCCTTCAGCAAACCATAGAGATGATTTGCCGTTGCGAATCCGTCTTTGCGACGGTAACGCCGTGGCATCAGAAGCTGTTTTTCATCTGCCGGATGGCGCTCCGGGAGATTTCTACCAAATAGCTTGTGGAGGGTGTTACGAGCTGGAGGGCAACGTCTGTGATTTTGCGGATGTATTTGCGGTTGATGACGACGCTTTTTCCTGCACGCAGGAATATTTCGTGCGGGAGTTTCTTTTCGATCTCGCCCAGCCGTTCAAAGACGTCTTCTTTTGTCCCGTTGGCAAAGAACATGCGGGCATAATCGCGGTCGGCTTCGACGTATGCGATGTCGTCGGAACGAAGCAGGAAGAGGCCGTTGTAGCTTTTGAATTTCAGGAGTTTTTCCTCGTCGATGGCATCCATCAGGTTTTGCAGTCCGGTGGTGATTCCGGCGCGTTCGCGGTAGCGTGCGACGGCTTTTTCAAGGCTTTCCGTACAGACGGGTTTTACAAGGTAGTCGATCGCCGCCACTTCAAAAGCCTTCAGCAGGTACTCCTGGTTGGTATAGCCTGTGGTGAAGATAATATCCGGGGGCGTGAAGGTTTCGCCTTTCATCCGCATCAGTTCGTCGGCCAGCCAGAGGCCGTTCCTGCCGGGCAGCTG
>JAISXP010000023.1 GCA_031270465.1 Tannerella sp. | reverse complement strand
TCGACGGTCAGATAGTTTATCCCCGGCTTTTCGGGATAGAAACAGGTGCGGCGAACACTGATTTCTACCAGTTCCTTATTCGGATTATACTGATGGAAATTTGCCCAGATAGTAGTGTTCTCAGCGTCGCTTTCGCAATACCAGGTGTATTTCGACGCTTCGGGGTCTTTACTGTCGGGATGGATTTCGGGATTGCGTACCTTGTCGAGCGTCTCCTTTTCGTAGAGCGATTTGTTTTTTAAAAAAACTTCGCCGGTGTGATGTATCCTGCCGCGTCCGTCGAACCAGTCGCCATAAATCAGATCGGCATAAGGATTATAATCGCCGAAGAAACTGTTCGGCAGGGTTACTTTCCAGACGCCGCCGGCTTCCTTCGTCCACGTATTGACGACTTCGGAGCCTTTGATTTCGACACGCTCTCCGGGTGCAGCGCGATAGACAATCCTTGCATCGTCGCTTGTGCCTCCCCGCGGCGGATTGATCCATTCGCGATATGTCCCCGCATGAACAGTAACTACATCGCCCGGATAAGCCGCCTGTGCAGCCTGTCCTATACTCCGGAACGGTGCAGTTTCCGTTCCCTGGTTTGCATCGTTGCCTTTTACCGAAACGTGGTATTCCTTACCGTACGCCAGACTGCCGGCAACAAGCAGTAAAATTAAAATGCCTGTCTTTTTCATCTTTATATATAGTTTTAATTCTTAATTCTTTCATCCTGCAACCGACATTCCGGGTTATTTGATACTTCGCTCCGAATTTTGAATCCGGGTATACGTATCCCATATCAGGTTCGAACGGTTGTACGAACATTTCAATAATATTCAATTCTCAATTTGAAACAATTCTTACCGGCCCCATCAGTCCCGACTCGAGCAGCTGAAAATCCTTACTGTAATGACGCCACGAGGCAAAAGTATATCTGCCGCTTGTACGCGGTTTGCCCTCGAGCAGCCAGTCAGGCCAGCGTCCTTGTTCGATACCGTCGTAGGGCAGATGTTCATCGCCTGTCAGACGGTTTGCCCAGAGGTTCACCACTTCGATTTCGAGCCTGTTATCTTTTGATTTCACGGCTTCGGTGATGTCTACGCGCCAGGGAGCAGTCCACGCTACGCCGAGGTCTTTACCGTTGAGGTATACGCGCGCCATATTTTTTACCTTGCCCAAATCGAGATACAGTCTGCTTTCCTGCGAACAGTCGGCGGGCATGTCGAACGTCTGGCGATAGAAGGCCGTCCCTGAATAGTACTTTATTCCATTATTGGGATGCGCCGTCCAGTCTGTGAGGCTGTCGAAAACTACCGATTCGGGGCCGCCCCATTTCGGGTCGAACGATACAGTCCACGGTGCATCCAATACAGCCATATTTTTTTCCGCCGGAAAGTTCACGGCACTCGACGCACTGCGCGCCCTGTCGCGGAAGATGATGAAATAGCCTTCGTAAACATCGAATTTCAGCGGGATGTCTGTCAGTCCCTTTTCGTCGGAATATTCGGGAAGTGCGCGAATCTCTCCGGTGACGGGATGCCACAGTTCGGGCTGTTTCCCTATGACACGAAATGTACATACGGCGTCGATAGCCCTGTCCGTCCGGTTTGATACGAAGTAGATATCTATATCGTCGGCGGTACGGTGCATGTAGCGTATCTTTCCGGTCGCGGCGAAATCGGGTGCGATGAAGTCCGAAAGGATTTTTGCTGTGAGGTCGTAGTGCGGATACAGTCCGTCGGCCTTCGTACGCAGTTCTTCACTCCAGAAGATTTTACCTTTGCCGAACGTGCGCTCGGCGAGTGTTTCCGGTGGATTGCCGTCGCCCCAGAGTTTCCGGGCGAGCGCCTGTACTTCGTTGTCACATTCGGGATAGCCTGAAAGGCTGGGTGATTTTTTCGGTGGAAGACCTACGACGGTTGCGCCTTCATCGACAAGCTCTACAATCTTCTTCAGAAGAGCCGGGGTCATTGTATCAAAGTACGGAAGCGCCAGCAAACGGTACGAGGCACCACCGGGGAACGTCACACATCCATCCTTTACCGTTGCATTATAGAGGAAACCTGGCGGACAGGCGTCAAAATTATATCCTTTGCGGTCGGGCAGCATCGGGTCATCGCTCTCGAGCGCCGATTCGGGTGCGCGGAATACGTGCGGAGCGCCTTCGGGCGTGAGGTAAAGGATGTCGGCTACGGTTCGTCCATGCTGCAGAAGGAACTGACTGCGCGCTACATAATCGTGATAAGGCCGAGACAGGTACCACCATGTCTGATTGCGATCCCAGTGAACTCCGTAGGGACCCATCGTCATTCCAGGTCGCAGGCTGTCGTGCAGAGCCTGGTGCGCGAAGGTGTGATACACAAAACGGTTAATTCCGGATGCCCATGCCCATTCGCCCTGATTTTTCATTGATGCCGGATGCTGCTTCCATGCGTCTCCGGCGGCGGTGAACGACTCGGCGGGCACGAGCGACTGTCCCAGAAGATGTGCCGCCGACGCGCCTTCTCCGGTACTGAAGGATGTATTGTATCCGTTGAGACTCCAAAATTCGCACATCGGGACGTCGGCAATGACGGCGAGTTCGAGATCTGAAGTTGGCGTCATATCGTAAGGTTCGATGGAAAAATTCATTCCGTAACGTTTGGCGTAACGTTTGATATGTCCCGCATGATATTCGAGGACAAGATCCTGTGCCGTCAGGCGCAAATCCCAGAGGAAGCGTTCGCTTGCCTCGCGGCTCTGCACCATCACGCCGGCGTACACGGGATAGAACGGTTGCGGATCATATCCGCGGCGTCGTGTGAACTCTTCACGAAAGCGGGCTGTCCAGTTTTGCGATCCCATCTCCCAACTGTCCATGTGCAGCATCTGCAATCCGCCGCGCAGACTGGCCTGCGTGAAATCGGAACGCTTAAAAAGTTTCCCGATAAAATAATCGAGATGATGATTCATGGCGACGGTATCGAATTTATCCACCTCAAGTCCCAGGCCTGGAAATGGCGCCGGCCGGGTAGCATTGCCGTTGTTGCGGCTGCCGAAACGCATCACCGTCCACCGTCCTTCGGGTACATCCCATGTGAGCGAGCCGTCGGGTTGCAGAAGTGCGGTGAGGTCGATAATGTCGTCCGTTGTCGCGGGCGTATCCCCCGGACGCGCGTCGTGCGATTCGGCGGTCGAGAGATATTCTTTCACTCCGTACGGCATTGAACTGTACGGTTTGCGGTAATACAGCGCGCGTTCTTCGATTTCGCGCATTCTCAGATAGCCGCCATCGACTACATAGCCGGTGTCGATTCGTGTGGCGGAGGCGGGAAAGGCAAGTACGGCGACGTCGCGATAAAATCCTTCCCATTCGTCCTGTATGGCAGGTTCGCGACCAAAGAAAGGCGGCATGGGATCGGGTTTGGGCAGTTGAATCGTCTGCTGTCGGGCGCCGGATACGTCGACTGATGCATGTACGAGATGCTGCATTGATTCTTCGCCTTTCACCCACGGCCCGCCGCTGCCTGTCCAACCAGGTCCGACACCGAGCGTGATGCCTATTTCAAGCCGTTCACATTCGTGTACCATGAAGGCGAACAGATCCTGCCATTCCTCGCTGAGAAAATCGACTTTCCCACGGGGTACACCCACGTTTACTTCCAGAAACAGCACATGACCGATGCCCGCATCTTTCATTGCTTCGAGATCTTTTGTGACGGCTTCGCGCGAAAAGTTTCCGTCCATAAAATACCAATAAACACCGGCGCGCGCGCTCTGTGGCGGGTTTTCAAATCCGGCTTCCAGACGGGACACGTTGCCGCTCCCGTCTGCCGATGTGCATCCCGACAGGTTGCAGATAATTATGCCGGCTGCCGCCAGCATGACAAGTTGAATTATTCTTTTCATTATACATTTATTAAGAGTTAATTTCTGCGAAGTCTGTTTGAACAGAATACTGTTCGAAACGAAACGTAAAATGTAAATCCGACGCTTCGGAAAGCGTCCCGAACGCTCCGTCTGCTTATACCCCGTTTCCTGCAAGGCGATAAACAGTCCGGCAGACTTGGTTTGTGATATGCATATATCTCCATCATTTTTCTTTGCCTGTTAATCTTTGAATGTCTGCGTAAAAAAATACTTTCCGGATGGAACTTCGATTATAAGATAATTACCTTCAATTCCTTTTACCGTTACTTCTTTGACATCATCGAGCGGCACGTCATCTTCATAGACATTCTTGAAGTATGCCGTATCGAGACAGACTGTGGCGGAAGTGTTTGGCGGTACGGTTATACCCGCGCAGAGCTTATTTTCAATACCCTTCCAGAATGTTTCGATTTCTCCAAAAGGAGAATTGAAAATTGCGTTGGTGAATTCGACATCTTTGGTCACATGCGGTTTGAAGATGAAATGCCGGTATCCCTCGCCATTTCTGCCGGGCTGCAGTCCGCACAGCGCTTTGGTAAACCATCCGGCGATGCCCGTATAGCAGGTATGCATCTTGCTGTCGACGTCCGTTCGCCAGTCTTCCGGCCAGGCAGTCTCGCCCTGAAGCAGAAAATGTCCGTATCCGGGATAGTCCGTACTGTTGAGGATTTTTTCTACCCGGCATGTCAGTTCGGGATGGTCGGTCAGATAACGCAGCATCACGTACATACCTGCGCTTCCCATGTCGAGATACGGATGGGCGCCATCCAGGTCGTCGGCGATGACTTTCTCCACCCGTTGCCGTTCCTTTTCCGGTGTGATGCCGGTGAGGATGGCGAAGGCCTGCTGTACCTGCGTGCCGTCTGAATATAATCCTTTCTTCGGATTGTAAAACCGTGCGTGAATGGCAGGACGAAGTGCGTTTAGCCGTTCGGCATACAGCGTCGCGTCGTCCGTATGTCCGAGTATCTGCGCCATGGATACGAACGTTTCAAGATTCATCGCATAGACACAGTTATTGAAATATTGTGCCTGCGGACTGTCTCCGAATTCATTCCGCGAGCCGGGCGCGAGCCAGTCGCCGAGAAACTGTCCGGGATGCGAACGATACTTCACAAGCAGACCGTCTTGCGTGTGAGCATGGAGAAATTCGAGCCATCTGCGCGCCGTGGGATAGATTATTTCGATGATTTCCGGGTCACCGTAATGCTGGTAGTGTTCCCATGCGACATTCATTCCGGCGCTGCTCCACATTGCGCCGCCCCAGTGGATATCGTTTGGCTGCGGCGCCGTGTTGCGTCCCCAGCCGTCGGGAGTCTGCACGTCGCGCCAGTTGCGTACCACATTCCGATAGAATGAGCCGGCGTCGAAGTTCGTCAGACCGATGCCCCACGAAGTGGCTGTAGCTACCTCGCCGTACCCGCACCGTTCGCGATGGGGACAGTCCGACGTATAACCTTCTGTCGTATTCACGATGAATGTCCAGAGATCCACGTTGAATATCTCGTTAAACATGTTACTGTTCGATATAAATTCGCCTGTATACGTCAGGTCTGTAGTGATAACGCTGGCCAAAACGTCTTTGATGTCGGATTTATCACGCAGTCCTCTGATGTTTACGTACCTTCCGGCAAAGTAATTGAAGCGGTTGCAGAAGCGCTCGCCATCAATGCCTGCGGAAACAAAGTAACTGCAGATGTTGAAGTCGTCGAACGACTTTTCATCGTCCGCCGAACCGATCACGACCGTATCGCCTGCAACAAGATTGCTGAAAGAGATGTTGACCCATCCCGTGAAGTTGACGCCGAAGTCAATCTTGTATACGCCGTCGCCCGCGTCGATGATGCTGTCGGCCGCGAAGGTTTTAACGATGCGCGAAGGAGGGATGTCGTGCGCTACGAGTTCCACGCCGTCGTTGTTGCACGTTGCAACTGTTATCCACCGGCTGTCGTCAAATTCCGGCAGGTTCCATTCCGGCAGATCATGACGCGCATCCACGATTTCGCCTCCATTACTGTTATGTGTACGTATCTCGCGCGTATCTTCGCTGTTACTTTCGATGCATCGCCAAGTCTCGTCCGACGCGAGAGCAAGCGTCTTGCCGTCGGCATCATGTCCCGCAATCAGGACACGCAATGCCGGTGTGCGCGAAAAGCAATTATAATTTGCCCATCCCGAGCCGAACAGGATGCCAACAGTATTATCTCCTTTGACAAGCAAATCGGCAATGTCGTATGTGACATAGAACAGTCGTTTGTCAAAATTCGTAAGCGCCGGCGCCAGCACACGATCATCGGCTTTCTTTCCATTGATATACAACTCATGATAACCCATCGAAGCGACATGAATGAAGACCTGTTCGGGAGCGGCGCCAAGTCGGAGGTTCTTTCGAAACCTGATGTGTTTCGTGCGCTGCGCATCGGGATGACGTATCCATGCGGCGGCGTCCCACTCGGAAGCATCGAGGATGCCTGTCACAAACTGTGCCGTCTCGCTCCATTCCGAAGGCTTTCCGTCCATGTCATATACTTTCACTTTCCAGAAGTAAGGGCTGCTCGATTGCAGTTTTTTCCCTCCGTACGGTACGAGAAACGATTGCGATGAGGCAATCATTCCGCTGTTCCACACGTCGGCCTTCGTCTCCGTCAGAAGATCGGGACTGCTGGCCATCAGGATATGACAGGCCGTTTGTGCCTGCCCTCTGACGTGTTCGGGGTCGGACAATTTCCATGAGAATCGTGGCTCAATCACATCCATGCCCACCGGATTCGTTTGATATTCACACTGAAGCTCTACAGGCGACAGCCCGCCGCTTTTCTGTTCGCTGCAGGCAACCGTCAGCATGGTGCATATAGCCAGCGTGAGAGATGTTTTTTGTATTATACGAATTGTCATATTAAAGTGTTTTTTTCACGCGGCGAATGTATACATATTATTTATCAAATGCAAATAAAAAATCATCTCGCAATAAAATTTGAATGATATGCCGAGGCGTCACTTGTATTTTTTTTCTAACTTTGCAATCCGAATCTTTAAAAAGAAGTATGACTTGTAGAGAACGTATTGATGCGGTATTGAACCGACGGCCGGTGGATCGCCTGCCGGTAGATTTGTGGTGTACGCCGGAAGTGCTGGACATGTTGCGCACCTGTACCGGCAAGCAGGATGAATTGTCAGTCTATAATGCTCTGGGGATTGACAAAATAGTATGGATATTTCCCGGCTACGGCGGCCGCTATTTCGATCCCAACGACAGCGGCGAAATCACCATGTGGGGTGTCCCCACGCGCATGGTCAAAGCCGGACTGGCCACTTATCAGGAATATATCAACCCGCCGCTGGCTGCTTACGAAAGCCCGTCGCAGCTGGATGCGTATCCGGCGTGGCCCGACCCCGACCTGTTCGACTATGCCGGAGCAAAGGCGCTGGCCGACGAGGCGCGCTCGTGGAACTTCGCCACCATCGGCCCGTGGATTTCCCATTTTGAAATATACTGCCAGATGCGGGGACTCGAAAATGCCATGATCGACACGCTCGCCTATCCCGATTTTTTAGATGCCACGCTCGACCGTATCGATGCCATACAAACACAAATGCTTGAACGGATGCTCTCGGAACTCGGCGACCGGCTGGACATCGTCTTTATCAGTGACGACATGGGGATGCAGGAAAATCTGCTGATCTCGCTCGAATCGTGGGAAACGCATTTCAAACCGAGACTGAAAAACTGGTGCGACCTGATTCACCGCTACGGCAAGAAAGTGCTGTATCACACCGACGGCGCATCGTTTCCGATCGTACCCGGATTAGTGGATTGCGGCGTGGACATACTGAATCCCATTCAGCATGTGTGCAAAGGTATGGACATGGCGCGGCTGAAGCAGCTTTTCGGTAAAGATCTTATCTTCCACGGCGGCGTGGAAAATCAGCAGGTATTGCCGCGCGGTACGGCGCAGGACGTGATCGACGAAACCCGGAACTGTCTGGAATCGCTTGGCGGCGACGGTGAAGGATATATCTGCTGTTCGTGTCACAATGTGCAGGCCGGCACGCCGGTCGAAAATATCCTCGCCATGATCGAAACGGTGAAAGCATTTAAAATTCCCGCCGGTCATATACCTTGACGCCTGCTGCTATTTGGCCAACAGTTTGGCAAGCTGTTTCATGCCTTTCGATGCGCCTGCCTTTATGAAACGTATATCTTTGCGATACGTGTTTACCTCCTTGGGGTCAATCAGGTAGATGGGCTGTCCGCTACGGAAGTAGTTTAGCAATCCCGCTGCCGGATATACGTTGAGCGAAGTGCCGATAATCACAAATATGTCGGCTGCTTCGACCCATTTGGCGGCCTGCTCTATCATCGGAACGGCCTCGCCGAACCATACAATAAACGGACGCAACTGATCGCCTTTTTCGTTGGTGTCGCCCACATGCAGGTCGGGATTGTCGGGCGAAATGTCGTACGGCGTGTTCGGGTCGTTGACGGAGCACGATTTCATCAACTCGCCATGCAGATGAAGCACGCGCGTACTGCCGGCGCGTTCGTGCAGGTTGTCCACGTTCTGCGTGATGATGTACACGTCGTAATCTTTTTCCAGTGCAGCCAGTCCCCTGTGGCCATCGTTCGGCTGGACTTTGAGTAACTCGCGCCGCCGCTCGTTGTAAAAGTCGAGCACAAACTGCGGATTGGCGGCAAAACTATCGGGCGTTGCCACCTGGCATACGGAATAGTTGTTCCATAATCCGTCGGAATCTCTAAAAGTAGAGAGGCCGCTCTCGGCGCTCATTCCCGCCCCTGTAAGTACGGTCAATTTCTGTTTCATATCATTCATTTGTTGTTAATATCAGAATTCGAAGATACGCATTTTTTTCGTATTCAAAAACCTAAAAAAATAAAAATTTTCTATCATATCCGGTATCTCCCCAGCGAATAAAATTTTCAAATTTTAACCTGAGGCCGTCGAAAACAACTGTTCGGCCGAATCGATTGCCAGCGCTTCGCTTTTGCCGCAGAGCATAAATGCATCTTCCGCACGACTGTTTTTATCCCGTATGATTCCATAAACCGGCTCCTATGACGCTGCAAAGATAGCAGTTTTATCGCTTCTTTTCGTGAAAAGAATAATTTTCGTATCAAACATTAGTGATTATCATCATTTTTGCATTATCTTTGCGCGCAATTTGAATGGCAGGGCATCGATTCCTGCATAAAAGGTATTCGGAACGGTAATGGTTTTTATGAGTTTGAAAAATAGATATATCTTGTTTTTTCTGCTGCTTACTGCGTTTAATCCCCTTCGAGCGAACGTGACAGGCAGAAATTCCGCTTACGAAAAATATATAAGCAAATACAGGGACGAGGCCATCCGGCAACAGAAAAAACACAAAATTCCCGCCAGCATCACACTTGCGCAGGCGCTGCTGGAATCGAACGCGGGCGCGTCGACGCTTGCGAAAAATTCCAACAACCATTTTGGCATCAAATGCCATTCGGAATGGAAAGGTGCGCGCGCCTATCACAATGACGACCGCGAGAACGAATGTTTCCGCAAGTATAAAAACATCACGGACTCGTACGAAGATCATTCTCTCTTTCTGGTGAACCATTCCCGATACGCCCGCCTGTTCGAATATAAAATCACCGATTATAAACGGTGGGCGAAAGGCTTGCAGGAATGTAACTACGCCACAGACCGGGGTTATGCTGACAAACTGATAACCATCATCGAGACGTATCAGCTGTATAACGTCGACAGGGAAAAGGAAAAGAAGAAAGATAAAAAAGAAACCCGCCCGGCCAGTCTGCTTTCGCACGAGATATTCAAGACGCACGGCCTCATATATGTCATCGCCGACGGGAACGATTCGCTGGAAGATATTGCCGGCGACCTCGGTTTCAAAGTGAAGAAACTGCGCAAATACAACGATATGCCCAAAGGCTACCCGCTTGAGGAGGGTGACATTGTGTATTTGCAGAAGAAAAAGAAAAAAGCGGACAAACCGTACCAGTTCCATACGGTGCAGGCGAGCGAATCCATGCACGGCATTTCGCAGCGCTACGGCATTCAACTCAAGAGTTTGTACAAAATGAACAGCAAAAAGCCCGATTTCGTTCCCGAAGAAGGCGACATGCTTAAACTGAGATAACAGCAGGAGATGAAGATGCGCATATCGCTTACATATATAAAGAAACTGTGCCTGTTGCTGTTCCTGTCGGCAGGCGTTCCGGCGATATGTCCGTTGCAGTCCGAACCGTTCGAAGCGGAAACGGCCGGTCTGCGCAAAACGTACAACGATTATATCCGGGCGTATTGCGAGACCGCCATCCGGCAGCAGAAGAAATACAGGATTCCGGCAAGCATCACCCTTGCGCAGGCGATTCTGGAATCGTCCGCCGGACAGAGTTACCTCGCTTTGGGCGGAAACAATCATTTCGGAATCAAGTGCAGCAACTGGAACGGGCTTTGCATCTACAGGAATCACGAAGACGGTCGCACATGTTACCGCAAGTACCTCGACCCCGTCGATTCGTACGAAGACCATTCCCGCTTCCTGACCGAACGCGCACACTACCGCCCACTGTTCGAACTGGAAATAACCGACTACCGAAACTGGGCAAAAGGACTGAAACGCTACGGCTACGCCACAGATCCGCAATATGCCGCCAAACTGACAAGTATCATCGAAACGTACGGATTGTTCCGTTACGATACGATGGAGCCCGGAACAGGCAAAATCCCGCCCGCATCAGAGAAATAACCGCATTATGAATAACAATCGATACAACCTGCGCGGAGTAAGCGCATCCAAGGAAGACGTGCACCATGCGATACGGAATATCGACAGGGGGCTTTATCCAAAAGCCTTCTGCAAAATCATTCCCGACATGCTGGGCGGCGATCCTGCGTACTGCAACATCATGCACGCCGACGGGGCAGGCACGAAATCGTCGCTCGCCTACATCTACTGGCGCGAAACGGGCGACCTGAGCGTCTGGAAAGGCATCGCCCAGGATGCGCTGATTATGAATATCGACGACCTGATATGTGTCGGGGCTACCGACAATATTCTTGTATCGAGTACCATCGGACGCAATAAACTGCTAATCCCCGGCGAAGTGATTTCCGCCATCATCAGCGGCACGGACGAACTGCTGGCCGACCTGCGCAGGATGGGCATCGGCGCCTATGCCACGGGCGGCGAGACGGCCGACGTGGGCGACCTTGTACGCACCATCATCGTGGACAGTTCCGTAGCCTGCCGCATGAAGCGCAGCGATGTGATCGACAATGCCCGCATCTGTCCGGGCGACGTGATTGTCGGGCTTGCATCGTCCGGACAGGCTACCTACGAACAGTCCTACAACGGCGGCATGGGCAGCAACGGACTGACCTCGGCGCGACATGACATGTTTGCCAAATACCTCGCGGAGAAATATCCCGAAAGTTTCGACGCTTCCCTGCCCGACGAACTCGTCTATTCGGGAAGCCTGAAACTGACCGACCCCGTGGACGGCGTACCTGCAGATGCGGGGAAGCTCGTCCTCTCGCCGACCCGCACGTATGCACCGGTGATAAAAAAAGTGCTGGACGCGTTGCGCCCGCAGATACACGGCATGGTGCACTGCTCGGGCGGGGCACAGACGAAAATACTTCATTTCGCGGACAACATGCGCATCGTAAAAGACAATCTCTTTCCCGTTCCGCCGCTGTTTCGCACGATTCAGGCGCAGAGCGGCACGGCCTGGGACGAGATGTACAGGGTTTTCAACATGGGGCACCGGATGGAAATATACCTGCCCGAAGTCTGCGCGCAGGAAGTCATCGACATATCCGAAACGTTTCACATCGGTGCGCGGGTGGTCGGGCACGTCGAAGCTGCCGACGGCAAAGAACTGATAATCCGTTCCGAAGCGGGAGAATTTAAATACACGTAAAGGAAGATGCCGGACAATAATACCCTGCTGTTTCGCCTCAACGGACTGACGGGCCGTTTCGAAGAAATCTCGACGCGTATCACCGACCCTTCGATAATCGCCGACCGGCAGCGCTACGTCCGCCTGTCGAAAGAATACAGGGAACTGGATCTGCTGATGCAGGCGCGTACGGAGTATCTGAAGATTCTGCGCAGCATCGAGGAGGCGAAAGACATCCTGATCAACGAGTCCGACTCCGAACTGAAGGAGATAGCGCGCGCCGAACTGGAAACCTGCCAGGAACGCCTGCCGCAGATGGAAGAGAAGATCAAACTGATGCTTGTCCCCACCGACCCGCAGGACGACAAAAATGCCATCATGGAAATCCGCGGCGGGACGGGCGGCGACGAAGCGGCCATCTTTGCAGGAGACCTCTACCGCATGTATCAGAAATATTGCGAAACGAAAGGCTGGCATACCGAAATCACCGGCATGACGGAAGGCACGGCCGGAGGATTCAAGGAAATCATCTTCACCGTGACGGGCGCAGGCGTTTACGGCATCCTGAAATACGAATCGGGCGTGCACCGCGTGCAGCGCGTACCGCAGACCGAGACGCAGGGGCGCGTACACACGTCGGCCGCCACCGTAGCCGTGCTGCCCGAAGCCGAAGAGGTGGACGTGGAAATCAATCCCGCCGACATCGAAATGCAGACTGCGCGCTCGGGCGGGGCGGGAGGACAGAACGTGAACAAGGTCGAAACAAAAGTGCAGCTCACACACAGACCGTCGGGCATCGTCGTCGTCTGCCAGCAGGCGCGCACGCAGCTGGCCAACCGCGAACTGGCCATGCAGATGCTCCGCGCAAAACTCTACGACATAGAACTGACCCGGCACCGGAACGAAATAGCCTCGAAACGGAAAACAATGGTCTCGACCGGCGACCGCTCGGCCAAAATCCGCACATACAACTATCCGCAGGGACGCATCACCGATCACCGCATCAATTATACCATATACAATCTGGCCGCCTTTATGGACGGCGATATCCAGGACTGCATCGACCGCCTGACTGTGGCTGAAAATGCGGAACGGCTGAAAGAAAGCGGGATTTGAATTTGCGCTGTGTTCGTCGCCGCGCCGGTTTGCAGGGAATATTTTAATCCGGGCATGAACCGCGCGTCCGGGCGGAAGCGGCAGTTTGAACTGAAAACCGGCGCAGTCAAATACACCCCTCCCCTGTTACAGTTCCAGTCCGTCCAGCAGGCGCACATAGATGTCGATGGCATGGCGAATTTCCGTCAGCATGACATATTCGTCGGCTGTATGCGAGCGTGCTGAATCGCCGGGGCCGATTTTGACCGTGGGGAAGGGCATCAGCGCCTGGTCGCTCAATGTCGGCGAGCCGAACGGTTCCCCGCCGAGCATCACCGCCCGCCGTACGAAGGGATGTGCGGCGTCGATTCGCGAAGAATTGAGCCGTAGACTGCGCGGCGTCACTTCGCAGCGGACGTGCCGGCGGATTTCATCGCAGATCGCCTGACCGGAATAAAATTCGTTGGTGCGGACGTCGACCGTGAAACGGCATTCGTCCGGAACGACATTGTGCTGGGTGCCGGCCTGAATCATCGTCACCGTCATCTTCACCGCCCCCAGCAGGTCGCTTTGCTGCGGGAAGAGGTATGTATGAAACAGACGAATGTCTTCCACGGCCGACGCAATCGCGTTTACACCTTCGGCGCGCGCCGCATGGCCGGATACGCCGCGACTGACGCAGTCCAGCACCAGCAGTCCTTTCTCGGCAACGGCCGGTCTCATGCCGGTCGGCTCGCCGACGACGCCGAACACGACGGGCGGAAGTTCGGGCAAGACGCTTTCTACGCCGTTACGCCCGGAAATTTCCTCCTCCGCCGATGCAAGGAAAATCAGGTTGTAGGACTGCTTCCGTACGCTCAGCAGCGTAAACGCTTCATACAGGGCGACGATGCTGGCGCCAGCGTCGTTGCTGCCCAGACCGTACAGCCTCCCGTGCGCATCTTCCTCCGGCCGAAACGGGTCTTTCGTCCAGCCGGCTACCGGCCTCACCGTGTCGATGTGCGAATTGAGCAGAAGCGTCGGGCGGGTGGCGTCGAAAGCCGGCGCCGTCATCCACAGGTTGTTCCCCCTGCGCCGTACTTCCTGCCCGGCAGCCTGCCATCGCGCCTGCAGACAGTCGGCCACGTCCGTTTCTCCACGACTGAAAGAGGGACGCGAAATCATCTCCTTCAAAAGATCTACTGCATCGTAATACTGTTCCATAATGCCTGCCGGTAATATAAAATTTATGCGTTTTTACTCTTCAATCTTCAGTTCGTCAAGGATCTTTTCGGCGACGCCGGCATTCTGCCGCACGTAGTTGCCGACGATGGCGCCTGTTCGCCGCTGCAGTTCGGGATGAGCAATGAAATCGTCCATCAGACTGACGAATGCTGCCCCGCCTGCCGTCGAAAAACCGCCGCCGAGGGCAATCAGGTCTTTTGCCTCCTTGAACTTATGA
Organism: Tannerella sp.; assembly: GCA_031270465.1. GTDB lineage: Bacteria > Bacteroidota > Bacteroidia > Bacteroidales > Tannerellaceae > Tannerella. The sequence continues at coordinate 25,399 of JAISXP010000023.1, read as the reverse complement.
TATTTAGGCCCGAAAATGACAGGAATACCGTATACCGCCGCTTCGAGCGTATTGTGGATTCCTTTGCCGAAACCGCCGCCGATATAAGCCATCCGGCCATAGCGGTAGATGGACGAAAGCAGTCCGAAACTGTCCACTATCAGGCAATCTTTGTCTGCAACAGACTGCTGGTCCATTTCCGAGATACGCAGCGAAGGGCGCTGCAGTTTCGATTCGATGTCGAGCAGATGTTCGCGGTGAATTTCGTGCGGCGCGATGATGAGTTTCATCGCCGGATGGCTGTTGAAATAAGCGATAATCAGGTCTTCGTCCTGCGGCCAGGTGCTGCCGGCCACGAGCACGGGATATTTGCCGTTGCCCGCGAATACATCGAGCGCCGGCAGGACACGCGCCCGGCTCCGAATATCCAGCACACGGTCGAAACGTGTATCGCCGCAAACACTCACGCGAGTGATGCCGTGTTCGGCCAGAAGCTGCGCAGACGGCTCGTCCTGCACGAACAGACGGTCGAAACACGACAGCGCCCGCCGGTACCACCGGCCGTAGCGCTTGAAAAAAAACTGCTCTCTGCGAAAAATGGCCGATATGACGTAGGCAGGAATCTTCCGCCGCCTGAGTTCCTCAAGATAGTTCAGCCAGAACTCGTACTTGATGAAAATGGCCATGCACGGTCTGGCCAGATTCAGAAACTTTCTTACCCTGTAGGGCGTGTCGAAAGGCAGGTAACAGACCACGTCCGCACCGTCGTAGTTCTTCCGCACTTCATACCCCGACGGCGAAAAAAACGTCAGTAGAATTCTGTACTGCGGATAGCGTTTGCGTATCATTTCCATTACCGGGCGACCCTGTTCGAACTCGCCCAGCGAAGCGGCATGAAACCAGATGTACCGGGCGCTGCCGTCTATTTTCGTCCGCAGGATACCATTCGTGCGCCACTGCCCCAGCCGCGTCATTCGCGCCTTGCGGTTGAAGAACGAAAACAGCACCGTGAAAAATGCGTACCCGTGCAGTATCAAGGTGTAAACGTGCCTCATACTATCCCAGCGTATCGATTGCCCGTCGCAGCCGCCGGATGGTTTCTTCCTTTCCGAGAGCCTCGGTGATGTGGAAAATCTGCGGACCGATACCTTCGCCCACAAGCGCCAGACGCACGGCATTCATGATATTTCCCAGATGATAGCCTTTGCTGCCGATCCATGCCTTCACACTCTCTTCCGTTCCTTCCACATCGAAAGGCTCGCGTGCCTGCAAGACGTCGATCAGTTCCGTCAGTTGCGCCGCACTGTCTTCTTTCCAGCGTTTCAGGCGCGTTTTTTCGTCGTATGCCGCCGGCGCAACAAAGAAGAAATACGTATGCGCCCACAGTTCGGAAATAAAACTGACCCTTTCTTTCATCAGCGCGACAATCTTTTCGACGTATGCGGAGTCGGTTTTCACACCGTGACTTTCCAGTACGGGTGCAAACATGCCGGCCACTTCCCTGTTGTCGCGTTTCTGGATATACTGGTGATTGAACCATTTGCCTTTCTCGTAGTCGAATTTCGCTCCGCTTTTGCTGCAGTGCGCCAGGTCGAAACTTTCGACCAGTTCGTCCATCGACATCAATTCCCTGTTATCGCCCGGATTCCATCCCAGCAAGGCCAGAAAGTTGATGACGGCTTCGGGCAGATAGCCGCTCTCGCGATAGCCCGACGATATTTCGCCGCTTTTGGGGTCGCGCCATTCCAGCGGAAAAACGGGGAACCCGAGCCGGTCGCCGTCGCGCTTGCTCAGCTTGCCGCCGCCTTCGGGTTTGAGCAGCAGAGGCAGATGCGCAAAAGCCGGCATCGTGTCCTCCCAGCCCAGGTAACGGTACAGCAATACGTGCAGCGGCGCGCTCGACAGCCATTCCTCGCCGCGGATGACGTGCGTGATTCGCATCAGATGGTCGTCCACGATATTCGCCAGATGGTATGTCGGCAGATCGTCAGACGATTTATACAGCACTTTATCGTCTATAACAGATGAATTTATAATCACTTCGCCGCGAATCAGGTCGTTTACTCGAATATCTTCGCCCGATTCGATTTTGATGCGGACGACATACCGTTCGCCTGCGTCCATAAGCGCTTTGGCTTCGCCGGCAGACAGCGTCAGCGAATTGCGCATCTGCATTCGCGCAGATGCGTCGTACTGGAAATTGGGAATTACTTTTCGTTTAGCTTCCAGTTCTTCGGGCGTATCGAATGCAATGTACGCCAATCCGTCGCGCAGCAGCCGGTCTACATATTGCCTGTAGATATTTTTCCGTTCGCTCTGGCGGTAAGGACCGTTGTCGCCACCGTATCCGACTCCTTCGTCGAAGGGAATACCCAGCCATTTGAACGATTCAATGATATATTCTTCCGCCCCCTCGACAAAACGCTGCGAATCGGTATCTTCGATACGAAGAATCATTTCTCCGCCTTTTTGTCGGGCAAACAGATAATTATATAACGCCGTGCGGACGCCGCCAATATGCAGCGGACCGGTTGGACTGGGAGCAAATCGTACTCTTACCATAGTTTATTTCAGTTAAGTTCCGAAACCGAAAACAAGGGAAAAATCCCTGCTTTTTCGTTTCGGACAGCAAAAATAACGTTTTATTTTTTCTTGCTGAATTTTTTTATGTAATTTCGCCATTGAAAACAACCAGATTTGTTCTTATGAAAATAAAAATGTCAATCGTACAGCCTGTTATCCTTTTCGCCGTTTCGGCGATACTGATAACCTATTTCTTCCCGCGCGGGAGCAAGTTCACTTACCAGTTTTATGAAGGCAAGCCATGGCAATATGAATTATTGACAGCGCCTTTCGATTTTCCCGTCTACAAAACCGACGACGAAATCAAAGCCGAAAAAGACAGTATCCGCTCCATGTTCAAACCTTATTTTCGCATGGATGTGGGTGTAAAAACGGGCAGGATGGAAAAAATAACGTCGGCCTACCGGCTTTCGTCCGGCATAAACGTACAGCAAACCAATTGTTTCCGGTATATCGAAAACCAGCTTGACAAACTTTACGACCGGGGAATCCTCCCTCCAAAGGAACTCGAAAATCTGCGACAGGCGAATCTTACGCACGTATACATCATTAAAAACAATGTATCCGAGATCCGTAACATAAACAGTTTCAACACCGTTAAGACCGCTTACGAAACGATTATCCACAACGCGCCCTCTTCGCTGGATATGAATGTGCTGAAAGCCTGCGACATAAATAACTATCTGACTGAAAATCTGCTTTACGACAGAGAAACGTCCGAGAAGATTCTGAACGATCAGTTGCAGAGCCTCTCCATCTCGTCAGGCATGATGCAGGCGGGCGAGCGCATTGTCGAGCGCGGAGAAGTTGTGGACAGTCATACGTACAAGACGCTTTTCTCACTCAAAACGATTTACGAGACCAAGTCGGGCGGAAACCAGCGGCAGGCGCTTATCTGGGCTGGCCAGTTCATCCTGATTTTCGGCATTCTGCTTTGCAGCGGGCTTTACCTGGCCTCGTTCTGCCCCGGCATTTTTTATAACCGGCGCAACCTGCTCTTCATCGTACTGGCCATTCTGTCGACGTGTCTTCTTGCCGAGATTTGCGCCGGATACGACATTGTGAGTATTTATATTCTGCCTTTTGCGATTTTGCCCATTGTGGTGCGCACGTTCTTCGACTCACATGCCGCACTGTTTACGCATCTGATTGCCGTCTTGCTGTGTTCGCTGCTTGCGCCTTTCCCGCACGAGTTTCTGATTTTGCAGATTATTGCGGGCGTTGTCGTGATTTTCACGCTGAAAGAATTGACACAACGTGCGCAGTTAGTCAGATGTTCGATATTCATCTTTGCATCGTATACCCTGGCCTATCTGAGCCTTTCGCTCTATCAGGAAGGCGATTTCAGCAAAATACGGTGGATTATGCCGCTTTTCTTCGGCATCAATTTTGTATTGCTGATGTTCTCGTATTTGCTGATTTATTTGCTGGAGAAGATATTCGGATACGTCTCGTCGATTACGCTGGTGGAGCTTTCCAATATCAATACGCCCATTCTCAATAAATTGTCCGAGACGTGTCCGGGCACGTTCCAGCATGTGATGCAGGTTTCCATTCTGGCGTCGGAGGCCGGCGCGCGAATCGGCGCCGATACGCAACTCATCCGTACGGGCGCGCTGTATCACGACATCGGGAAAATGAGCAATCCCGCTTTTTTCACCGAAAACCAGAAAGGCGGCAACAATCCGCACAGCCAGCTGCCGTTCGAAGAAAGCGCTCAAATCATCATTCGGCATGTCACCGACGGTGTGAAGATGGCGGAAAAAGCCTCTCTCCCAAAGCAGATTATCGACTTTATACGCACGCATCACGGACGAGGCAAGACCAAATATTTCTACAACTCGTACAGAAATACATTCCCCGACAAGCCGGTGGACGACAAACTGTTCACCTATCCCGGCCCGAATCCTTTCACCCGGGAAACGGGCATCCTGATGATGGCCGATTCGGTCGAAGCCGCGTCGCGCAGCCTGCATGAATATACCGACGAGACGTTGACCGTGCTGGTTCATAAAATCATCGACGGGCAGATTGCAGACGGATTGCTGAAGGATACACCGCTTACGTTCAAAGATATCGAAGACATCAAGTCGACCTTTATTGAAAAACTCAAAACGATGTACCACACACGAATAAGCTATCCCGATGTGAAACAGGACACGGAAATAACGGCAATGAAATATTAAAACAAAAGCTATGCAGGAGAAAACAGCATTTATTACAGGCGCGACATCGGGCATCGGGAAAGCCATCGCCCTGCGTCTGGCAGGAGAAGGCATCAATCTGATTGTCAACGGAAGGCGAACCGAACGCCTGATGGCTCTGAAAGACGTGATTGAAAACGATTACGGTGTGAAAGTCCGCGCCCTTTCGTTCGACGTGCGGGTATACGATGAAGTCGAGAAGGCGCTAAACAGCCTGCCCGACGAATGGAAAGACATTGACATACTGGTCAACAATGCAGGTCTCGCCGCCGGATTCGATCCGATTCACCAGGGCGCGGTCGACGATTGGGAAAGGATGATAGATACGAATATCAAGGGCTTACTGTACGTCACGCGAGTGATCTCGCCCGGCATGGTCGCGCGCAGGGCAGGACATATCGTCAATATCGGGTCGATTGCCGGAAAAAGCGTGTATCCCAACGGCGGCGTGTATTGCGCCACAAAACATGCCGTGGACGCACTCAGCCGGGGGATGCGGATGGACTTCCTGCCGTATGGAATCCGCGTTACGCAGGTGTGCCCCGGAGCCGTCGAGACGGAATTTTCCATCGTCCGCTTCAAGGGCGACAGCCGGAGATCGGACAGGGTCTACGAAGGCTATACGCCGCTCGTGGCGGACGATATTGCCGAAGCCGTCTGCTATGCCGTCATGCAGCCGCCGCACGTGGATATTCAGGACGTACTCGTCATGCCGACAGCGCAAGCCGATGCCACCATGTTTTATAAGGACAGCGCCAAACTTGCGCTCAGCGGAGAAATAAATATATTTGCCTGCGATTCTTCGTTTTTGTAGACATTCCGCAGCAGTTCGAAGGTAAATGTGTGGGTATGCCGGGCAATCTGCTGCTCTGCTTCAGTCAGAAGGATATCCTTTCTTGATATAAAAGGCGGAAACTCCAACTCGGGATCATCTTCATTTTCCGATAAATGTTTCGGGAAACGCCTTGATGTTCAAATGTAATAATCCGACATATCGATGATTCCCGAGCTTATCGCATAGCGGATGGCTTCCTGGATGCTGTTCACCTCGATTTTGCGGAAAATATTTTTCCGGTGCGAGTTGACCGTGTGGAAGCTGAGATGCTTTTCCCAGGCAATCTCTTTCGTCGTCTTGCCCAGGGCGATTTCGCGGAGTATGTTCTTTTCCGAAGACGTCAGCACATCGGGTACACCGGGAGGGGGCACGTGGTCTTTCAGCACGTGAGCGGCATAATCGCAGATATATGTCCCGTGATATGAGGCATTCTGCAGGGCTGCCAGGATTTCTTCGCCGCCGTCGTGCTTCATCACGATGCTCATCGTGTCGTCCTGCAACAGGACATAGCGCAGGAACCGTTCGCTCAACTCGTTGGAGAAAAGAATCCATCGCGACTCCTTAGCTTTGGCCTTCACGGCGAGCATCTGCTGCTGCGACGAAAAGTCGAACAGGGAATAGTCGAGCACGACGACCGCGTCGGGGTACTCGCCGAGTTTCTCCTGCAATTCTTTCAGCCGGCCGACGGCTGCGATTCTGCCGGCCAGATTCTCCCTGACCAGCACCGCTGCGATGCCTTCGCGCGTAACGTACTGATTATCCGCAAGTATAAATGTTTTCATATCGTCCTGTATTTTCATGCTGCAAAAATAAACCTTTTTCGCACATTAAAAAATACCACAAATGTGTTAGTTCAGGATTTATTTACTTGCCGTACCTTTGCGGCATGAAACAATATATAATTAAGTATTATGGCAAAAATAGCAAGAAAATTAACTGAACTTATCGGTAACACACCGCTTTTAGAGCTGGAAAGTTACGCTGTACATCAATCCGTGGGTGCCCGCCTGATCGGGAAATTAGAGTATTACAACCCGCTGGGCAGTGTCAAGGACCGTATTGCGCTGGCGATGGTCGAAGATGCGGAAGTCAAGGGTCTGCTGAAATCCGACTCGACGATCATTGAGCCGACCAGCGGCAATACGGGTATCGGTCTCGCTTTTGTGGCGGCATCGAAGGGCTACAAACTGATTCTCACCATGCCCGAAACGATGAGCCTCGAACGTCGCAATCTCCTCAAGGCGCTGGGCGCACAACTCGTGCTCACGCCCGGAAGCGAAGGCATGAAGGGCGCCATCGCCAAAGCCGAATCGCTACGCGGCGAAATACCCGGCGCCATTATCCTTCAACAGTTCGACAATCCCGCCAATCCGGCTATCCACTATCAGACGACGGCCGAAGAAATCTGGCGCGACACGGACGGGAAGGTCGACATCCTCGTGTCCGGTGTCGGGACGGGCGGGACGGTGAGCGGAGCCGGAAAACGGCTGAAGGAACTGAATCCGGACATCAGAATCATCGCCGTCGAACCGGCCGAATCGCCTGTCCTGTCGGGCGAGAATCCCGGTCCACACAAGATACAGGGTATCGGCGCAGGATTCGTCCCGAAGAACTTCGACCCTTCCGTCGTAGACGAGATCTTCAAGGTGAGGAGCGACGAGGCCATATCAGTCAGCCGGAAACTGGCGCAGACGGAAGGTCTGCTGGTCGGCATTTCGGCGGGTGCGGCCGTGCACGCTGCTACCGAAACGGGTAAACTGCCCGGAAACAGGGGTAAAAACATTGTAGTCATCCTTCCGGATACGGGTGAGCGTTATCTCTCCACCGTCCTGTATTCGTTCGATGAATACCCGCTTTAATCATCATTATTAATCAATTACGTCAATTGTCGGGACGGGGGTATGTTGCAAACTGCGACATAACTCCCGTTCCTTTTTTTGTACGGTGGAGAGGCTCAAGGAGTGCATTTCGGATTGCTGCACCCGTTCGGACGGATGCAACAGTCTGAAATGCACCCGGCTCAGGCATATCTTTATGTTCGAAGGAAACAGGCGTGCGAGGCTTGAGTTATCCGCTGTCACCTGATGGCACATGGTGACGCCCCGTCCGAACCGTGTGGCTCCGGTTTTTCAAAAAAAGCAAGGCAACAGGCGAAAAAAGTGTTTACGCTCTACCAATTGAGCTATGCATCCGGAGACGCAGCAGGGCTTGAACCTACAACCTTATCGTTAAATTCGAAGTAACTCTTTTCTACGGCACTTGCTGTTTTTACTGTCTTTACAGTTCAATTTTTTCAATCCATTTCAATGCGTCCTCACCCCGATCAAAAGCTTCCAGCATGTCGAATATCCTGTCCGACCATCCGGCTACCAAATATACATCATTGGCGGTAATATTCAGCGGCGTCGTGCCATGGCCGGCTAAATCGAACAAATACAACCGGGCGCCAGGCGCTATGGTTTTGTACTCTTTCCAGACCTCGCGCATCGTGGCACCGACTCCACTGCTGTCCCACATCTGGCAATCGGTGAATATCATTATTTTGTCCATCACTTGTCGACGGTCAACCAAATCCTGCAACACCAAGTGCCCGTTGGTGGAGTAACCCACTTCGCCTTCGCGCTTGTAAAATGCTTCTACGTTGGTCAAAACGCCGCTGCCGGGCAAATTGACTGTTTTCCACGTGTCGCCGAATATTCCCGACACGACATTCGCACAGCGCGATTTCAACAACATCCCGAGCATCAGGCCAATATCGTAGTTTTTTATCGCGCTTTTCGCCGAAACCGGTGAATACATCGACCCGGAAACGTCGCAAGCTACCAGCACGCGGGTCGATTCGTCGAAACCGGCGATGTTGCGAGCGGAAGCCGTGACGGCTTTTTCGAGCGCCTCCATGACCTGTCCGGCATAACCGGAGTTGATTTTGGACAGTTCGCGATAAGCCGCCAAAAAGCGGAAGGGCAACTGTTTCGACTTTAACACCCTGTCTTCCGCGGCAAGCATTTTGCATACGCGCTTCACATGTCCGGTCGAGACTTCGGCGTCCAGAATATTGCGCAGGTTGCGCAACAGCGCCATGTAGCCCAGCTTTTCGCTATCAATCAGTTCTTCCCATTTTTGCTTGAATGCGGCTTTCTTCGCCCCGTTCGATTCGTATTTTACCCGCCCTAAAGCCGACAGTTCCGTCTCCCACGTATAAGGCTTTGTCAGTTTGTCTTCCACAATCTTGTCGAACAGCAACTGCTGATTTTCGTCCTTCGCTTTCGGATGAACCAGAAACAGGGCGTCGCACAACTTCACTTCCGTACTGCGATTATATTTGGCGAACTGATATTCATCAAACTTGTTAAATGCTGCCTGCAAACCCGCCTGCAACTGTTTCGACAAGCGGTTCAGTTTCTTCTTTCCCTTGCGCCTGTTCGACAGTTGGTAGCAGGCCAGCAGTTCCGTGATTTCGTCGACACGCTGGATAATGCGGGAAGTCAGGCGACCGACCAGCGAATCGCCGGAGTGAATCTTGGACAATTCAACAGCCAGCACAAGTGGAACGGAGCGCAGGTTCATTTGCTCGCGTGCATAGACGGCCAGGCGAGCGACAAATTGCGGGTCGTTCTGACCAATCAGTTCCAACAGTTGATTCAGGCGTCCGGCGGATGTTTCGTAAAAATTGTCGCTCAGCACGGTAGTTACTACCGCACTGTATAAATGCCACTTGGGTGACAAGTAATAGGCCGGCGCTCCTTCGTAGTTCACCACCTCGCTCTTTCCTTTACTCGAAACATTAAATTTCATGACGACACTTGCCTGTTAAAAAAAAGATTTTTACAATTCGTTGCAAAGATAATGGGAAATATGATACGGCGTGTTTTTTTTTGCGCTTTTTGCAAAAAAAAATCGACTCCGTTTGTTTTATCCGTCAATCACCACCTCGAACTTACGGCTTTGCATGGAAAAAACATGCCTGTCGGATACACGGATACTTTCCTGCCAAAATCCTCGAATTCGGAATTTTGAATCTTTATAACATCGCTATATTCCGAACGTCGCCGCCACGTTATTCAGAAAATCATCCACATTGCCGGAGACAGACACCCGGCGTGCACGGATCAGGTTGCGCAGCATTCCGACGTATTTGCTGAACAGTTCCCAGTTGTTCAGCTTCAGCCATACCCTGCCGGCTGCATACATGAGCGAGAGGCAATATATCTGTCCGATGTCGCGACTGTCCGGAAACTTTGCAGAAATCTTTTCCTGCTCCGCCACGATTCTGTCCGTAAAAGAGGGCGAGACGTTCCACGACATGATGTTGTTTTCCTGAAGGGCGGCATAGCAACGACTACACTCCAGTGCTATTTTGAGTCTTTCGGGAAACGCCCGCGTCACGTTTCCGATTTCGTCGAAGCAACGGTCAAGGTCTTCGTTTTTATTCAATTCCGCTTTCAGCGCCAGCAGTTTCCCGACGAGTTTCAGAAAGACAAGCGCAATCTTTTCGGACTTCGGGAAATGAAGGCAAAGGCATCCGGCGCCGTTTTTTATCTCCGCGAGAAGGAAAATATCCTGCCTTCGTTCGGCTTTCTCGCCGTGTTTCAGCAGTATTTTTGCAGCCTTCGTGCCGGCATGTTCGCGGGATGGCATTTTCGGCATGTTCAACAGATACAGCAGGCAGTCCGTTCTGCCTGCGGGCGCACTGCCGCTGCTGCTTTTCAGTGTGGCGAGCGGTATCAAACGTGTGTCTACAGTCTGTTTTTCCATTTTTATCTCCTTTCTTTTTTGTTTGTTTATACCTGTTAGAGGCATGAAACAGAACAAATCTATCAGAGAAGGAGAAAAAATTCAAAGATTCAGAGGTTTTCGGCAAATTCAAAACGAACCTCGTCAAAACGGAAGCTGATTTTCGTCTTCCCTGCGTTTTGCTCTCGGTTCGAGACCCATCCGAAGCCGCAGGCAATCCTGCTCAGATTCCGTCCTGAGAGGTTGATTTCGTATTTCTTCCATTCGGCGGTCAGGCGGACGTAGCCGAGCGATATTTTCCGACTCGAGTCGGGATATTTGCACGTGGAGCCTTCTCCAAGTCCGGCGGTGAAAAATTCCACCAACTCTCCGCCTTCGAGGCCTCTGGCGTGGAAGGTGAGTTTTTGTGCACCCGACAGGTCGATGCCGACGTTGTCGTTGCCGTAGCAGGGGCGGGGTCTGTCGGCGCCTTTGTCGAAGACGGGTACGGTGAAGAAGTATCCGCCCCACGTATGATGGGCGAAGTTGACGGTTGCCTCGATGCCTGTCGAGCCGTCGATGCCTTCGGCACGATGGTACATTGGGGGAATGTTTTTGTAATCGCTGCCCATCCATGCGGGCTGTGTAAACTTGTTCGCATTGTCGTTGTAGTCTCTGTAGACATACACCGTGCGTGTGGCGGCGACGGCCTGTACGGCGGGCTCGGCGGGTTTGACAGCCAGTTGCGCAGGAGGTTCGGCAGTGGGTTGCGCGGGAGATTCGGATACCGGCTGTGCGGAAGATTCGGCCTGTTGCGTCGGCGGGATGGCTGCGGCGGACGGCTGCGGCTGCGAAACGGAATCGACGGACGGCGCCGTGACGGCTACGGACGGATGCGAACTGTCCGCATCAAAGTCGGACATGACGGCCGAAATCCAGCCGGTCATAAAGAATATGATTGCTGCAAAGGCAATCAGCGCTACTGTTACTCTAAAAATTTTGCTCTTCATAATGCTTCTATTATAGTGTTTATGTTATTATCGGTTTACAGAATTGCAGAATTTGCAGAATTCATAAACATATGCAAATTCTGTAATTATGTAATTATGTAAAATTTATTCTTCTTTGTCGTCAAATTCGAAACGTACTTCGTCGAAACGGAAGCGTATGGCTGTCCGTTCGGCGTTTCTCCCTTGGCTCGAGACCCAGCCGAATCCGCCTGCCACGCGGCTCAGGTCGTGTCCGGAGACGTCGATTTCATACTTTGTCCATTCGGTGGTCAACTGCACGTAGCCGAGTGATATTTTCCGGCTCGAGTCGGGATATTTGTCGGTGAAGTCTTCGCCGTACCCAAGTCCGGCGGTGAAAAACTCTACCTGTTCGCCGCCTTCGAGGCCTTTGGCGTAGAAGGAGAGCCTGCGGGCGCCGGCGAGATTGATGCCGGCGTTGTCGTTGCCGGTTGCCGGTCGGGTGGCCGTTTCGTCGATTACGGACACGGTGAAGTAATATCCGCCCCAGGCATTGTGATCGAAATTGATTTCGGCTTCGATGCCGGTGCTGTCGAACCCGACGGCCGCGTCGTTCATGGGGGGTATGTTTTCGTAGTTATCGCCCATAAAGAATGATTGCGTGAAACTGTTCTCGGCGCTTCCGAAGTCTTTGTAGACGTATACGGGGTCGCGGTGGCCTGGGGTTGCGAAGAAGATGGCGGCTGCGGCTGCGGCAATGGTTATCGGGGTGACTACGGCGATCTTCTTGATGAGTTTTTTTCTTTTCTCAATTTTAGTTAAATCTATAAGTTCCACTTCTTCTTTGTGGCCTGGGACGTGAACCGGCACTGCATCGTGTGTGGAAACATTCGCTAAAGCGGCAACGGGAACCGCTGCTGCAATGGCGGCGGCATCTCCCTGCGTTTCGTTGGCTGAGGCTGCCGCCTGCCGGAGGGCGGATTCGAACCGTTCCAGGTCTTCGGCGTAGCCGTCTTCGCCGAACACGCTTTCTATTTCGGATTCATACTGCTGCATGAATTCGAAGGTTTCGACCGTGTCGCGGAGTTCGTCGTCGGACTCGAGGGCGTCTTCGATGGCTTCGCTTTCTTCGGGGGTGGCGTTGCCGTCGAGATAGGCGGCGAGCGATTCCAGATCGGCCAGTTCTTCATCCGTAATCGTGATTTTGCTATTTGCTGTTTTTTCTATTTTATCCATTTTTACTTGTTTTACCTGTTGTTTTGTTTTTATCGTCTTGCGCCTGAAGCAACTCTGCTGCGCGATATTTCGCAACCAGATGAATCGCCTTTAGCGCTTTTGTTTCTACGTCATATAAATCCTTCACTGTCTTTCCCATCGCTGTTGCTGCATCCGGATCCTTTGAACTGGCTATATACAGCAGTGTGAGAACCGTTGTACAGTCGAGAGGCAGTTTCCCGAACATTTCGAACACATTGATGCTGTTTTCAATAAAAAACCCGGAGGATTCTCTTTTTTGGGCAATAAAAAAACGTTTCGTCAAAGTGCGGAACCATTCCTTAAAGTTGATTCTCCTCCAGTTTGCTTTCAGTTCATGCCAGTTGTCTTCCTGCAGAAAAGGATGAGCCGTTTCCATTGCTTCGCTTTCTTCGGGCGTCGCTTTTCCGTCCAGATAAGCCACCAATGACATCAATCTCAAGTGATTCGGATCTTCATTCACTGGTGGATGCACGTGTGCATTTTCTGGATATGTCACTACAAAACGGGCTTCTATTAATGCCCGGCGTTTCAAATTGAATACATTATCAACCCTTCTGTTCATTGCAGTTGCCGTTTCCTGAGGTGTCATTTTAGCCAGATACAACATTATAAGAACCGTCCTGCGCCTGAGTCCCATTCGGCTCAATATTGAGTAAATGTCTATTTGAGAATCAAGAAAAATCGAATCGGGATCAACAATTTCATTGATTTCGTTTTCTTCCAGCCGCTCATGCTGCCCCTTGAGCCGTTTTTCTCTTTTTTTCTTAAAGAAACGATCTGCCACAGTATACAGCCATGTCTCAAATCGGCTATCTCCCAGGTATGTCTGCAACACGCGTTTGTTGTTTTCGAGCAAAAAAACAAAAAAGTCCTGGATCATGTCACCGATTTCCTCTGCACTTTCAATCCGTACATTATTAAATATATTAACAATCATGAATCTGAATCTATTACTCACAAGAGCTATAAATTTTGAGATTGCTTCCGGATTTTCATTGCAAATATCATCCCGCAGTTTTATATCTTTTCGCAAATTGGCGTATTCTTCTTTTTCTGCTGCCTGCAAGGCGGCATTCTGAAACTGCTCATCGGTGAGTATGAATACGTAATAGTGCAATTTCGCCTCTTTGTTGCCGGCATGGATTTCGCTTTGCAGTTGTATATCCTTTAATTTTACTACGTAATAATACCACACCGCCTTTTTGTCGCCGGCACGGATTGCGTCCTGCAGTTGTCCGTCTGTCAGTGAAGAATAATTCTTTATTAATACTTCGTTTGTCATAATATTCAATTTACATATCAGCACAATGTTTATCAGGCTGCAAATGTAAAAAGAATTTTTTGTCTTTTCAATATAAAATAATGCAATATTTTTTTTCATATACTTTTTTGTTTTGTCGTTGCAGTTTGTCTGTTTGCGGAACTGTTTGCCAGTTGGAGAGAGAATGTATCGGGAATCTATCATGCGGTGTCAAATATTTTGGAGGTTTGTTTTCTTCAGTTGAGAGTCGCCAGGTAAAGGATGAGCGACAGACCGACAAGCGTCATATTGTTTAAGGCACGGTCGATTTGTTTATAGTTGTTGCGTTCGTCGAAATTGTCAAATTCGTATATTTTTTCTCTGCCGGCAAAGAGGGGACGGAAATCTTTTCTGAAAAAGAGTTCAATGGCAAAAGGAATGTTGCTCCCGTTTTCGAAAGAATCGTATCCGAGGGCGATCATTCCGGAGTGAGTGGATGTGTTTACGAGATTCCTGCTGCGCCGGCCGAAGCATTTGCCCCGATAATTGTAATTGTACGTTCCTGTGAGGGAAAGATAGACGCCATTGCCCCGCCTGGCATTTATTTTCAGGGTGGCGGGGAGAGAGATTTGATGGGCGGTAATTTCGTAGCCGTTGCCGTTGTAGTCCTCGGACGATAAAAATTCCAGGTCATAGTTCCTTGAGTAGCCGGTAAATTCTATTCCGGTACGAAACTCGACGACGTCATATTTGTTTCTTAACGACAGATATACAGGCCAGGAATATGAGGCCATGTTATATGCACCCAGTTTTATTCCCGATGCGATTACTGCGGCGGGTTTGATTTTGCCCCACCGTTTAGTTCTCCTTATCTTTGCTTCCATCTCTGCCCGGTGCGGCGAGTGGGGATATTTTTTCAGATACTGTTCCCATTTCCACAAGGAAAACAACGGTTTTATTTCTGTTTGGTATTCGCTTGCTTCGAGGCAGGATTCGGCAGCCTGGCGCATGTCGGGGGGCAGGGCGGCGATGTTTACTTTCCGCATCTTGTCCCATGCCTTCGCGTATTCTCCTGCGCGGAGGGATTCTTCGGCTCTGTTCACGGCTTCGGCCTGGCGGAGGGATTCTTCGATGCGTTCGAGCGCCTTTTGTGCTTCCTTTTCGCGAGTGCGGGAATGGGAGGCGGAGAGATAGTTGCGGTAGGCGTGGACGGTGTTTTCCTCTTTTGCGTCGCGCCAGAGGCGTTCTTCGGCAAACACGGCCAGCCGTAGACGGGCTTCGTCGGCGTGTTGTCCGCGGGGATATTCGTCGAGGTAGACGAGAAGAGACGCTTCGGTATTTTCCTGCGTGGCTTCGAGCCATCGGCGGTCGTCGGCGGCGTCGGCGAGGCGTTGGCGTGCTTCGTCGGCGTGGTGTCCGTCGGGATATTCGTCGAGGTAGGCCAGGAGGACGCTGTCGGGGGCGTTGTGGTCGATGGCGTCCCACTGTTTGCCGTCCAGTTCGTCCAGGCGTCTGTTTGCGTCGTCAACGTGTGCGCCTCCGGGATACTGTTCGAGATAAAGGAGGAGGACGGCTTTGGTGTTTTTTTGTTTTGCTTCGTTCCAGAGGAGGCTTTCTCTGCGCCGTTCGGCAGCAAGTGCTGTCTGCCGTTCGCAATCGGCGAGACATTCGGCGGCGTGCCGGTCGTGCGTGTTTTTGGAGAGGAGGTCGCGGTAGTCCGTCATGGCGCGTTCGCAGTCGCCGGCGCTGTAGTGGCGGTCGGCGCGGTCTTTTGTATCGAGACATTCGCGGATGTATTTCATGCGCGCCCTGATGTATGTGATGCTGTCTTTTTCGGTGATCATTGCCGCTTTGTATACCGTGAGGGCGTTTTCGTATTCTCCTTTTGCGAACCGGTCTTCCGCATCGCGAATAATCGACTGGGCGCGTATTCCCGCCGGCAGAAGAAGGATGACCGAGAGGAGGGCGATGTGCTGTAATATTGTTTTCATTCCGTTTGTATTTATATGAAAGGTTTGTATTTCGGATTTCCGATTTCTTTGTTATCGGGCTGTATTTCCCTTATCCGGGAGATTCGGCGCGTTATTTCCGTTTTCAGATGTTGCGATTCGATCACTTTGTATGCTCCCAGTAGCGGCGGGAGTTCCTGCAGCAGGCGGGAGGCTTCGGCGTTGATGGCAGCGTTCACATCCTGTATTTTAAGTTCTACCGTCTTTTCCCTGTCCTTCATGAAGGGGACGGAGAGCGCCGAGCGGTAGGCCGAGAGAGCTTCGGCATAATTTCCGTGCTGCAGCAGGCCGTCGCCTGCGGTCATGCAGGTCTGCCAGGACTGTTTTGCCTCGAAGTACCGGTTGAACGTGCATCCGCTGGCCGACAGTATGACCGCAATGATTGTGACGGCGGCAATCCGCCACTTGCCGCGCCTCAGCGCCGCCGCTGTTTTTTGCTGCCTTGCCGCCAGGCTACACCGCCGTGCCGTCAGTTCGGCCTGTTTTTTACTATATTTCTGCAGCCTTGCCTGCCACTGTTTTTTTCTCAGTTCCTTCAGTCTTTTTTCCAGTCTCTCCCACCTTCTTTTTTTTTCCACATCAGCGCAAACCTGCACACAGTCAAAGTTCATCCCCGTCTGTTCGCCTTCGGTCAGAATGGATTCAAGCGGAGGAACTGTTTCGAGGGTGCGGGCGTTCCGGCACGTTTCCGCTATTTTACGTGCCAGAAACCGCGTTTCTCTCGAATAGTCACACAATGCCCTGTATCCTCCGGAATCTGCCATATTTGCCGTCAGGTAGTCCGCGGGGGCGAAAATCAATCCTTCGGAATCGTGTATTTCGTCCGTATAGGCGTCGGGGTTTGCCGCAAAATAGAGCAGAGATGTGTAGATGACAATTTCGGAGAAATAGTCGACATGTTCGGATGCATTCCGGTTCACGGCTCTCAGGGGATGCTGATATTCGGGCCGTCCGAGAATGCAGTCCGCCATGCGCCCCATGGAGGGATGATAGAGCGAGTCGTAATCGACCAGCACGATATGGCCGTCGTTTTTCACTTTGATGTTTCCGTGCTGCAGATCGCCGTGCGAGAGGCGGCACGAATGCAATGTGGCCACCATACGGCGAAACTCGCCGGCCAGGCGGTACAGGACGGACGAATCTTTTTTGTGTTTGCAGATATAGTCTTTCAGTTCATCGCCCTCGACCCATTCCATCCGGACGACGGGATGTATTCCGTCCGGAGTGAGAAGGCCCTGCGGCACGTATTCAAATTCTACAAACCAGGGCAAATTCCCCTTCCTCAATATCTTCGATACCTCTTCTGCCCTGAAGCGTGCATTATCTACCTCGTTATACCAGCATCTGACCGCATAGCGTTTTCGGCCGACATCGAACGGGTATACGACACAGAATCCTCCGACATAACGGCGCAGACTGCCATTCCTGTTCATCACGCAGTGTCCACCGCGCAGCGCCGGGTCTTTTATCAGCGCCGGGACGGTGATGCTGATGTTATAATCTTCCAGTTTTCCTGCCATTTTTTCCGATGTTTTTTTCCATTGATTTTTTTCTGCCTTTTTTTTCGTATCGACCGTGATGCCGTTTCAGGCGGGGCGCTGCGGCAGGCGTTTCGTTGAGAACCTGGAAGCCGGGACTGTTTTCCCATTCAACGCATACGAGGGTTGTATCGTCGTCGGACATTCCTTCGTCGCGCAGCTTGTCCACAAAAAGGATGAAGTCTTTTTCGCTTCCGATTTTATCGATTGCTTCGACGAGCGATTTTCCTTTGTCGGGCTTCGAGCGTTCTTCGTCGAAGCGTGCCGACAGGGCGTCGGTAGCCAGGAACAGCTTGTCGCCGTGCGACATTTCGAGCGTTCCCCGACGGAGCGTTCCCCGTATGCCTGCCGCCGGGTGGCTGTCGATATAGTCCGGATAGTTGTCGAATCCGGCGCCTTCGGGCATGGAACTGATTAGCTGTTCAATCATGCCGTGTCTGACCACGATGAGGCAACTGTCGCCCAGCGCCTCGTATTTTATGCCTCCGCCGGTCATGCGGATGCCGACGAAGGTAGCGGCAGCCGATTTTTCTTCGGCAAAGCTGTTTTCGAAATGCCACAGCATCGGGCTGTTTTCCTTCCTCTTGCTTTCTAGCCGGGCGGCGAAGAACTTCCACCATCCGTCGCGCAGCCGGGCGATTTTCTCGCCGTCTTCCAGGCTGAACGTCCTGTCGTGCACATAAGATTCCGTCAGCATGTCGGCCCATATTTTCGGGAACATGGACTGCGACACGCCGTCGGCCACGGCGATGGCGCGGTTGCCGGGATGAATGGCGCGCGAATCCTGACAGTCGGCAGGAGTCTCGGCCTTTCTGTGCGTCATGAATGATTTTACTTTTGTCATATTCCGGTCGATAGCCGGCGACTGCGAGCTGTTGCGTCCGCAGTCGCCGCTGTCAAACAATCGTTTCATCCGGCGCATTCATTCTCCGCTTCGTGTGCGGGCAGTTCTATGCGGGCTTTGGACGAGCCGGTGTCGATGAGCGCGATAAGCCCTTCGGCATCGGTGCCGATCATACATCCGCGCGCATTTTCCTTCAGTTTGATGTCGTTTTTTTCTGCGGAGCTTCTGTAGGAAGGCGGGATGATGCTGCTGATGTCAAACATGAATCCGGCATGTTCGCTTCGCGGAATATCATCTTTGCTTGCCGGGAAGCGGCAGTTAAAACCGTTCGCTTCAATGTGGGCATTGAAAACGAGCGGTGCGCCATCGTCGGTTGTGATGTCTGCGATGCTTTGCACGATGTTGCGAACTTCGTCGAAGCCGCCGCCGGTGTTCGGCTGACCGTCCGAAATCGAAATGATGACCGGCGCCGGGGCGTCCGGCCGTTCGTCGATATACTTTTCGATCAGTATCTGGGCATCGAGAAATGCACCGGCCATGTTCGTGCAGCCGGCACTGACCGGCTTGATCCAGTAGGGTTTGAGGATTTCCACTTCGGTGACGGTTCCGTCGCCCGAATTGATTTTCTTAATGACTTTTGCCGTTCCTTCCGGCAAAGCTGACAGTTCGGAAAGTGAACCCTCGCAGAGCAGGTGTGTATTGTCGCCATACCCGATGACTGCAATGCGGCAGCGATCCTTCGGCAGTTCCGAAGAAAAATTCCTGTTGATAACGGTTTCAATCACGTTGTTTACGGCTTTGGCCGCAAACACGGCTTTGCTTTCGCCGTCGAAATACGTTTCGGACATCGATCCAGACTGATCGATCAAAATAATTAACCGGCCGGGATTGGCCGAACTCCACTGTTTTGAATAATTTGCCATAGCTTGAAATTTTAAATGTGAATAATTCGATTAATGAAAAATGAATGAACTTTTACTATATGAGTCTGCCGGCTGCCGAAATCTATCTCGCAACGGTCAAAAAAAAATTAAAAAAGTTCAGGGATTCGGAGATTCAAAAGTTCAGAGATTCGGAGATTCAAAGATTCAAGGGTTTACGGCGGGAGCGTCGCGTGTGTCAATGGACGGCGCTTATTCAGTTCGGGACGTCCCTTTTCAGTTTGGGACGTCCCGAAGGCGCTATCTTCCTCCGTCGACGGTTTTGACGGTTCCGTCGCCGCGGTATTCCATTTCCGTTACTTTCAAGCTGCGGAGCCATGTTTTGCCTCCGGAGGGGACGCAGTCATGGTGGAAGAGATACCATTTTCCCCGGTATTCGACGATGGCGTGATGCGTGGTCCATCCCGTTACGGGAGTCAGGATGACGCCCTTGAAGCTGAACGGGCCGTACGGGTTGTCGCCGACGGCGTAGCAAATCAGGTGAGTATCGCCGGTCGAATAGGAGAAGTAGTACTGTCCGCCGTAGCGGTGCATCCAGGAGGCTTCGAAAAAGCGCCGTTTCGTGTCGCCCTGTGTGAGAGGGCGTCCGTTTTCGTCGAGGATAACCAGGTCGCGCGGTTCTTCGGCGAATCCGAGCATGTCGTCGCTCAGCAGTACCACTTTCGGACAGATTGCAGGCTCGCCGTCTGCCGGAAAGCGTTCCTCTGCCAGCGCCCTGTTGTTGCGGTAGCGTTGCAGCTGACCGCCCCAGATACCGCCGAAGTACATGTAATGCTTTCCGTTTTCTTCGAAGACGGCCGGGTCGATGCTGTAACTGCCGCGGATGGGGTCGGGCTGCGGGACGAAAGGCCCTTCGGGGCACGCGGCGACAGCTACGCCGAGGCGAAAAATGCCGTCTCTGTCCTTCAGCGGGAAATACATGTAATATTTCCCGTCCCGGCAAGCCACGTCGCAGTCCCACAACTGCCGGCCGGCCCAGGGGATGTCGGACACGCGGAGGGCGACGCCGTGATCGGTCACTTCGCCCTCTATATCGTCCATCGAGAAGACGTGATAGTCGTTCATGTCAAAATGATCGCCGCGATCGTTTTCGGGTATGCCGCTTTCGCGGTCGTGCGAGGGATAGATGAACAGCTTTCCCTCGAACACGTGCACGGCGGGGTCGGCCATGTAGTCGTCCGGAATCAGGTATCTTTTCTTGTTCACTGTTTTTTTATTTTTCGGGGTTGATGGCCATCCGTATGATTTCGCGTACGGCCGGCTTGGCTTTTCCCTGCCTGTCGAAGAGCAGGGCATAGTCCGTACGTCCGCGCACCGGCCAGTTGTTGCGCCACGAATCATCGTCGCAGACGCCCCAGAGCGTCACACGCGAGATTTTGTCCTGATGCCTGATGAAGAGACGGAAGAAATCGGCCATGCGGCTGTTCCAGGCTTCCGCCACGCTGTCGGGCAGTCCGCCGGCATACGGATTCATTTCCTCCACGAAATCGAAGCGCGACTCCACGGCAGCGCCCGCGTCTGCATCGGGTGACGGCAATACCGTAAGATCCAGTTCGGTGATCATGACCTTCACACCGGTTCCGGCAAAGACAAGCACGCTCTTTTCAAAATCCCCGACCGTCGGCAAGTCCATCCCGACATGTCCCTGCATGCCTACGGCGTCGATGCGCAGTCCGCGCTCCTTCAGGTTTTTCACAAGCTGTACCACCGCGCGGCGCTTTCCTTCAAGAGACATCGAATAGTCGTTGTAGTAAAGTTCCGCATCGGGGTCGGCTTCGTGTGCAAACTGAAAAGCAAGCGGCACGAACTCCTCGCCCAGTATTTCGTAGAATTTGCTTTTGCGCCACGAGCCGTCGTCGAGAATGGCTTCGTTGACCACATCCCAGCCTCCGATGCGTCCCCGATAGCGCGTCATCACCGCGGTGATGTGATTTTTCAGCCTTGCGGCAAGGACTTCGGGCGACACGTTATTACCCTCGTCATCCACGCAAAGCCACTGTGGAGCCTGCGAATGCCACACGAGGCAATGCCCCGTAATCCACATGCCGTTCGCTTCGCCCCAGGCCACAAACCGGTCGGCATCGTCAAAAAAGAACTCCCCCTCGCGAGGTTGCATGTACATGCTTTTCATGCAATTCTCCGGCACGATGGCCGAAAAATGCTCGCGCGCCACACGCTCCGACAGGGTATCGACTCCCGTAAACTGATTCACCGAGAGCGCCGTCCCGATGAGAAACCTGTCGCCCAGCGCATCCTTCAGGCACAAGCCGTCGAGACGGGCAGACGGTTCGCAGCCCGTTAGCAGAAGGGCTGTCATGACACTGTAAAAATAAGATTTCATAATTTCGATTATCTATAATTAGTGATTAACTGTCCGTTTTTTCTCTTCAATCTCTTTCCCGTATTCCACAAGCTGCGCATCTGTCAGATGATAGCGCGAAACGACGAAAGCCAGCAGCAGTACGAGCATCGCCGGCAACGCCGCAAGCAGAAGCCTGATGCCAAACAGCGCGCTGTCGCCCTGCACGCCGAGTTCAGGCCTGAAGCCGGTAAGCGAAAGCACAATGCCCGGAACAAATCCGCCGAGCGCCAGCCCGAATTTGAAAAAGAATCCTGTCAGCGCATTGGCAATGCCCGAAACGCGCCGGCCCGTCTGCCATTCGCCATAGGTGATGGCTTCGGGAATGAGCGACCAGATAAAAGCCCCCACCACGCCGAAACCGACGGAACGTATAAACTGAAAAATAAAAATCAAGGCTATCCGGTCGGTCGGAATAACAAACAGCCCCACAAATCCTGCAAACGAAATGGCCAGCGAAAGGTAAAGCAGTCCCTTCTTGCCGAGTTTCCTGCGCAGCAGAGGCATGAACGGCAGGATAATCAGCGCCGGCAGCGCGGAAATCACGTTGTAGTATCCTACCAGATTTTCGTTTCCGAGATTGTATTTCACGAAATAGGTCGCCGCCGAGTTGGTGATGGCCATGATGGCGAATGCCGTGATAAACATGAACGCGATAATGCGCAGAGGTTTGTTGCGCACCACTTCGGCAAACAGGTCGGAGAACTTCACCTTCGCCTGCTCTTCCTTCGAGATGACTACGCGCTCCTTGACGCCGGCAAACGAGAAGAGGAGCGCGCCGAGGCCGGCCACGCCGTAAATGATGACGGTCAGCAGCCAGCCGCCGCGAGCATCGGGCGAGTCCATCGTGCCGGCAAAGGTTATCACAAAAGCAGGCACTCCGTAGGTGATGGCCACCTGCGCCACGTTCACAAGCCACATGCGCGTGGTGGTGAGGACGGTTACTTCGTGCTGGTCGCGTGTCAGGGCGGCGTTGAGCGCGCCGTACGGCACATTGACCGCAGTGTATACGATCGAGAGGGCTACGTATGTCGCGCAGGCATACACAATTTTCCCCGTCTCGCCGAAATCGGGGACAATGAAGCATGCAATCATCAGTACGGTAAGCGGCAGAGCCATGATGAGCAGCCAGCCGCGGTACTTGCCGAAGCGGGTGGTGCGCATGTCGACAATGGCGCCGACTATCGGATCCCAGACGGCGTCGATAATGCGTACGCCGAGAAACATGGCGGCGGCAATCGCCGGATTCAGACCGTATACATTGGTGTAGAAAAACAGCAGATAGGTCGTCACCGTCTGGTAGATGAAATTCTGCGCCATGTCGCCCGAACCGAATGCGATTCGCTCGAGCCACGAGAGTTTGTAGAAGCCTTTGGCTTCCGGGAAGCTGGATGGTTTCATATTCTATTCAGTGCTGAACGGTGATGCGGGCAATCCCTCCCTGTTCCTCAAATTGGCATTGACCGGATTGTTGCCCCAGGCATAGCGCACGACTGTCGGTTTCTTCACAAAGTCATTCCACACGACTACCGTGTTGCCTTCCACTTTGGCATTCGCCCAGACAAAATATCTGCCGTCGGCGGAAATGGCAAACCCGCGCAAAGGCTCGCCGGTAGCCAGTCCGCTGCCTGTTTCCGTGAACGACACCACCAGACTGTCGCCCCGCACCGCCACTTCTTTATAAAGGGGACCGGAAGCAACGATGTTTTTCTCGCCGTAGGCTATGCGGCGCGCCTGCAAAGCCAGCCGGTGTCCCACATCTTTCTTGTTAAGCGGATGAATGTCGTTCCACTCGCCCACGTCAATCGTAACCGCCATGCCGATGTTCGGAAGCATGGGCAGAGCTTGCCGTTGCACTTCGCGGAACGACGCCCATTCGCTCGTTTGCGGCGGATAGCTGTCGGGCGTCATAAAGTTCGGAAGCTGCACGTACAGGAACGGCATATCGGGATTGTTCCACTTGCTCCGCCAGTCGTTGACAAGCGCGGGAAACAGCGAAGCGTATTCCTTTTCCCGCCCCGTGTTCGATTCGCCCTGATACCACAGCGCCCCTTTGACGGCAAATTTGATGAGCGGCGCAATCATGGCATTATACATCCCCACCGGCCGGGTCGGCATCGACATGGACATCCCACCGGCCGGCATCGGCGGAAAAGACTCGTTGAGCCTGCCGATACGGTATTTCCATTTGCCTGCCAGTTCTATGGTTTCTTTTCCGATAATCAGTTTAAACGGTTTATCTTCCACAAAGCCGCCGCGTCCGTAGGCGTTTTCCACGCGGACGCTGACGACATTGTTACCTGCTTTCAGCACGCCTGCCGGCACTTTGTAAATGCGCGGCGGGTATTGATACGTGGTGTTTCCTACAAATGCACCGTTGATCCACGCCGAATCGGAATTTGTAATGTTGCCGAGCCGGAGCGTGGCTTCCTGCGATGCCAGTTCGGCGGGCACGTTAACGGTTTTGCGAAACCAGAGTACGCCGTTGACAGCGCCCAATCCCTTATCAGCCCAGTAGCCGGGCAGGTCTATCGGCTTCCAGTCCGCAACGTCCGCGTCCGGCAGGTGCCATTTGCCCGCGCCTTCGTCCTGCGCCGTCGGACGTCGGAACTCGCCCCCTGCCGGAGCACGATCTTCTGTCCTTCCGGCTTCGGCGGCGCGGTTCTGTTCTATCTGCTGTTTTATGTCGTGCACGTATTTCGGATAGCGTTGCAAAGCCTCTTCGCTCAGCCACGACTCTATTGCCGAGCCGCCCACTGCCGCCTGAATTAACCCCACAGGAACTTTGTAGCGGTCGTATAATTCCTGCGCAAAGAAATAAGCTACCGCCGAGAGGGGCAGTATGTTTTCGGGCGTTACGGCTTTCCATTCCCCGCCGGTAATTTCCTGTTGCGGTCCTTCGGGAACGTACCCGTGCGGCTGGATAATAAAACGGATATGCGGATTATTGGCGGTAGCAACTTCGTCGGCATACAAGTCCAGTACGCGGCTGATGTACGTTTCCATGTTCGACTGCCCGGAGCAGACCCACACGTCGCCCACATAAACGTCGTTCAGCGTGATGTCGTTAATCCGCATGGCGTAGGGTCCGCCGGCTTTTTGCGCCGGCAGCGACACTTCCCAGTTGCCGTCGGCACCGGTTGTGGCTGCGTACGATTTTTTGTTGAAGGTTACGCGGACGGTTTCGTTCGGGTCAGCCCAGCCCCAGATTTTGAGTTTTGCGTCGCGTTGCAGCACCATGCCGTCGCCGATGAGTTTGGGCAAGCGCACGGCTGCCTGCAACGATAATCCGAAAAGGATTAAAACGGATAGTAGAATTGTTCTTTTCATATTTACTTCCAATATTTCAAAATAAATTCCATAAATGCCGGGTAGTTCGGTCCTGCTTCGTGCCCGCCGTGATGCCGGCGGTAGCCGATGTCGCCCGAAAGGTAGGCTTTGTCGGTTACGGGCATGGGTATTTTCTTCCCGTTAAAATCCATTACGTCGGTCATCACTATACCCTGCTTGCCGAGTAATTCGTACACCGGGCTTGCGGCAACGGCAGTGAGATATTGCCCCTGGGGGTCAGTCCATGCTTCGCCCTGTTCGCTAATGCCGCCGCCAATGAAGATGGGACGCGGCGCACAGAGCGCTACCAGCGATTCGGCGTCCACCGGCATGTGAAGGACTTTGCGGGGCAGGTAGCCGTCCGTGCTGCTTTCGTCCACGCCGGCATAGCGCATGGCGTTGCCGGCTAACCAGTGGTATTCCGAAGCGTCAACACAGTTTTCGAGGTCTTCGCCCAGGTGCCTGCGGCTTTGCGCTACGCCCATCGCTCCCGACGAACTGGGGAATGCAGTAGCAATGCGCGTGTCGTAAGCCATTGCCACGAGGGTTGCCTTGCCGTAGCGCGAATGCCCGGTAACGGCTACGCGCTTCGCATCCAC
>JAISXP010000163.1 GCA_031270465.1 Tannerella sp. | reverse complement strand
TTCTGTTTTGCAAAGTGTAGATGCTGAAATAATCAGGCGGTGTGTGGAGGTAGGAAGGAAAAAGGATGAGTTAGGGTTGTTGCTAAAAATGTTGTCTGAAATGTGATTTATTAAAAAATTATATTATTTATAAATAAAATAAAATAATATAATATAATAAAAAATTATAGATATGAAACAATGTATTATTTGGGCTAAATCTTTTTTTGAGGTGCTATTGATTTTTTTGTAGCTTTGTCTGCTGTTAAAACGGACACATTTTGGGACGCAAGAGATTGGAACGAACGAGTACGAACAGCAGATTATAAATTACTTCCGGCACGGGACTACTAACGCTAAAGCAGAAAGTCTTAACGGGAAAATACAACGGTTCATAACTGACAACTACGGATTCAGGGACAAAGACTTCTTCCTCTTCCGTGTGGCCGATTATTTTTCCTGATAGCACTTCAAAAAAAGATTTAGCTTTTTTCTTGCAGTTATGAAAAATGAATGTATCTTTGCAGCGTCAAAAAAATGAACTGAAATGAACAGATACTTTTTTACATACTTTTATTTTTACTTTTACTTTAATAGGGTGAAGGCAGGAATTTGTATGTAGAAAGTTGAATAAAAGACATATAGAATAAAAAATACAGAAAGTCCTGCCGAATCTCCGGCGGGACTTTTTTAGTTTGAACAGGTTTAATGTAAAAAAAGAAAAGAACATGATGAAACGAACAGTAGCCATTCAAGGCATCGCAGGCTCTTATCATGACATCGCCGCGCGCAATTTTTACGAAGGCGAAGAGATAGACATCATCGGATGCAATACGTTCAAGGACGTCATCCGCAGTATCCACGACGACCCGGCCGTGGCGGGACTGATGGCTATCGAAAACACCATTGCGGGCAGTCTGTTGCAGAATCACGAACTGATCCGGCAGAGCGGATGCGTGATTACAGGTGAATACAAACTGCGTATTTCTCACACCCTTGCCGCTCTGCCGGGAACGAAATTAGCTGACGTCAGGGAGATTGACTCCCATCCGATCGCACTGATGCAATGCGGCGAATTTTTAAACGCGCTGCCACAGGTCAAATTAGTCGAAACGGAAGATACGGCATTAAGCGCCAAGTGGATTGCCGAGAATCAGTTAACCGGTCACGCCGCCATTTGCGGAAAAAGGGCTGCCGGAATCTACGGTCTGGAGATACTTGCCGAAGGTATCGAAACGAACAAACGCAACTACACCCGTTTTCTTGCGCTTGCCGACCGCTGGAAAGCCGAGGAGTTGCTGAAAGGCGTGGTGAAAAACAAGGCGTCGCTCGTGTTTGCCGTGCCTCATACGGCCGGCAGCCTGTCGAAAATACTGACCATCCTGTCGTTCTACGACATGAATCTGACCAAGATTCAATCCCTGCCGATTATCGGGCGCGAATGGGAATACATGTTCTACGTCTGCCTGACGTATTTCGACTACATGCACTACAAACAGGCTTTGGATGCCATCATCCCGTTGACTAAAGACTTGAAAATTTTGGGAGAATATGCAGAAGGAAAACAAAGTGTCTGAAATAAAGCCTGCTAACCGGTTGTCGGACATCAGCGAATATTATTTCTCGAAGAAACTGAAAGAAGTGGCGGAGATGAACGCAGCCGGGAAACAGGTAATCAATCTCGGTGTGGGCAGCCCCGACCTTCCGCCGTCGAAAGAGGCTGTCGACGTCTTTTGCCGCGAGATACGCAAAGATGATGTGCACGGTTATCAGCCATATACCGGCATTCCCGCCCTGCGTGAAGGCTTTGCGGAATGGTACCGCACGTGGTATGGTGTCGCGTTGAATTCGCAAACGGAGATTCAGCCCCTGATCGGGTCGAAAGAAGGGATTCTGCACATCTCGCTGGCGTTTCTGAATCCGGGCGACGCCGTGCTTGTCCCCAATCCGGGCTATCCGGCGTACAGTTCGGTCGGAAAACTGGCGGGAGCAGAGTTAATCTGTTATGAACTGAACGAATCGAATGGCTGGCAACCTGATTTCGACGCGCTGGAACGGATGGATTTAAGCCGCGTCAAACTGATGTGGGCAAACTATCCTCACATGCCGACCGGCGCAAACGCGACGCCCGAACTGTTCGAACGGCTGGTCGCTTTCGGGCGCCGGCACGGCATTGTGATCTGTCACGACAATCCTTACAGTTTTATACTTAACGACAATCCGTTAAGCATACTTGGCGTGCCCGGCGCCAAAGACGTCTGCATTGAACTCAACTCAATGAGCAAGGCGCATAACATGCCCGGCTGGCGCATGGCGATGCTGGCGTCGAACGCGCAGTTTGTACAGTGGGTGCTGAAAGTGAAAAGCAACGTCGATTCCGGACAGTTTCGCCCGATGCAGTCGGCCGCAGTTCAGGCGCTCAAAGCTTCAAAGGAGTGGTACGGCGAAATGAATCGCGTTTACCGCAGCCGCCGGGAAGCCGCAGAACAAATCATGCAGACGCTGGGATGCCGCTGCGACGGGCGGCAGTCGGGCATGTTTCTGTGGGGAAAGATTCCCGACACGGAAAAATGTGGCGAATCACTGGCCGACAAAGTACTGTACGGAGCAAACGTATTCATCACGCCCGGATTTATATTCGGAAGTGCGGGCGAACGGTATGTACGAATATCGCTGTGCTGTAAGGACGGGATGCTGGCGGAAGCCTTGTCCAGAGTTCGAAATTTATGATTCAATATTCAAAATTCAATATTCAAATATTAAAATTATGGAACAAATGGAGTTGGAGTCAATTTTACTGCCTGGTGTAAGCGGGCAGCGGCCGGTTGTCATTGCCGGGCCGTGCAGTGCGGAGACGGAGGAACAGGTGCTTGAGGCAGCCCGTTCGCTGTCGGTCAGGGGCATCAAGATCTTTAGGGCAGGCGTCTGGAAACCGCGGACAAAACCGGGCGGTTTCGAAGGAATCGGTACGCAGGGCCTGCGCTGGTTGAAAAAGGTAAAAGAAGAAACGGGGATGTATGTCGCTACGGAAGTGGCCACGCGCGACCATGTGTTCGAAGCGTTGAAGGCGGGTGTGGACATGTTGTGGATTGGTGCGCGAACATCTGCAAATCCTTTTGCCGTTCAGGAAGTTGCAGATGCATTGCAAGGGGTGGACATCCCCGTCCTGATCAAAAATCCGGTCAATCCCGACCTCGATTTGTGGATCGGGGCGATTCAGCGTTTCCACGGGGCGGGTCTTCGTCGTCTGGGCGTCGTGCACAGAGGTTTCAGTTCGTACGACAAAAAGATTTACCGCAACCTGCCCCTATGGCATATCCCCATCGAGCTGCGTCGCCGCTACCCGAATCTGCCGATTCTTTGCGATCCGAGCCATATCGGCGGCAAGCGCGAGTTGATTGCGCCCCTGAGCCAACAGGCGATGGATTTGAATTTCGACGGATTGATTGTCGAATCGCACTGTCGTCCCGACGAGGCGTGGAGCGATGCCGCACAGCAGATTACGCCCGACGTGCTGGACTACGTACTGAATCTGCTGGTGATTCGCACTTCGACACAGACGACCGAGAACCTGACCGTCCTGCGCCGCCAGATCGATGCCGTCGACGAGAGCCTGCTCGAACTGCTGGCTAAACGGATGCGTATCTCGCGCGAAATCGGTATCTACAAGAAGGAACATAACATGCCGATTCTCCAGACACCGCGCTACAGCGAGATTCTGGAAAACCGGACGAAGGCCGGTGTTTCGATGGATCTGAATCCCGAATTTATCGAAAAAATGCTGAAACTGATTCACGAAGAATCGGCGGCTCAGCAAATGACTGTAATAAACGGATGATATTTTAAAAAAGTAAACTGTATGAAGATACTGATTTTGGGAGCGGGAAAGATGGGTTCATTTTTTACCGATCTGCTGAGTTTCGAACACGAAGTGGCTGTGCTGGAGAAAGACGCCAGACGGATGCGTTTTATTTATAATGCCGTGCGTATGACGTCGGCAGACGAAACCGGCGATTTCGCGCCGGATCTGGTTATCAACTGCGTGACGCTGAACCGTACCGTCGATGCGTTTCGGACGGTACTGCCGCATCTCAGGCAGAACTGCATCATATCCGATGTGGCATCGGTAAAAACGGATTTGCAGGAGTTTTACAGGACGTGCGGTTTTCCCTTCGTATCCACCCATCCGATGTTCGGCCCGACGTTTGCCAATCTGGGCAGTCTGGCATCCGAAAATACGATTATCATCTCCGAGGGCGACCATCTGGGAAAAATATTTTTCAGAGATTTGTATTCGAAGCTGAAACTTAACATTTTCGAATATACGTTCGAGGAGCACGACCGGGTGGTGGCCTATTCGCTCGGCATCCCGTTTGCTTCGACGCTGATTTTTGCAGCCACGATGGTGCATCAGGATGCTCCGGGCACGACGTTCAAACGGCACATGAAGATTGCCCGCGGCCTCCTGTCGGAAGATGACTATCTGCTGACCGAAATTCTTTTCAATCCCCGCACTCCGCGCCAGATCGCCCGTATCAGGGAGGAACTGAGCGCTTTGCAGGAAATCATAAGCCGGCGTGACACGGAGGCGATGAAAGCGTTTCTGGAAAAGCTCAGAAAAAAAATCGAATGAACGCCGGTCGGCAAACATTTTTGCTACCTTTGCGCAGTGTTTGCATAAGAAGAAAAAAATGACCACGACGAAAGAACATTACTGGAAGTATTCGCTGATCGTACTCATCCTGCTACTTGGCTGTCTGATTGTTGCCAAGCTGTGGATGTTTGTCAACGGGCTGCTGGGCGCGTTCACGATTTTTGTGCTGGTGCGCCGGCAGATGATCTATCTGACGGAGAAGCTGCGGCTGAAAAAGCCGTTTGCCGCCTCGCTGATTCTTCTGGAGGTGGCGGCATGCATCATTGTCCCGGTCTATTTTCTGATGTGGGTGCTGCTCGGGAAGGTGCAGGGAGTGAACATCGACATATCGGCGCTTGCGCAGACGGTCAGGCATTTCGACGAACTGGTGCGCGAAAAACTGGGCTACACGCTCTTCAATGCCGACATCATCAATGCGGCAACCGGATATCTCAGCAAGGGAATACAGGTCTTAGTCAGCCAGATAAGCGGGCTGTTCATTACGACGCTCACGCTGGTTTTCCTGCTCTATTTCATGCTGGTCGACTATCACGGGATTGAGCGGTATATTTACGATCTGCTGCCGTTTAACGACGCGAACAGGAAGAATGTCGCCAGCGAGATATACCGTCTGGTGCGTTCGAACGCGATCGGTATCCCGCTTCTTGCCGTCATTCAGGGAATGGTTGCCTATGCGGGGTATCTTGTTTTTGGCGTTCCGAGCGCTTTTCTGATGGCCATACTGACATGTTTTGCCACGATTGTGCCGCTGGTGGGGACGGGCATCGTGTGGGTGCCCGTCGTGGTGTACATGGCGCTGACGGGCAACTGGGCGGGGGCTGCCGGACTGACGGTATACAGTTGTGTCATACTGATTAATATCGACAACTTCTTCCGGTTCATCCTGCAGAAAAAACTTGCCGACACGCATCCGCTAATCACGGTTTTCGGTGTCATTTTCGGCATTGCCGTTTTCGGATTCTGGGGAGTGGTTTTCGGCCCCCTGCTGCTGTCGCTTTTTTTCCTGCTGATCAATATACTGAAACGTGAATATCTGGAGGAGCGCCGGTAATTTCACGTAATTTGTTTCAACACGGAGACCCTCTTTTTATTTTAGGCACACGAAATAAATAGCATGTAACGGTTCGATTCCATGTCCCGTAGGGACCCGGAAAACTATTTAGCATATTTATTTTGCATCCCTTAACGCGGAGTGACACGGAGAAAATTTCTCCGTGTTCTCCGTGTCTTTGTGTTGAAATGAATTTCCGGCAAGCCGGTACGGGTTATTCATTTCTTCGTTCCATTCCGTCGAAGTGTGCGTCCTATCCGAACCGTGTTATTCCGGGTACTGCTACGGGGATGTCGTATTCCGTATCCCATGAGAGCGGTTCGGGGAAATACGTTTCCGTGGAGCAGAGCGCCTGTTCGCAGGAGACGGTCTGTCCGGTGTATCCGGCTATCCGTCCGGCGAGCGCAACGAGATTGGAGCGTGTCATCCATTCGCCGTCGTTTATCGGTCGGCCGTTTCGGATGGATGCGAAGAGTTCGTCGTGTTCCTGCTGGTACATGCTTCGCACTTCCGATTTTTTGTAGGCGTTTTCGTCGGTGAATTTTGTCTCGTCGTCGTATTTCCACGGGTTTTTGCCGCGGATTTCGTGAAGTCCCGTGCGGCAGTCGACGATACATTTTCCGTCCCTGCCCGTAAATTCAACTGCGTACGATGGCGACGTGCCTGTCTGCTGTCGGCAGTGGAAATAGGCTTTTGCTCCGCCGGCATATTCGTAGGTGAGGGCGAAGTGGTCGAAAATGTTGCCATATTTCGGGTCTGTTCTTTTCTGCCGTCCTCCGGTGCCGCTGACGCGGACGGGCAGGACATCGCCCATACCCCACTGAAGCATGTCAAGGCTGTGTATGGCCTGTTCGACGATGTGATCGCCCGACAGCCAGTTGTAGTATAGCCAGTTGCGTACTTTATACTGCATGTCCGTCCAGTTGTTTCCGCGTTCACGGTGCCACAGTTCGCCCGTATCGTAGGTTGCTTCCGCGGTAAGGATTTCGCCTATCTGTCCGTTCAGCACGCGGGTGAAGGTTTCTCTTTTCGGCAGATGGTATCTCCAGCAAAATCCCGATACGAGAGAGATGCGTTTTTCGCCGGCCTTCTGTGCGGCAATGATTACTTTCCGCAGGCCGGGAGCATCCACGGCGAAGGGTTTCTCGCAAAAGACGTGTTTGCCGGCGTTTACGGCATATTCGAGGTGTGCGGGACGAAAGGCGGGCGGTGCGGCGAGCAGAACCGCGTCGACGTCCGAATCGATGAGTCGGCGGTAGGCGTCAAGCCCGGTGAATTTGGCGCCGTTCGGCACCTGTACCTTTTGCGCGAATTTTCCTTTCAGTTTTCCGAGTGAATCTTCCAGTTGATCGCCGAAAGCGTCCGCCATGGCAGTCAGTATCACGT
The DNA here is from genome assembly GCA_031270465.1 of Tannerella sp. Taxonomy (GTDB): domain Bacteria; phylum Bacteroidota; class Bacteroidia; order Bacteroidales; family Tannerellaceae; genus Tannerella. Next base: position 6,619 of record JAISXP010000163.1, on the reverse strand, counting down.
TCGGGTCTGCGTTCAAGGCTTCCTCGGCAGCGCCTGTTCCGCGTCCGCCGCAGCCAATCAGTCCTATTTTTAGCGTATTGCTGTTCGATGTCCATGCACGGGCGGAGCCGGAGGCGATTAAATGTCCCGGTACGAAGGCGCCTGCGGCGGCGGCGCCTGCTGTTTTAATAAAATTTCTTCTTGAAAATTCCATCATATCCGTTTTTAATGAGTGTCAGTATCCGGGGTTCTGTGTGAGTTGTGGCGCCTTGTTCATTTCGGTAATGGAAATCGGCAGCCAGTATTGCCTGTCGTTCCATGTCCGGCTGTCGGCGATGGTTTGCGTGTTGTGCACGTACAGCGACACGCCGTCATTGAAATGGTATATGTACATCGGGTGGAAGTTTTTGATTGCGTCGCTGCAAATCATCCATTTTCTGATGCAGTACCATCTGTCGCCCTCGGCCAGCATTTCAATCAGTCTCTCGTGTCTGTACCACTCGCGCGCCTGCGCCTGTGAAGCGGCGGACGGCCGGTCGGGCAGTCCCGCACGGTTTCTGATCAGGTTCACGGCGTTGATTCCTTCTTCGATTTCGCCCAGTTCGATGCACGCTTCGGCATAGTCGAGCAGCACTTCGGCGTATCGCATCTCGATCCAGGCATTCTCGTTGTTGTCCACTTCGCCGTCGATCGTTATGTCGAGCATTTTTCGCAGGTAATAGCCGGTTTTTGTTCCGTTCCAGGCCTGTTTGGCTGCCGAGCGTGAATCTTCTCCGCCGACTGTTACCGATTCGAGGCCGGATATTTCGCTCATTACTTCGGAAACGTTCTTGCCGATCAGTCTGCTGCCGGCGCCTGCAATGTCATGTCCGATTTGGACGTTGTTGCCGGTCGATGCCCTTTCGCGCCACGGTGCGCCGTCGTAGAGGACGGTGGCATAGAAGCGCGGTTCTCTGCCAAGGTAGGGGTTCCGTTCCGGGTCGGCGTCCGCCTGTTCCTTCGTGAAGACTCTCACGTTCATTTCGCCCGGACTGTATTTGTCCCACTGAAACGGCGTTCCGTCTTTCATTTCAAATTTCCGCACGAGGTCTTCTATCGGCTCGTTGTTTCCCCAGCAGCTGTATCCGTTGGGGCCCCAGAACAGGTTGTTGCTCGCACTGTTTCCCTGTTTGTTGAGGTATTGAACGCCGAAGATGATTTCGTCGTTCCATTCGCCCTTTTGCAGGAAGATGCTTTCGAAATTGGCGGTATATGCCCGGACATCTTCATCCGTCAAGCTGGCGGGCGGGTTGTCGGTTGAACCTGTGAGTGCATACCGGCCGTATTTCCCGTCGATAATGTCTTTTGCGGCGTTTTTGGCGGCCAGCAGTTTTTCATTTCTGCTGTTGCCCGGAAACGAGACAAGCGCATTTGACGGTTCGTATCCGCCGTTGGTCAGTTCGCCGGACACGAAGCTCAGCAGGCGGGATTTCAGCGCGGCGGCGGCGCCTTTTGTAGCCCGTCCCTGTGCAATGTCCGACTTCAGGGGCAGGTCGGCCAGCGCCCTGTCTATGTCCGAGAGGATGAAATCCTGCGTCTGTTGCAGCGTAGCTCTTTCGGGAGCCAGGAAATCGTCGTCCAGATTGAATTTTTTGTCGACAATCACCACGCCGCCGTACGACCTGAGCAGATTGGTGTAATTGAATGCTCTTATAAAATAGGCTTCGGCTTTGATCTGTTTGATTTTCGCCTCGTCGACGGATGTTTTGGTCGGCACGTCGTCTATTCCGTCAAGCAGTGTGTTGACGTTTTTGATGTTGCTGTAATTTGAATCCCATGTTATCCAACTGAAGCGCGTGTCGCCAAAGTGTCCGAGGTAGCTTGGCGACAGTGTTCCTTTGGTAAACGTCACGTTTCCGGCGCGGTGGATGTTGAGCAGTTCGTCCGTGGACGACGACAGCAGGTCTTCCCGCATTCCCAGCACGTTGGCATCGTCCTTGTTATTGCTGCCTATCTGATCGTAGCACTGAAACAGGAACGCTTCGACAAGGTTTACGTCCTGAAAAAGGGATTCTTCGTTGAATGAATCAACCGGGTCCTGGTTGAGAACATTATCGCAGGATATTATCGTGAAAGCGGATAATATCGTAAAAATACAGTATTTAGCTGTTAAAATATTCTTTTTCATATTTTTTCGATTTGATGATTGTGATTGTATTAAAAATTCAGTTTGATTCCCACGTTAAAAGATTTCATTGCAGGATAGAGCTGAGGATTCCCGATTTCCGGGTCGTAGTTCTTTTGAGCGGCATACAGGAGGAAAAGGTTGTATCCGGTAGCATATATGTCCGCTCTCGAAATGCCGATTTTCGACGAAAGGGCATTGGGCACGGTATAGTTCAGCACGACGCTTTTCAGTCGCAGATAAGCCATGTTGTCGAACCAATAGGTGTTGGCGTTGCTCAGATACGACCAGTACTGGTCGGCGCGGTGGAACGGTCTGGCCCTGTCCGAATTGCTGTTTTCGGGTGTCCAGTAATCCGTGGCCATCCAGCTGAAAACGTTCTGCCCGATGCCTCTGTTTCCTTCGATGGTGCTTTTGTAGTATGTGCCCTGTCCCTGTGCGAGGAGCGACAGAGACCAGTTTTTATACGCCAGGTCAATTTTCATTCCGTAGAACAGTTCCGGCGCGTCCGTTCTGTCGAGCAGTATCTGGTCGTCCGCATTGATAACGTCGTCGTTGTTGACATCTTCAAAAATAATATCGCCGGGCTTGGCTCCCGTCCAGTGCGGATAAGCGTCCACGTCGGCCTGTGTTTTGAAAATGCCGATGGCGTTATACACCAGTTTGGAACCGTACGGATGTCCCGTCTCTCTTTGCCAGGCTACGGAGCGTTCAGGCTCGTCCTTGAAGACCACATTGTTGCGTGCCCAGCTCAGGTTGCCGCTCAAATCGAGTTTTATGTCGCCGGCCAGTGTGGTGTGGTAGCCTGCATCGACCTCGAATCCCCGGTTGTCGACAATCGCAATGTTTTCGTCGGGCAACGCCAGACCGGTAAAGGCCGGAACCGAAGCATTCTTGGTTATCAGGATGTCCGAACGCCGGTTGTAGAAAAACTCCGTATTCAGGTGAAACTTTTCCAGGAACCGGGAATCGAAACCGGCGTTGTAGGTCGTTTGTTTTTCCCAGGTAATGGCCGGATTTGCTACTACGGACTGATAGATTTTTGTTTCAACGTTCTTGTCCGTTCCCAGTGTTACGCCCGAACCCAGACTGTATTTATTAATGTACTGGAAGGGATCGCCCGGGTCCATACCCATTTGTCCGTAGGTGGCTCTCAGCTTGAAATAGTCGATGAACGACAGGTTTTCTTTCCAGAAACTTTCTTCCGATGCGCGCCATGCCAGAAGCAGTGCGGGGAAATTGCCCCACCGGCTTGATGGCGGGAACTTGATGGAGCCGTCGCGCCGGAATATAAATTCGGCAAGATATTTATCTTTCAAACTGTAGTTGAGTCTGCCGATCCACGATTGCCGAGCATAGATGCTTACCCAACCGGAATTGGACTTGTCTTTTTCGCCGCCGGCGTTCAGCGCCTGTACCAAATCGGAAATGAAATATTTTCTGTATGCGTCGAAACCGAAAGAACTTTCATCAAACTGTTCGAAAGCCCCGAATACCGACAGTGAATGATCGCCCAGCGTTCGGGCATAAGTGAAGCTGACATTGAACATTTCTCTTCTGTAGCCTTCGTTGCCTTCCGTTAATTCGGGCGAATCGATGCCGCGCTGGCGAGGATCAAGCGTCATGCTCGTGATAAACCCTTCCGAATTTCGGATCGCCGAATCGTAGTTTGCGAAATACAGCGTCCAGGGTTTTTTGAAGACTTTCGAGTTTTGATTGTTTACGTCGTAGTTGAAAAAGCCGTCTATCGACAGACCTTCGATCGATGGAGGCTTGAACGATGCCCGGAAAGTGATTTCATTTTTATAGTTTTCCTGCTGTCTGTAGCCGGCGTCGAAACTTGTATTAACTACCGGATTGTATCCGCCTTCGAAATCGGGACCCGGCTCGCCCGTAGGCCAGAAAGACGGGACTGTCGGGACGACCATGGTTGCCCAGCCGACCAGGTAATACGTATCTGCCGTAGGATATTTCCGTGAAGTCAGATATCCGCCGTACAGCACGGACGTTTCCAGCCAGTCTGCAACCGGAATATCTAATTTCACCCGAAGGTTATACTGTTTGTATTTTGTGGATTCCTGTTTGTACATGGCCTGATTGTCTCTGTAGCCGAAAGAGACATAATACCGTGTAGCGTCAAATCCTCCGTTCAAAGACAAACTGTGGCGTGAATCTGTAGTCCATTTTCTGACCAGATCGCCCATCCAGTCGGTATTGGGATGTTCCCACGGATCGGCGCCGCTTTTATACAGATCGATGTCTCTGTCCGAATAAAGCCGGCTCACGCCTTCGTACGTCTGGTAGTCGCTTATATACTGTGCATATTCGGCGGCGTTTGCCACTTTGGGAAGTATCGTGGGCGTTTTGAACGCCTGCGAATATTCGTAGCTCAAGCTGGCTTTTTTGTTCGCGCCGCCGCTTTTGGTGGTAACGAGGATTACGCCGTTTGCAGCGCGCGACCCGTAGATGGCTGCCGAAGCATCTTTCAGGACGGATATGCTTGCAATATCGTTGGGGTCAATTTCATACAGGCTTCTGTCGGGGATGCCGTCGATGACGATCAGAGGCGCTGTTTTTGCTCCCTTGTCGCCCAGCGTGGTTCGGCCGCGAATAAGAATGGTGGCCTCGTCTTTTCCCGGTTCCCCGGAGCCTTGCATGACGGTTGCGCCCGGCAGTCGCCCCGAAATTGCATTCGTCACGTCAAAGGCATTTGCGGCGGCGATTTCAGCTCCCTGTATGGCGGATACCGCTCCGACAAGATTTTCCTTTTTCTGTGTGCCGTATCCGACAACCACCACCTCGTCCAGTGCCTGATTGTCTTCCGCCAGCGTGATGCGCAAAACGGTTTGGTTCGCCACGGGAATTTCCTGTGTGATATACCCGATGAATGAAACCTGCAAAACGGCATTGTCGGCGACGTTCAGGCTGAAATTCCCGTCCACGTCCGTTACCGTACCGTTCGCCGCGCCCTTTTCAACTACATTTGCGCCGATAACCGACTCGCCCTTCTCGTCGACCACCGTCCCCGTCAGCCTGATCCTGTTCTGCTGTTTCGTGTCCGGCATCGTCCGTACAACATCACTCTGCCGTCCATCATCCGTGCGCGGACTTTCCGCTTCACTGTACATCCGGACAGGCGATGCAAATTCGACTGCAACAAACAGTGCAGTCACAATACATAAAATTTTCCTTTTCATCTGTTCTGTTTTTTTTGTTAGTAAATTGATTTTATGGTAAAATATAAATTTGATGTTTCGTGTCTTTTCAGATTCCGAATCCCGGCATCCCCCAATTGCGGATTGCTGCCCGGCATCAGGACATGCGAAAAGTCGTCCGGACACCATCCTGGAGATGAATATTCGGAGCAGGGCAAAAAAATAGCACGCCAAAACGACGGTGGCGGGAAAAAATGTGGTAATCTGTGTGTGCTTAAGTAACTGTTTTTTCTGTATATTACGCGCGGGCAAGGCCGGATGGAATCTCTCTCTCTCTCTCTCTCTCTCTCTCTCTCTCTCTCTCTAACAAATAATTAGATGCGACCAAATTATGGCCGTTAAATATGGCTAATATTTTGCTGTTTACAAAGAGAGCTAACATTTTATTGTTTTTCGTTTATTTAAATATATCGGCTACAAAAATACGTTTCTTTTTTATTACGACAGTGTTTTTTCGACGTTTTTTCTGCGAGTTATAATTTTTTATGTTAACGGCGGGATGTCTCCGCGCGGTCGCTCCGGTCTGCATCTCCGCTGTTTTCCGGTGTCCCGTCAGGGACGGAATGTGTTGGGAAATCCACATTTCGTCCCTGACGGGACGATGTATCGGGGGAGGATTGCCTGTTTCTACCAACATTGTGTCCCTACGGGACACCGGAAAACTGCTGCAGCTTATTTATTTCGCATCCCTAAACAGCATGTAACGTTCGATTCTCCTGTCCCGTAGGGACATAATGTTGGTAGAAAATGCGTTGGGACTGTTGGGACTGTTGGGACTGATGGGACTGAGTAGGGACGGAATGTTGGTAGAAAAGGCGTGCCTCACACACCACTCCCCGTCCCGTCAGGGACGGAATGTGTTGGGAAATCCACATTTCGTCCCTGACGGGACGATGCATCGGGGGCGGATTGCCTGTTTCTACCAACATTGTGTCCCTACGGGACACCGGGAAAACTGCTGCCGCTTATTTATTTTGTATCCCTAAATAACATGTAACGGTTCATTCCCTGTCCCGTAGGAACACCGGAAAAACCGTTATATTCTGTTTATTTCGCATCCCTATATTTTATAATGTACGCCCGCGCGCGTTACGGTTGATACGCTTGCATATCAGCCCGTTTCCCTATTTTCCCTTTTCGGCGAAGCATGACCGCTTCGCCTTTTGTTCAGAAAACCCCACCTTTTGTACAAAATAGCGGAACATTAGATAAGTTTCAAAAAGTTTTTCTTTACTTTGCCCTGCGATTGTCTCCATATTCG
>JAISXP010000096.1 GCA_031270465.1 Tannerella sp. | reverse complement strand
GGGACGAAATGTGGATTTCCCAACACATTCCTGACGGGACGGGGGCGTGAATCGACGTAGTCAAATGCACCCTGTGCGGTATGGTTTTGCGTCCGGTTTAAAAACTTTGTTTTATCTTTGCACGAAAAAAACAATCGCATTATGAATACAGCGCTTTTTAATTTTCTTAAGGAGCTTCGTGCCAGCAACAATAGGGAATGGTTTCAGAGCAATAAAAAACGGTATGACGAACTGCATGTACAATTCGCTGACTGTGTGCAACAACTGATTGGCCGGATAGCCGTCTTCGATCCCGAAATAGCCGGATTGGACGCCAAAAGTTGCATTTACCGGATTTATCGTGACATTCGCTTTTCGGCCGATAAAACGCCCTACAAAACTCATTTCGGGGCATACATGACAGGATATGGCGGACGTACCAGTCCATACGCAGGATATTATGTTCATCTGGAGCCTGATAATGCATTTCTGTCGGGTGGTGTATGGTGTCCGCCGCCGCCTTTGTTGAAAAAACTGCGGCAAGACATTTATGACAACATGGACGAGTTTGCAAAAATAATTGAAAACAAGGCGTTTAAAAAGACCTTTTCCGAACTTGAAGGAGAAATGCTCAAACGTACGCCTCCCGGTTATCCATCCGGAGGGCCGTATGATTATATATTGAGACACAAAGACTTCATCGTTTCGTCGACCAAACCGGAATCTTTCTTTTGCGCCGACGACTGGATTGACCGCACCGTCGAAGATTTCAAAATCCTGCAGCCGTTCAATCATTTCCTCAATTATACCGTAAGCGATTTTTTCGGCAAAGTATAACATGCTGACACATGAGCAGATGGTCTTTACTGTATCGAAGTGTCTTCTGTCGCGGAGGATTTGGTGTACATTCGCCGTTCGCGTTCGACCTGATTACTAAGGTAATCGAAGAACGGTGCGCGTATTATTTCTACGGAGAAATCGACTCTGCGTATCTGCAACTTTCGCAAGACAGGAGAAAGATCATGTGCGAAAGTCGTCGGACAACTGTCTGCAAAGCTTTTCGCAAATACGGCATTTCGCTGAAAGAAAGCAAATTGCTCTTTCGGCTTGCCAACTGTTGTAAACCCCGTTCTATTTTGGCCGTCGGTTCGTCCATGGGTTTAATCCCGCTCTGTCTGACAGGATATGCTTCCGCTTCGTATTGCCTCACGCTGGAAAAGGAAAATGATTTTGCCGGAATGGCTGCAAGTCTTGTCAAAAAAACGACACCTTCATCGATTGATATTTATCTCGGAGAATATGAAAAACAACTCGCCCGGATACTGAAAAAAACTGAGAATATCGATTGCCTTTACATCGGCAAGGAAGTTGACATTCAGATACAGGAAAAGATTTTTGCACAGTGCGTTCCTTTTTTGGGGGAACGGAGCGTCTGCATCGTGGCAGACATTCACGCTTCGCCGAAACGAAAGCGGCACTGGAAATTACTTTGCCATCATCCGAAAGTTACCGTATCCGTGGATTTGTGCACGCTGGGAATACTTTTCTTTCATCCCCGTTTAAATCGCCGGACATACAAAAGCGTGATATATTGATCTTTATTTCATATCGCCGACCTTAACAAGATATTCTGCTATCTGGACGGCATTCAATGCGGCGCCTTTCTTGATCTGGTCGCTTACAGTCCAGAACGCGAGACCATTGGGATTGGCTAAATCCTTGCGGATACGTCCCACGTAGACAGCATCCCTGCCGGCGACGAACAAAGGCATCGGATATTCTTTTTCGGCAGGATTATCCTGTAATACAATGCCTTCGGCTTCCGCAAAAGCGCTGCGGGCTTCTTCCGCACTGACGGGACGTTCGGTTTCTACCCACGTAGCCTCGCTGTGCGACCGCATCACAGGCACACGCACGCACGTGGCGCTTACTTCCACGTCGGAATGCATGATTTTGCGCGTCTCGTGATACATCTTCATCTCTTCTTTTGTATATCCGCTGTCCGTGAAAACGTCGATATGAGGAATCAGGTTGTAAGCCAGTTGATAAGCAAATTTTTCCACCACAATTTCTTCTCCCTTGAGCGCCTGTTCGCACTGTTTTGCCAATTCGGCCATCGCCGTGGCGCCGGCACCGCTCGATGCCTGATATGTAGATACATACACACGCCTGATATGCGACAGTTTCTCAATCACATTCAGCGCCACCACCATTTGGATGGTCGAACAGTTGGGGTTGGCAATGATACCGCGTGGACGCTTCAGCGCATCGCCGGGATTCACTTCAGGTACGACAAGAGGCACATCGGCGTCCATCCGAAACGCGCTGGAATTGTCAATCATCACCGTACCGTGTTTTGTGATCGTCTCCGCAAATTCGACAGACGTCCCACTTCCCGCCGAAACGAACGCTACGTCAATGCCTTTAAAATCATCATTGTGTTTCAATTCCTTCACAGCATACGTTTTCCCGCGAAAATTATATATGCGTCCCGCACTGCGCGATGAACCGAAAAGTGCCAATTCATCTACCGGAAAATTTCTTTCTTCAAGTACGCGCAGAAACTCCTGTCCCACAGCGCCGCTTGTTCCAACAATTGCTACAGTCATTTTTTTGTCATTAAATATATAAAACAATGAGATTTTTTGATACCTTTACCCGCGTAAAACATCAAGGCAGGATAAGGACGCACAAAGATAGCGTTTTTTTGATTGCCGGACATGTTTTGTGTTAAAAAATAATGTTGCCTGTGACAAAAACAGTCATTCTTTGCTGAAAAAAGGAGGAACGCGATGAGTCGTATTTTATTAACATTCAATCTGTTGATTTATTCGTTGGGGATGCTGTCTCAAACGGACGAAACCTCTTTTGGCAATGTGATTATCAGCGAAGTAATGGCAAACCCCGTGGGACTGACGGATTTGCCGGTAACGGAATATGTGGAAATCTACAACGCGACCGGCGAAGACATTCCGTTGAACAGCTGGACTTTCGTATATGACAAAACATTCGTCGCCCTGCCCGATACGACGCTGCCGGCCGGAAGCTTCGCCGTGCTGTACCGCGCGGGGCAGGATATTTTTGTAGAAAGCGGCGGGCTGGATTTGCCCGTCTCCACATTTCCGGCCAATCTTGCCAATTCGGGAAAGACGCTGAAAATCATCAACTCGGTCGACGTCGTCATTGATTCGGTCGACTACGCCGCGGCAAAACCGGCGTTTGCCTGGGAACGCGACAGCGAAGGCGATTTCTACCTGTCCACAGATCCGAGAGGCGGTACGCCGGGTGCGGCAAATTCGCCGAAAGAACCTCCGCCTCCACCCGCCACGCCCGATTATTCAGTGCCTGGAGACGTTATTATCAATGAAGTAATGGCAAATCCCGTAGGACTGACGGATTTGCCGGTAACGGAATACGTGGAAATCTACAACGCGACCGGTGAAGACATTCCGCTGAACAGCTGGACTTTTGTATATGACAAGACATTCGTCGCCCTGCCCGATGCGACGCTGCCGGCCGGAAGCTTCGCCTTGCTGTACCGCGCGGGGCAGGATATTTTTGTCGAAAGTGGCGGGCTGGATTTGCCCGTTGCCTCATTCCCGGCCAGTCTTGCCAATTCAGGGAAGACGCTGAAAATCATCAACTCGGCCGGTGTTGTCATTGATTCAATCGATTACGCCGCGGCAAAACCGGCGTACGCCTGGGAACGCGACAGTGAAGGCGGTTTCTACTTGTCCACAGATCCGAGAGGCGGTACACCGGGAGCGACAAATTCGCCGAAAGGCGCTCCGATTTCGCCCGACGATCCTGTCAACCCCGGATTGCCGGAACAGCACCGGACAGCGCTCGAAAACGAAATAGTTTTCAATGAGATACTTCCCGATCCATTCGACGGAGGAAGTGAATACCTTGAATTATACAATCGTTCGGAACAGTTCCTGTTTGTTTTCAATTTGGCTATTGCGACCCGGAAAAGCGACGGAACCTTAAACACACGCTATCCGCTGTCATCGATCATCGACTCTATCCCTCCGGGCGGATATATCGTATTGACAACCAATAAGGAAGGTGTATTAAGTTTTTACGCCGCATCCGCCGGACAGAGCGTTTACGAAATCAGGTTGCCCATATTGAACAATACCGGCAGCACGCTCGTTTTGCTGTCAACAACTGATGGAACCGTCATTGACGAAATCAGTTATTCTTCCAAATGGCACGACATAGCGATAAAAAACACGAAAGGCGTTGCGCTGGAACGTATTGATCCAGACGCGACAACACAGGACGCAACAAACTGGACATCTGCTATTTTATCGGCAGGATACGGTACGCCCGGCTACCAAAATTCGCAGTTTGGACGGACTGTGAAATCGCTGTTGCTGAGTTCGCCCGAATACATGAGCGACATGAACGAATACCGCATTACGTACCAAGCCGACCGGACAGGCTATCGTTGCCATATCCAGGTGTTTACCGTCGACGGCATAAGGGTGGCGGAAATAACTAACAACCAACTTATCGGTACGGACGGCGAGATTTACTGGAACGGATACGGCTCGGACGGAAGTCGCCTCCGAGCAGGTTTGTATATTTTCTATGCCGAGCTGTATCATCCTGCAGGACAGCATAAAATATTCAAACGGCCGTTCCTTGTCAGACCATAAACAATATGTAAAAAAGTGCAAAAACACAGATTGTTACTGAATCTTTATTACTTTTGTGCGAAAAACAGAAAGAGTATGATTACTTACTATATTATCGGTACAACCGTTATTGTTTCGTTTTTATGTTTCAGTCAACCCGGACTGTTGCAGAAACTCTCGTTCAATTCGTACACCATCATCCGCGCGCGAGAATGGTTCAGGCTGGTCACACACGGTTTTGTCCATGCCGACATGGCGCATCTATTTGTCAATATGTTCACCCTCTGGTCGTTCGGCACATATATAGAACGTTTTTTCACTGCGTTGGGACTGGGTGTGTGGGGATATCCGGGTTTGTATTTCGGAGGGATGATTTTCGCTTCGCTATACGATTTGGTGAAGCAGCGCAACAATTTCACCTATCACTCCGTAGGCGCATCGGGCGCTGTTTCGGCGATACTGTTTGCCTATATTCTTTTCAATCCCTGGGGGTTGATTCTGTTATTTGCCATCATTCCCGTTCCCGGTATCATATTCGGCGTGCTCTATCTGATTTATTGTCAGTATATGGCCAGACATTCGTCAGGCCGCGTCAATCACAATGCACATTTCTACGGCGCCGTTTTCGGTCTGGTATTTCCGGTATTGCTTCGCCCGTCGCTGTTTGCAGGCTTTATCGAAAAACTGTTCTTTTTTTTCAACGGGTAAATAATGGGGCTGGAACAGGGACTCTTTCAGCGGACAGCATTGCTTTTGGGTGATGAAGCGATGCAAAAGATAGCCTCGGCGCGGGTGATTGTTTTCGGCGCAGGCGGCGTAGGCAGCTGGTGTACAGAAAGTTTGGTGCGTTCGGGCATCCGCCGGCTCGCGATTGTGGATTCCGACCGTATCTGTGTGACCAACATCAACCGGCAGTCGATGGCGACCACACAGACCGTTGGCGAAGTGAAGGTCGAAGCGTTGAAAAGACGTTTGCTTGAAATCAATCCAAAAGCAGACATTAAAGCGCTTCAAATGATATACAGCAAGGAGACAAGCGCTTTTTTTCGATTGGAAAATTACGATTATATCATTGATGCCATTGACAGCCTGGAAAATAAAGCATGTCTGATTTTGGCGGCGACCCGCACGGATGCCGTCTTTTTTTCGTCGATGGGTGCCGCGTTGAGAATGGATCCGTTGAAAATTCAGGTTGCCGAATTTTGGAAAGTGAAGGGATGTCCGCTCGGTGCAGCTTTGCGGCGCAAGTTGAAGAAGACGGAGCGTCCGGCCAAAAAGTTTCTCTGTGTATTCAGCGAAGAAGTATTGAAAAACAGAGGGAGGAACGCTTCCTGTGGCACGGAGAAATGCCTGTGTCCAAAGGTTCAAACCGGTCCGGGCGACCCTGAATTAGTCGCCCACGAATGGTGCAGCCTGAAAGCACAGATCAATGGCACACTGGCGCATACGACTGCCATTTTTGGCTTCGTACTCGCCGGTTTGGTCATACAGGATATTTGCAAATAAAAACACGTTATTCTGTGTGCGGGGAAAATTGCTTTTTACATACTCAGTTGAAGGAGAGCAAAGTCCGAATCCGGATGTTTGTTGCAAATGTATTTGAATCTTTGAACGGTTCATTCAATGCACAAAACCGTACCGCACGCAGTATAAAACACAACCCCGGAAACAACAAAAACAGGAGGAAAACGGTAACATTTCCCTCCTGTCGTCAAACTATACTGTACGCGGAATAAACCGTTCATTGATACACGGAAACTTCTGCCGGAAATCCTTGCATCTTTAAATTTTTGAACGGTTCATTCAATGCATAAAATCATGCCTCGCGCAGTATATGTGCAAAAAATTTATCGGCTAATCACTGACTTTAACTCGTATATTGCGATACCAGACATCGTCTCCATGGTCCTGGAATCCAATGTACCCTTCATGCGCCGGACCACCCAGATTAAGCAGCCAATAGTAAGCCAGCGGCCATTTTTCCTTACTGAATTTGCAATTATCCAGCATTTCTTTCCATTGCGGTGTCCACAAGTGATATTCGACAACGGTTTTCCCGTTTTGTTCATGAAAAACCGAACCTTTAAAAACCGTAATCTTAGCCGTATTCCATTCTCCGAACGGTTTGGCATTCTGCGGATTGGCCGGAATCATATCGTACAAGGAAGCCGATTTACGATTCCCGTTCTCTCCTTGTGTAGCATCCGGATGGTTGTCATTATCCAGAATCTGGTATTCAGGAGACGAGATGTAAATGGGTTCGCCTTTGATTTCCTGCGCCAGAACAAAAACGCCTGAGTTGGAGCCTTTGGCTACTTTCCAGTCAAAAGTCAATTCAAAGTTTTTGAATTTGTGCGCGAAAATAAGGTCACCGCCATCGAGGTTTTGTGCTTCGCCGCCTCCCGAACCGCTGAATTTGATTGCGTTTTCCGCTTCGTCAATCACCCAGCGACCCGGAACGGCGTCTTTGTTATAACCGCGCCATCCATACAGACTTTTCCCGCAGAAAATGGTAATAACGCCATTGGCATCTTTAGGGAAAGCCTTCAAATCGACTTGCGTTTTTTCGAGGAGGGTATATTCCGGAACGCCATTGATGGAATCAGCTGCAACAAAAGTTTCTGTTGTCGCTACCGTATAAGGCGTTGACTCGTCGGGGCAAGTGTTCTTGGAACCGCCGCCGCAAGAAGTACAGGCTAAAACTGCACTTGCAAAAACTGCCATTGTGAAAAATTTTTTTGTCTTCATTGTCAAAAATTGAATCTGTTAGGCATTACAAAATTTATGGCATATCAGGCAGTTTCCAACCGTCGCGATAGGCGTGATTGATCAGTTCGGCAGCGTAGGCCTGCGCGTTGACCGGCTCTGTCCATGACTTGTCGAACGAGGGATGACCGTCTTTGATTGTAAAGCCATCCTTGACGACTGTTCTGACCGTTTCGGTTGCACCGATATTGGTAAACTTCATGTTTACGCCGTCCCAATCCAGCGCTTTGTTGAGCGCCTGCAGGCGGACAGCCAGTACTCCCATCACAACCATTTCGTTGAACGGGCCTGCTTCGGAGAAGTCGGATGCCGTCTTCACGCGGTTGGCGGAACTTTCCTTGCATGCACGCACCCAGTCCATTTCGTGGCTGGTGGTTATGCGGCGTTCGGTCTTCGGGGCATTCGGCACGCGACCCGACAGCAGCCACGGTTCTTTTCCGTAACATGCGCAAATCAGCGTATCTTTCGTGCCGTGGAAGATGACTAAACCGCCATCGTCGGGCATCAGCGCTTTTCCCTGCGGGAAGCCTTTGGGACGATCGGGCAGCAGTCCACCGTCATACCAGTGTACTTCTACTTCGGGCAACGCTACCTTCGGCAGGTTGTCGCGCGAGGGATACGTCAATTTTACGTGCTGTGCCTGCGGTGCACAGTCGTTCAGCAACAGCGTCGACGAGCCTTCTACCCTGGTAGGATAGCCCAGTTTCAGCGCCTTGAATACCGGATGCAGGATGTGACAGGCCATATCGCCCAGTGCGCCTGTACCGTAAGGCCACCATCCGCGCCAGTTCCACGGGTGATAGATGGCGTTGAACGGACGTACGGCGGCCGGACCTGTAAACAGATCCCAGTTCAGTGTCGACGGTACCTTGTCGGCTTTTTCCGGCGTGTTCAGTCCCTGCGGCCAGATCGGGCGGTTTGTAGCCGCTTCCACTTTCGTGATTTCGCCGATTTCGCCGTTCCGGATCCATTCACAGATGAGGTTTACACCTTCGCCCGACGAACCCTGATTACCCATTTGCGTGGCTACCTTGTGCTTTACAGCCAGTTTGGTCAACAGGCGGGACTCGTATACCGAGTGCGTCAACGGCTTCTGCACATACACATGCTTGCCCAGCGTCATGGCTTCGGCTGCAATAATCGCATGAGTATGATCGGCCGTAGCCACAATCACGGCATCAATGGAGCCGCCCAGTTCATCATACATCTTGCGGTAGTCCCAATACGGCTTCGCACCTTTCAGGCGATCGAATACCGGTTTGGAATACTTCCAGTCAACATCGCACAATGCGACAATGTTTTCTGTTTGTTCCACCGCTCTCAGGTTTCCACTACCCATACCGCCGATACCTACTGCGGCGATATTCAGTTTGTCTGTTGGAGCCGTATATCCATGGCTTTTGCCTAATACACTGCTCGGTACAATAGTTAATGCGGCCGCTGCCGCTGCTCCTTGTTGAAGGAACGATCTTCTTGAAATGTTTGACATAGCAATAATAACTTTATATAAATTAATGTGTTATACTAATTTGGCTCGTTTTTGCCATTGCAAATATAAAAAAACGGATATTAATGGCAAAATATAAAACTGCTTTTGTGCGCAAAAATAATCATTTTTAACTATACAAAAAAAATAGTACGGTCATACGGGTACAAAAAAACAGCCGAAAAACGGCTGCCGGAAGAGATTCGGAAAGGAAAGATGAAATCGAAAATATTGTTAATTTTCGGGTGAAAATTGATTTTTGTGATTTTTGTGTATTCCATGATAATAATGTTTTGTATATTTGCGCTATCAAGTTACGGCTGTTGACGGAATATAGTGCGTCCAACAAAATCGTCTATACCGGCCAATACCCTGAAAACATGATGTATAATGTTAAATTAATAATTAGGAGGATACGATAAATGGCGAATAAAGTTGCTTGGCCGGTGCGAGTATTCAGGTTCTATCTTGAAGGATTCAGGTCGATGGATTGGGGACGAACGCTTTGGGCGATTATCCTGATCAAACTGTTTATTATGTTTGTTGTGCTTCGTATTTTTTTCTTCCCGCGTTATCTGAACCGTTTCGATACCCGTACCGAACAGGAGGATTACGTATCGAGCGAACTGATAAATCGTGCAATAAATTAGTGATTTTAATATATTTACATACACCTTAAACATAGAAATCATGGTAGAAAGTATTGATTCCTCATTGATTGACTGGTCGAGAGCGCAATTTGCTCTCACCGCTGCCTATCACTGGCTTTTCGTGCCGCTCACGCTTGGGCTGGGCGTCATCATGTCTGTGATGGAGACGTTTTATCTGGTGACCGGAAAGGATTTCTGGAAACAGACTGCGCGGTTCTGGATGAAACTGTTTGGTATTAACTTTGCCATCGGCGTAGCGACAGGGCTTATCCTCGAATTTGAATTTGGGACGAACTGGTCGAACTACAGCTGGTTTGTGGGCGACATTTTCGGAGCTCCGCTGGCTATCGAAGGCGTTGTAGCCTTTTTCATGGAGGCGACATTTATCGCCATCATGTTTTTCGGATGGAACAAAGTGAGTAAAAGGGCGCATTTGGCGTCCACGTGGCTCACGACGGCAGGTGCAACGCTGTCTGCATTGTGGATTCTCGTGGCGAACGCATGGATGCAATATCCCACAGGGATGGAGTTCAACCCGGATACGGTGCGAAACGAAATGGTCGACTTTTGGGCTGTGGCGCTGTCGCCCATGGCCATCAACAAGTTTTTCCATACGGTGATTTCCGCCTGGGTGCTGGGCGGCGTGTTCGTGATTGGCGTGAGCAGCTGGTTTTTGCTTAAAAAGCGGCAGCGTAAGTTTGCCCTTGCAAGCATAAAAATCGGAGCTGTTTTCGGACTGGTATCGTCGCTTCTGCTGTTATGGACGGGACACGGTTCCGCTCAGCAGGTGGCAGACAGGCAGCCCATGAAACTGGCCGCAATGGAAGGGCTGTACAGAGGTGGCAACGGTGTGGAGCTGATTGGCATCGCCGCACTGAATCCTGCCAAAAAGGCGTACAATGACACGGAGAATCCGTTCCTGTTCAAAGTTGCATTCCCGAACATGCTGTCCTTCCTGATTGACTGGGATGCAAATTCTTATGTGCCCGGCGTCGCCGACCTGATCGATGGTGGCTACGCGACGGAGCAGGGTGTTGCCCTGTCGGCTCAGGAAAAAATTGACCGCGGCAAGATAGCGATAAAAGCCTTGAGCAATTATCGCCAGGCCGTCAAGAACAAAGACCACGCGGCGGCACAGCAGTACAATGCCGTGCTGAAAGAGAACTTTGATTATTTCGGATACGGATATATTGCAAAACCGGACGACCTGATTCCGTCGATTCCGCTTACATTCTATTCGTTTCACGTGATGATCATTCTGGGAGGCTACTTTATATTAATGTTTATCATAGCGCTTCTGCTGAGCAGGAAATTTGCCGAACACAAGTGGCTGCAATGGATTTGCCTGTGGTCGATACCGCTGGCCTACATTGCCGGACAGGCGGGATGGGTCGTTGCCGAAGTGGGACGCCAACCCTGGGCTATTCAGGATCTGCTGCCTACCAATGCGGCCGTCTCGAAACTGGCGGCCTCTTCGGTACAGATCACTTTCTTTCTGTTTCTGATTTTATTCACAATACTGCTGATTGCCGAAGTGCGGATCATGGTCAAAGCGATCAAGAAAGGTCCCGAACTGGCAGAAGAGCAGAGTTAAAAACTTTATAATCCGAATTATCATGGACTATTCATTTTTACAACATTACTGGTGGTTATTAGTCTCCCTGCTGGGAGCTTTACTCGTATTCCTCATGTTCGTACAGGGCGGGCAGTCGCTGCTGTTCACTGTCGGCAAGACCGAAACGCAACAAAAAATGCTGCTGAACTCTACCGGACGGAAATGGGAATTTACGTTCACTACATTGGTTACTTTCGGGGGAGCGTTTTTCGCATCGTTTCCGCTGTTCTACTCCACCAGCTTCGGCGGAGCTTACTGGGTATGGATTCTGATATTGCTCTGCTTCGTGCTGCAGGCCGTTTCGTACGAATATCAGTCGAAAAAAGGCAATCTGCTGGGTAAAAAGACATATCAGATATTCCTTATCCTCAACGGAATATTAGCCCCTATTCTGATAGGTGCAGCCGTGGGGACGTTCTTCAACGGGGCGAACTTTTACGTGAACAAGACAAATCTTACCGACTTGAGCATGCCGGTGATCTCTTCGTGGGCAACGTATCACGGCGTTCAGCTTCACGGACTCGAGGCCGCCCTCAATATCTGGAACGTATGCCTCGGACTGGCCGTTTTCTTCCTGTCGCGCGTGCTGGCGCTGCTCTACTTCATCAACAATATTCGGGATGAGGAAATATATGCCAGATCGCGCAAACAACTGTGGATTGAGACGATTCTGTTCCTCGTATTCTTCCTCACGTTTGTCGTACGTCTTGTGCTGCAGGACGGTTTTGCCGTCAATCCCGAGACAAAAGAGATATTCCTCGCGCCCAACAAGTACCTGTTCAACCTGCTGGAGATGCCGGCCGTGCTGGGCGTATTCCTTGCAGGTGTCGTGCTGGTGCTTTTCGGGATACTTTCCACTCTCTTTTATAAGAAGCAGTATAAGGCCGGCATTTGGTTTGCCGGTACGGGTACGGTGCTGACCGTGCTGGCGCTACTGCTTATTGCGGGATGGAACAATACGGCGTATTATCCCTCGGTTGCAGACCTGCAAAGTTCGCTGACTATCGAAAACAGTTCGTCCAGTCCCTTTACGCTGACGGCCATGAGCATTGTTTCGCTGCTGATTCCGTTTGTGCTGGTATATATCTTTTTTGCATGGAGGGCGCTTGACCTTCGCAAGATAGATAAAGCGGAAATGGAACAGAACGAACACGTTTATTAATTTTTTTTTTTGTACTTCATATTACTTTCCCCCCACCCCGCTTATCCGTAGGCGGCGGTGGGGGTTTCTTTTTTACTGCACGCCTGACAGTCCATAAGATGTAGGCGGCAGTCTGTAAAAACGAACGAAGTGAAGCAATCCGGACGTCTTTCACCTTTTTTCCCCGTTTATGGGGTCGGCTCTACCAACGACGCGCCGCATTTTTTTGCCATGACCTGTGCGCAGCGGGGAAATGTATTTGCTGACCAGCGTTCAGGGAGACTGTTCATTCTCTGCATGTATCACCTCCAGCGCCTTGAGGTAGGTGGCGGCCGCCCAGCCCATCATTTCGCTGCACGAGTACTCGGCGTCGAGGATATCGCCCGACCGCGTGTATTTCTCGTACAGGAAACCCGGACGACGCACACCGTCGCCATACGTGAACGGAGGATAAGTGGCCGGCTTAGGCGCCACAAAGTTGCGCGTCACCGTATTCAGGTATTTCAGCGCCACCTGCCTTGCTTCCGACACGTACCGGTAGCGGAGCAGCGCCGTCATGGCAATAAACTGAACGGGAGGCCATACGGCCCGGTCGCCCCATTGATATACATG
The DNA here is from genome assembly GCA_031270465.1 of Tannerella sp. Lineage (GTDB taxonomy): Bacteria > Bacteroidota > Bacteroidia > Bacteroidales > Tannerellaceae > Tannerella. Next base: position 1,296 of record JAISXP010000096.1, on the reverse strand, counting down.
TTGCTCGCTGGTCGGCTCACAAACGACCAGTCCGCCCTGTGACTCGAACAGAGACAACTGCCGCTTGATGCGTTCCGCCTGTTCCCCGGTGGCAAACCCCCAGTAAAGCGGCATCAGTCCGGATATGGCCGCCACATGACTCCGACGGTGATTTTTGTAATCATAATCGTAGAAAAAACCTTTTTCTTCGTCCCAGCAATAACGGTTAATCAGTTCCACCCGCTGTCTGGCACAACTGTCCCGGTCTGTTTCGCTACGGACGCCCAATTCCTTTTCAAAATAAGCCAGACTGATTTCGTACTGATAGAGATTTGCATTGAGGTCGACCGCAATAAAATCCATACACCGGCCCTCGAAACGGGGAGTAAAATCCATCGTTTCGGCTTCGGCAAGCCGATGAGCCGCCGTCAGTATTTTCTCTTCCCGCGTGCCGGCGCGATACGGAGGCCAGCGGTTGTTCACCTGTTCGTAAAACTTCAACAGGGCAGCCGTATCGGCATGGTGCGAATAATGCTGCAATCCTTCCGGCGTCCGGTGGTCTTCCGTCAGATTCCCGTTCGCGTTTGTCCAGAACTCGTATTCCGACAACGCGGCGTGATAGGCCCGGCGCAGCCAGACGGTATCTTTTTGCAAACATTTCTCGTAATAACTGTGCACCATCATAGCAAAATAGGGCGTCTGGCTGCGGTCTTCGCCCCATCCGTTCGCGTTGGGAACGAATCCGAGATGTTCGATTTCGTAAATGAAATTGTCAATGTTATTACGCGCCTGCTCCATGAATCCCTGCGCCATCAATCCCTCGTTGATAAAATACAGGTCCCAGTAATACAGCGTGCCGGGATTTAAGGCGTATGAATAAGGTTTGGGCAGCGATTCGGGCGAATAATCCACATATTTCAGCCAGTTGTTACGGATATGGGTTTCCACTTCGCTCCATTTCTCCCGGTATTCCGGCTGAACGATCTGCGATACGGCCATCACGGGAAACAGGGCAGCCGTCAGGCAGATGCATTTCGTCATGCGATTCACTATCATTTATTTTTTACATCTTTCATCTTTTTACCTTTCATACAGAGTGACCGGTCCGGCCAGCCCCATCGACTGGTCGGGCTGGGGGGTGCGTCCCGGACGGCGTACCCACCATTCCACCGCCTTGTTGCCGGTCAGGGTCTTCAGGTAGTTGCCCATGGTGGTGATCACGTGTATTTCCAGCGTGTTGTCGCCGGGTTTCAGTCTGTCCGAGAGATCGTACAGGCGATCGCCGTACCACGTCACGCCGCAGTCCCGGCCGTTGAC
>JAISXP010000153.1 GCA_031270465.1 Tannerella sp. | reverse complement strand
CATCGCACATGCAGCATTCCGGACAGTACGTGACCGTCGAAAGCGCTACAAGGTAAATGGACAGTATGGCCGCCAGCAATTTCATGGCACAAAGATATGATTTTTTTTGCACGATACACTTCCCGGATGAATTTTATATGGTCGCGGTTTCCGGAGGGAACACCGCGATGCCGTCAGGTTAGGGAAGTTTTAAACACGAAGACACAGAGGGCACAGAGGTTTTTTCTCTCTGTGCAAGAAAAAAGTAACACAGCGTTCCGCGGAGAAGACACAGAGTTACACGGGAAAAAGACCGCATGCAGTATAGTCCGTTCAAAATATTTTCCTGTAAACATGGCAGTAAGGTTCCGCGCCTTTGTGTTCGTAGTATTGCTGGTGAAAGTCTTCCGCCTTCCAGAAGACGGATACCGGCTGCAACCGCGTCGCCACGCGGTATCCTCTACTTTCCAGCAGGCGGATGTATTTTTCGGCCGTGTCTTTTTCCCCGCCGTTTCCGTAAAACAGGCAGGAGAGATACTGCGAGCCGATGTCGGGACCCTGTCCGTCGGTTTGTGTGAAATCGTGCGTTTCGAAAAACAGCTTTACCAGATTCTCGTATGTCGTTTCTGTCGCGTCATATTCTACTTCGACACATTCCAGATGCCCGGTTTCTCCCGTGCGTACGTCCTGATAGGCCGGCGCATCGACGTGTCCGCCCATAAAGCCGGCAGCCGTAGCCACGACACCAGTCGCCTTCATGAAGTGATATTCCGTGCCCCAGAAGCACCCCGAGGCAAAATAAGATTTGTTTTTTTCCATACCGGATGAATTTTTAACGTATGACTTTTGCATGCAAAATTACAAATTATCCTATATTTGCAAAAGAATTAAGTACAATTTAAATAAGCAGTTCAATTATGGCAAAGACTAAACCCGTGTACGTATGTTCGTCGTGCGGAGCGGATTCGCCCAAATGGGTGGGCAAATGTCCGTCGTGCGGAGAGTGGAACACGTATGCAGAAGAAATCGTGGCAAAAGATCCGGTTGCAAGGTTTGCGGCAAGAGGTTTTGCCGGCGGCGAAGCGCGTCCGCGCCTGTTGAGAGATGTGACGTTGAAGGAAGAGGTTCGCCTGGACATGCAGGATGCGGAGTTCAACCGTGTGCTGGGCGGTGGCCTGGTGAAAGGCTCGCTCGTGCTGATAGGAGGCGAGCCGGGCATCGGGAAGTCGACGCTGGTACTGCAAACCGTGCTGAAAATGCAGGACGTCAGAACGCTGTATATCTCCGGTGAAGAAAGCGCCCAACAGTTGAAACTCCGCGCCGAACGGCTGTCGAAAAAATATTCGGACGAATGTTTTATCCTTTGCGAAACCAGTCTGGAGCAGATATTTGCACACGCCCTCGACATACAGCCCGGATTGATGATTATCGACTCCATCCAGACTGTCTGCACGGAATTGATAGCCGCCTCGCCGGGAAGTATTTCGCAGGTGCGCGAATGCAGCGTCGCCATCCTCAAATACGCAAAAGAAAGCGGGACGCCCGTACTCCTTATAGGCCATATCAACAAGGAAGGCAGTATCGCGGGGCCTAAAGTGCTCGAGCATATTGTCGATACGGTATTACAGTTCGAAGGCGACCAGCACTACATGTACCGCATCATGCGGAGCATAAAAAACCGTTTCGGCAGCACATCCGAACTGGGAATCTACGAGATGCGCTCCGACGGCTTGCGCGAAGTCGGCAATCCGTCCGAACTGTTGCTGACGCAAAATCACGACGGTCTGAGTGGTGTGGCAATTGCCGCAGCCATCGAAGGCGTCCGTCCGTTTCTGATAGAAACGCAGGCCTTAGTCAGTTCGGCGGTCTACGGCATGCCGCAGCGCAGTTCGACAGGTTTCGACCTGAGGCGGATGAACATGCTGCTGGCCGTGCTGGAGAAACGTGCAGGGTTCAAGCTGGCGCAAAAAGATGTCTTCCTGAACATCGCGGGAGGCCTGCGCGTCAACGACCCGGCAATCGACCTGTCGGTGATTACGGCCGTGCTGTCGTCCAGCCTCGACCTCGTCGTCGGACGCGACGTCTGCATGGCCGGCGAAGTCGGGCTGTCGGGAGAAATACGCCCCGTCAACCGCATCGAACAGCGCATTCAGGAAGCCGAAAAGCTGGGTTTCACGCGCATGATTATCCCGCAGATGAAAGGACTCGACGGGCTGAACGTGAAGATAAAACTGTTTCAGGTCAGGAAAGTGGAAGAGGCTTTCGGAATCCTTTTCGGGAAAAAAGACAACAGCCGGATATGATAAAAGAATTGAATTTAAGACTTTTGCCCGAAGAAGCGGTGAACGAACAGACGCTACGGCAGGCCGTATGCCGTGAGACGGGCGAAGCGGCGGAAAAGATTCGTGCCGTACGTGTCCTGAAACGTTCGACGGATGCACGCCAGCGGGTGATCCGCGTAAATGTCGCCCTGCGCGTTTTTGTGGACGAAGAACCGGACGCGGACGAATGTCGGACGATAACATACGGCGACGTGTCGAAAAAGAAAACGGTCGTTGTCGTTGGCGCAGGTCCGAGCGGACTGTTCAGCGCGCTCAGGCTGATTGAACTGGGGCTTCGTCCGGTTGTGATAGAACGCGGAAAAGATGTGCACGAACGGAAAAAAGACATCGCGCGAATCAGTCGCGAACACATCGTCGATCCCGAATCCAACTATGCGTTCGGCGAGGGCGGAGCCGGGGCTTACTCGGACGGCAAACTGTACACGCGAAGCAGGAAACGCGGCTCGGTCGAGCGTATCCTGCATATCTTCTGTCAACACGGCGCCGATGCGTCGATTCTGTCGGACGCACATCCGCATATCGGTACCGACAGGTTGCCGCGCATCATCGAAAACATGCGCCGCCAGATCATTGCGTCGGGTGGCGAGGTGCATTTCCGCACCTGTATGGAGAAGCTGACTGTCAGAAACGGCGAAGTGACCGGCATTCAGACGCGCGAAGGACAGGTCTTTGCCGGACCGGTTATTCTGGCTACGGGACACTCGGCGCGCGACGTGTATCAATGGTTCGAGCGGCAACAGATTCCCGTCGAACAGAAAGGCATTGCCGTCGGTGTGCGGCTGGAACATCCGCAGGCGTTGATCGACCGCATCCGCTATCGCCGGCCCGAAGGACGGGGCGACAGCCTGCCCGCAGCGGAATACCGTTTTGTGACACAGGTCGACGGGCGGGGCGTTTATTCGTTTTGCATGTGTCCGGGCGGTTTTGTCGTCCCCGCAGCAAGTGCGTCCGAGCAGGTCGTCGTCAACGGCATGTCGCCGTCGGCACGCGATTCGCGCTGGGCTAACGCGGGTATGGTAGTGGAAATAAGGCCTGAAGATATGTCGGCGGGACGCCTCGAAGCCTTTGCATTTGCAGGCTTTCCCTTCGACAAGGGTTCGCCTCTGGCGCTGATGTACTTTCAGGAGCAACTGGAACGGGTGTGCCGGCTGAATGGCGGCATGAGGCAGACGGCTCCCGCACAGCGCATGACTGATTTTATGAACAGGCAAAACTCGTCGACCCTGCCTTGCTCGTCCTATACACCCGGTCTGGTGGCGTCGCCGCTCCATTTCTGGATGCCGGCGTTTATTGTCGACCGCCTGCACGAAGGATTCCGCCACTTCGACAGCGTTTCGCGCGGATTTTTGAGCCGCGAGGCGGTGATGATTGGCGTCGAGACGCGCACCTCGTCGCCTGTCCGCATCCTGCGCAACCCCGACACGATGCAGCATGTCACGCTGCGAGGTCTTTTCCCGTGCGGCGAAGGTGCAGGATATGCTGGAGGGATTGTTTCGTCGGCCATCGACGGCGAATGTTGCGCCGAACGGGTATTCGAGATGACGGGCGGTTCGCGGTGAAACGTCAGGCGAATGTTTTATCTTTTTGAATCTTTGAACTTTAAATGCAATTCACAAATTCATGCCGGGCGCAGTATAACGGACAAGTCCGGGATGATTACAGCAATCCTCTTTCGACCAGAATGACGACGCGCTCGGTGAGGGCGTCTTTTCCTGTCGGGTCGTACTTGCTTTTCAGGCTGGCGCCGAACATGCCGGCGAAGAAGTTCCAGAACGTGGCGCGAAAACTTCCCAGATAAGCCGATACGAGATGATAGCTGCTTTGGTTACATTCGCGGTCGACAAGTTTTATCAGCAGTTTGCCTTGCGAGAGCGAGAGTTTTTTCAGTTCGGGCTTGTATTCGCGAAACAGTTCTTTCTCCATTCTTTTCAGATGAGTTTCGCGCGCCTTGTCATCGGGCAGCGTTTCGATGTATTCGTATGTTTCGATCAGTGTCTCGTACACTATTTTGGCGTAAGGCAGCGTTTTCTTCACATCGCGGACGAGCTTGCTGTATTCCCGGCGTTCTTTTTCGTTTTTGAATGTAAGTTCGGGAAAGACGTACACTTCGGGCAGCCATGCGGTGATGACCGTGTCCGTCCCCTCCACAAAGCAGGCATAGGCTCCTTCGGGTATCATCAGCTTCATGTCTTGCGGCATCTGGGCGAATCCCGACAGGATACCCGATGCAAACATTGTACACATATATATATACAACCTTATCCGGCGCATGTCTTTTATACTTTGCGCAGGAGGACGCTGTCTGTCGACGCACGGGGCGTTTCGGTCGAAAGCCCTTGAATCCTTGAATCTTTGAATCTTTGAACTGTGCATCTTATTCATATAAATTATGCCGTACGAAACCTGTAAACGCCGTTTCGGGCAAATTATTTTCCGACAATTTTCATTGTCTTGATTTTTATGTTCTTAAGCGGCCTGTCGTCTTCGTTGGTAGGCAAAAACTGTAAATTGTCGACTACTTTCATCCCTTTGACAACTTCGCCGAATACGGTATACGCTCCGTCCAGGTGTGGCACGCCTCCTTCGAGCATGTAGGCCTTGCGTTGTTCGGGTGTGAACTTGATCTGTTTTTCGGTCTCCATCCTGTCGAGTTCCCGTCCGGTGAAGAATTTTCCGGTGACGATGTAGAACTGTGTGGCCGACGAAGCCTTTTCCGGATTCAGTTCATCGCCCGTGCGGGCAGCGCACAATTGGCCGCGCTTGTGGAAATATTTCGGATACACGATTTCCGCGGGGATGGTATAGTCCAGGTCGCCATCGCCTAATTTCTTGTCGATTGGAGCGTCTTTGGAATTGATGTCGCCCGCCTGAATCATGAATTGCTTGATGACGCGGTGAAAAAGCAGACCGTCGTATTGATGTGCATTCACCAGTTTGATGAAATTGTCGCGATGCTGCGGCGTGTCGTTATACAGTTTCACCCTGATTTTGCCCTTGCTTGTGACGATTTCCACAAGTGTCTCGCTTTCCTGCGCACATACGTTCGTTCCCTGTAGGGCAAGGAAACATCCCAGTAAGAAGATAGAAACATATTTTTTCATCACGGTCGAATTATTGAGTGTTTAAAACAGTTTTTGCGGATATTCTCCGGCCTCTATCAGCGCCCGAATCTTGTCTACGACGCCCGGACGGTCTTCTTTGTAAGTCACGCCAAACCATTTCGACGCGGTGTCCAGTACTTTCACGACGGCTTTGCCCGCAGTCGTCAGTTCATTAACCATAAGCGGAATGAAATATTCGCTTTTGGGACTGTTCATGCCGGTGCGCAGAAATTCTTTGAAATACGCTTCCGAGTGAGCGAAATAGTCGGGCGTAAAACCCCACATGTTCATCGAGACGGGCGTATTTTCTTCGAGGAAGATGTTTTCGCCGTTTTCGTCTCTGAAGCAGATACGTCCGTCGATGCGTTCGACGGCCGTGCGTTCTACCACCGAAGTGAGGTATCCTTCGCCATTCACTTCGCAGACGCCTCTTGCTACCGTTCCCGATTCGCTCAGCGTGTTGCCGACGCGAAAGCCGACCATGCAGTACACGTTTTCACTGCCGGCAAGCCCTGCGAGTTCCTTCCCGATGGTGGCAAAACTGTCGCGTCCATAGAAATCGTCGGCATTAATGACGGCAAAAGGTTCTTTTATCACGTCTTTGCCCATCAGCACGGCGTGGTTTGTGCCCCACGGTTTGATACGTTCGGGCGGACAGGTGAATCCTTCGGGCAGTTTGTCCAGCGACTGGAAAACGGTTTCCACGGGGATATGACTTTCATATCGTGACAATACTTTCTGCCGGAAGTCTTCTTCAAAGTCCTTGCGGATCACGAAAACCGCTTTGCCGAATCCTCCGCGGATGGCGTCGAAGACGGAATAATCCATGATAGTTTCTCCGTTCGGGCCTACGCCATCCAACTGTTTCAGTCCGCCGTAGCGGCTTCCCATGCCGGCGGCCAATACGAATAATACAGGTTTCATATATGTATTTTTTTGTTTCTATTTTATACTGCATGCCGTATATTTACGGCAAATTTACGCATTTTTTTCAACTGTTCGCAAGGGCGGGGATAAAAATAATTACTGTTCATGCCGAAAATGTCTTTTCATCATTGCCTTGCAGCAGTTTATCCAGCGCCGGGCGCCAGTCTTCGCCATTACGTACGAGATACGTCCGGAAGCCGATTTCTCCGGCGGTGCGGATATTGTCCGCGCTGTCGTCCAGAAACAGTGTCTCGGCAGGGACGACTCCACTATCTTTCACCATCATGCGGTAGATTTCGATACCGGGTTTGACGCATTTCATTTCGTACGAGACATACACCCTGTCGAAATAGTCGGTTATCGGCCGGCCGGCGGGCGAAAAACTGTCGGTGCGCGCCCAGCGGTCTATCAGAATGGGATTGTTGTTGCTCAGCACGAAGGTGCGGTACTTTTCCCGAAGCGCCAGCAGGCAGTCGAGCTTATAGCTTTCGGGCGGGTCGACCATGCTTCTCCACGCCTGTTCGATGGCTTCGAAGGGTATCAGCTTCCCTGCATGTTCGCATAGCAGGCGGCAAAACGTATCGCTGTCGATAGCGCCGCTTTCGATGTCCAGAAAGATGCCTTTGTGGTGATATGAATCGATCAACTGTTCGGCGTCGGTTACGCCAATGGCCTGAAACTGACGGACAGCTCTCTCGCGATGCACGTCTATCAGCACGCCTCCCATGTCAAAAACAATATTTTTAATCATTTGCTGTTGTATTGCATATTGCGTGCAAAGATAGGTTTTTTTCGCGAATTATTGTCGCGCCGTCCGGCTGTTACCGGCGATAAATCCTGTAGCAACCGAAAAAATAATTATTTAACAAACATGCATTTATACGCAAAAAAGAAATTACGCACATATTTTTCATAAAATATAGCATGATTTAAAAAAGAACTCGCTATATTTGCCGCAAGGAATACGGAGAATATGAGCAAATATATCTGGCAACACAAAGGATGGCCCTATTTGACGTGGGACAATAAAGAATTGCTTTACGTTCTGGGCGAAGTGAGAAACCGGCAGGGGAGACTTGCCGGCAAAGTGAGTTTGGTGGGATTAGATTTCAAAAAGGAAATCCTGTTGAAAACCATTACGGCAGAGGTTATCAAATCTGCCGAACTGGAAGGCAACATGCTCGGCGAGGAACAGGTGCGCGCATCCGTGGCCGGCCGCCTGAAAATGCGTCTTCCCGAACAGTCTAAAACCGACCCTCTCATCGACCGGATGGTACAAATCATGATCGAAGCTTTGCAAAACTACCACCGGCCTATTACCGAAGAGACCATCTTCAACTGGCAAACAGCACTGGGACGGAACGGAAGTAATGCCGGAAATCTCTATCGCAGCATCGCCACATTCGAATCCGAAGCGGTGACCGACGGGTTGCTGTACATCCAAAATCCGGCGATCATCCCCGACGAGATGCGACGTTTCCTTAAATGGCTCAACACGATACACCATACCGATCCGGTCATTAAGGCCGGCGTGGCGCATCTGCGTCTCACCTTCATACATCCTTTTATCGAAGGTAACGGCCATATTGCCCGCATATTGACGGACGTATTCCTGACGAGGGCCGACGGTTTCCCACAACATCTCTACAGCCTTTCGGCGCAAATCTGCAAGCAGAAGGATCTCTACAACCGTGTACTCAAACGGGCGCAGAACGGCAGTCTCGACATCACCGAATGGCTGCTGTGGTTTCTGTACTGTCTCGAAGCCGCACTCATTGAGGCCGAAGATGCACTGACGCGCACGCTCGAAAAATCAAAGTTCTGGGAAAAATACCGGCTTATCCGCCTGAATGAACGACAGGTCAGGATGATAAACCTGCTGTGGGAAAGCCCGGACTGCAAACTGACGTCGTCCTACTGGGCAAACGTCAACCTCTGCTCGCCCGATACCGCCCTGCGTGACATTCAGGATTTGATATGCAAGAATATCCTGCACCGCAAGAGCAGCGGCGGACGGAGCACCTGCTACGAACTGAATTAGAAAACCGGAGTCCGACAGCGGCAAAAATCCCGTGCATACACCCTTCACTGTGTCAAAAAATTGGACACTACTGTCCATTTTTTTGACACTTTCTATTTTCATCTTATTCGTTAAAATGAAGAATAACAGATATTTAATATGTTTGGCATGTTATTTGTACTATAATGAGCAAAAACAAACGTAATAAATAGAGTAATGAAAAAAACAGTATTATTATTATCGATACCTCTTACATGGGGTTGCCTGCCGGCAGCGACGGCACAGGACGCGCGGTGGACGATGGACGACTGCATGCGCTATGCGGTTGAAAACAGCCCGGCCGTGAGGAAACAGCTTCACACGAACGACACCTACCGGGCGGAATATCAGTCGTCGGTAGCATCTTTTTTCCCCAGTCTCACCACCGCCGTTTCGACGCAGCACAACTTCGGACGCGCAATCGACCCGGAGACCAATACCTACGTCAACACGACCACCTTCAACAACTATTACGAAGGATACGCGTCGCTTCCACTTTTCGACGGCGGACAACTGGTGAATCAGTGGCGTATGGCAAAACTCAACCGCCAGGCGGGCATGAACGACCTGCAGAAGGCCAAAGACGACCTGGCGCTTTCCACGCTGGAAGCTTTTGTCAACGTGTTATATTACCGCGGCGCCGTGCGTTTTGCCCACGAAAAGCGGGAAGAAAGCCATCGCCTGCTCTACAAGGAGCGCCGGCAGGAAGAACTTGGTCTCAGGGGCAAGGCCGACGTCGCGCTTGTCGAGGCGCAGGCGGCAGGCGACGACTACATCCTTGCCAATCAGCAACACCTCTATCACACGGCCATGCTGAAACTGAAAGAACTCATGAACTACCCTTCCGGCGAAACGCTCGAAGTGGACACAACCGCCGCAATGCCGGACTTCATCTACGCCGACGAACTTTCCGATGCCATCTACGAAACGGCAAAGGCTACGAATCCCACAGCCCTGCAGGCCGCCTACAAGATCGACATCGCTCGCCGGCAGCACCTGATACGCAAAGGGCAGCTTTTCCCCACCATCACGCTCTCGGCCGGCATTTATACCAGCTACTACGAGAACCTGAAATCGGAAATGGATCCGACAGCCTTTAAGACGCAGTTCTCGAACAACCGCGGCGAATATCTGTCGGTCGGTTTCCGTTTCCCTCTCTTCGACGGGCTTGTTCGCCACAAGGAAGCGCGCCGCGCACGCAATCAGGTGCGTATCGCACGCGAAGAATATACCGAAGTACTGCGCCAACTGGAAACGGCCATCGAACAGTCGCTCTCCGACCGCGACGGCTATGCCCGCGAGTGCATACAGATGGAAAAGAAACTCCGCGCCGACGAACTGGCCTACCAGCTCACCCTGCGCAAGTTCGAAGAAGGACTCATGAGTCCGATCGACCTGAAAAACAGCGCCGCCACGCTGCTCGAATCCAAAGCCCTGCTGCTGCAGAAGCAACTCATGCATCTGCTCAAGTGCCGGCAGGTAGACTACTACAAGGGAAAACCCGTCATCAGATAAAACAATAAATAATGAATAACAAACAATTAAAAATTAAATAATATGGACATTCAACTGGAAAAGAAAAAAGGAATCCGCAGGAAGCACCTTCCCTACATCGCCGGAGGCGCCCTGTTTATCGTACTGCTGGGATGGATCATCTTCGGTGATCATTCCTCGACACTGAAAATCGATGCGCGCGGCGTCAACATCGGGACGGCCACGGCAGATCTATTCAACGACTTTGTCCGCGTGGACGGACAGGTACAACCCATCACCGTCGTGCAACTCAGCCCCGAAGAGGGAGGCATCGTGCAGGAAATCGTCATCGAAGAAGGCTCGAAGGTGCGGCGCGGCGACATCATCGTGCGACTCAGCAATTCGCAGCTCGACCTGCAAATACTCCAGGCCGAAGCCGACCTGGCCGAGAAGCAGAACTTCCTCCGCAACACGCTCGTCACAATGGAGCAGGACCGCCTGAGCAATCAAAACGAGAAACTGCAACTCGAACTGGAAACCACGCGCAAGAAACGCTCCTTCGGACAGCAGGAAAAACTCTTAGCCGAAAGCCTCATCGCCCGCGAAGATTTTCTGCTGGCTCGCGAAGACTACGACCTGGCTCTGCAGAAACATGCGCTCATCATGGAACGCATACGCCAGGACTCCATCCTCCGCTCGACGCAGGTGGAGCAGATGGAAGACAACCTGGCCAACATGCGCCGCAACGTGCTGCTGGTGCGCGAACGCAAGGATCATCTCGACATACGCTCGCAGATAGACGGTGAACTGGGGCTGCTCGACGTCGTGCTCGGCCAGAACGTCTCGCCGGGACAGAAAATCGGACAGATCAACGACCTGTCGGACTACAAGGTCGAGGCGCTCATCGACGAACACTACATCGACCGCGTGCGTACGGGGCTGAATGCGACATTTGAACGCCAGAGCGCGCTCTTCGCCCTGACCGTGCGCAAGGTTTATCCCGAAGTGCGCGACGGTAAGTTCCGCACCGACTTCATCTTCACCGGCGAGCGGCCTGACAATATCCGCAGCGGACAGACGTACTACATCAACCTCGAACTCGGACAGCCCTCGGAAAGCATCATCATACCCAAGGGCACCTTCTTCCAGAGCACGGGCGGCAACTGGATATTCGTCCTCGACGCCGACGGCCGGAAGGCGCACCGGCGCAGCATACGCATCGGACGCCAGAACCCGCAATACTACGAGGTGCTCGAAGGTCTCGACGCGGGCGAGCGTGTCATCCTCTCCGGATACGAAAGCTATCGCGACAACGAAGTCCTTATACTTAATAACGAACAATAAATTTAATATTCAAAGACTATGAAATCAATTATCATCGCATTCCGCTCGCTCTTCTCGAAAAGAAGGAGCAGCTTTATAAAAATCGTTTCGCTCGGCACCGGACTGGCCGTAGGGCTTGTATTAATCGCCAAGGTGTATTTCGAACAGACGTATGACGACTTTTTCCCAGACGCCGACCGCATCTTCATGGTATGTACCAACTTCAGTTCGGGCGAAGGGGAACCGAAAGAATTTCCGCAGGTGAGCGGAGCCATCGCTCCCGGCATGAAAGCCGAAATTCCCGAAGTGGAGGCCGCCACGCGCATGACGTGGATCGCCTACCGCGGCGGCACGTTCTTTACGGCCGACAAGCGGAAATACTCCGCCCGGATCATGCTGGCCGACACGAACCTCTTCGACATCTTCCCGCGGCGCGTCCTGACAGGCGACCCGAAAGACGTCCTGTCGCGCCCGATGTACGTCATGGTTTCGGAAAAAATTGCCCGCAGCATGGGCGGCGTCGAGGCAGCGATGGGACAGACCATTGTCTTCTCAGCTTACCCGGGACGCACGCTCACCATCGGCGGCGTCTTCGAAGACCTGCCGCTCAATTCGCACCTGGAGTATGAAATGCTGGTCTCGATGACGTCCATCGGACAGTTCACCTGGGATGGCTCGATGAACTGGGTAGGCAATGACCGCTACCGTGCATACGTCAAGCTGCACCCCGGCGCGACGCCCGCCGGACTGGCGCCCGCCATCGCCGCCATGCAGGAGAAAAACCAGCCCATGGACAAACTCCGCGAATCGGGCGTCCGGCTCGGATACCACCTCATGCCCCTGCTCGACATCCATAGCGGCACCGACGACGCCCGCCGCATGGCCGGACTGCTCTCCATCCTCGCCTTCACGCTCATCTTCACAGCGGTAATGAACTACGTGCTTATCGTGGTCTCGTCGCTCGTCGGACGCACCCGCGAGATGGCTGTCAACAAGTGCTACGGCGCGTCGAAGACCAATATCTACTCCAAGCTGCTCTCCGAAACGTTTGCCGATCTCGTCGTCTCGCTCCTCTTTGCCGCCGTGTTGCTGCACTCCTGCCGCGGGATAGTCGAAGACCTGCTGGGCGCCGACGTGGCGACGCTTTTCAACCTGCGCAGCCTCGCGCTGCTCACCGCCGTATGCATGCTCGTCTTCATCGTCGCAGGATTCATTCCCGGCTCGTTCTTTGCCCGCGTACCGGTAGCCGCCGCCTTCCGAAACCATAAGGAAAACAAGCGTATCTGGAAGCTCGGACTGCTTTTCCTTCAGATTGCCGCCGCCGGCTTCCTGCTCTCGTTCCTCGTCGTCATCGTCCGGCAGTACGACCACATGATCGACAGCAATCCGGGATACGCCTACGAACAGCTTGCCTACAGCCCGCTCGCCGGCGCCGAGAGCGACGTTCGGAAAACGGTAGTCGAAGAAGTCGGCCGTCTGCCCGAAGTCGAACGGGTAACAACGTGCTCCGTCACGCTACTCAATTTTCTGTCCGGTAACAACGTATCAATTCCGGGCGGCAGTCGCGAGTTGTTCAACATGGGCGACATGTACAGCGTGGGCAACGGCTATCTTGAGATGATGGAAATCCCCGTCGTCGAAGGACGCTCGTTCACCGAAAACGTCACCACGTCGCACGAAGTAATAGTCACACGCGCCTTTGCGGAAAAGATTGCCCCGCTGGCAGGATGGACCGACGGCGTCGTCGGCAAGAGCGTCATCATCACCGAACACGGCGAAGAGCCATATACCATCTGTGGCGTGATTGAAAACGTCCGCTTCGGCGCCATCGGGCAGGAAGACAAGCGCCCGGCAGCGCTCTTCTACAGTAGCGCGCCCCGCAACATGCTCCTCGTCAAATACCATCACCAGACGCCCGAAGCCAACCAGCGCGTGCTCGAAACGCTCGAACGCCTCCTGCCCAACCTCGACGTCGCCGTTTACTCCTACCCGACAGAGATGGTCAACCTCTACACCGGCTCGCGCAAGTTTCGCGACGCCGTCATGATCGGCAGCATCATCACCCTCATCATCACCCTGATCGGACTAATCGGATACACACGCGACGAAATCAACCGTCGCCGCAAGGAAATGGCCATACGCAAAATCAACGGCGCCACGCTTGCCGACATACTGCACATGTTCATCGCCGACATCAACCGCATCGCACTACCCGCAATAGTGATCGGTGGAGGTATCTCGATATATATCGCCTTCAACTGGCAGATACAGTTTTCCGAGAAGACAGCCTTATCACCCCTGCTGTTTGTCGCCTGTGCAGCCTGCATACTGTTCGTCATCATTCTCACCGTAGTCGTCAACTGCTACCGCACAGCAAATGCAAACCCGGCGATAAGCATTAAAAGCGAATAACGAAACGGAGCAATCGCTAAATAACTGAATGACTAAATGACTGAATAACTAAACAGCCCTATAATGATTTGTAACAGTGAACATTTAAACTTATCGGACGGCGATTTGGCTTGCTCCAACCAAAGTCTCGTTGTCTCCAACCAAAGTTTCGTTGACTCCAACCAAAGTTTCGTTGACTCCAACCAAGGTTTGGTTGACTCCAACCAAAGTTTCGTTGACTCCAACCAAAGTCTCGTTGACTCCAACCAAGGTTTGGTTGACTCCAACCAAAGTTTCGTTGACTCCAACCAAAGTCTCGTTTGCTCCAACCAAAGTTTGGGAGTACACAACCAAAGTTTGAGTGGAAGCCTGTCGAAGTTCGTTGAATTTCTGTTTGGACGAGGCGTTCTCCCCACCTCTCCCCCGGCTTCTCTCCACAAGAGAGGGGAGCGTGCTCCGTCGAGCCGTGCTTCCGGGGATTCGGTCGTGAAGAACCCGGAAAATATCAAATTATCGTCAACTCCGTTCGGCGAACCGCGATTTTGGCATATTCCCCGTTCAAACGAAGTTGTGGAACATCATGCCATAAGACAGAAATCCGCCGGAAGCACAACACGCCGAAGCGCTCCCCCTCTCTTGTGGAGAAAGGGCGAGGTAGTAATAGTGTCAAAAAATTGGACAGCAGTGTCAAAAAATTGGACACTCGGCCGAAAATCAAAAATCGTCAATTCGCACGAATACAGTAAAGTAACAACTTTGGTACAATATTTGTCGTAAAATAAGCAAGAAATAAACATTAATCTATTAAAAGAACAAGTCATGATTAGAATTGAAAATTTAAGCAAGTCCTTCCGTACGGAAGAAGTAGAAACCATCGCGCTGAACGGCGTGACAATGGAAGTAAAAGATGGCGATTTTGTCGCCGTAATGGGACCGTCGGGATGCGGCAAGTCAACCCTGCTGAATATCCTCGGCCTGCTGGACAACCCCTCCGGGGGCAACTATTACCTTGGCGAAACGGAAGTAGGGCACCTGAAGGAAAGCGCACGCACGCAGGTACGCAAGGGAAACATCGGATTCGTGTTTCAGAGCTTCAACCTGATAGACGAACTGAACGTGTTCGAAAACGTGGAACTGCCGCTGACGTATCTCAAAATCAAACCGTCCGAACGCAAACAGCGCGTGACGGACATCCTCAAGCGTATGAACATCAGCCACCGCTCGAAGCATTTCCCGCAGCAACTCTCCGGCGGTCAACAGCAGCGCGTGGCCATTGCGCGCGCCGTCGTGTCGAACCCCAAACTGATTCTTGCCGACGAGCCTACCGGTAACCTCGACAGCAAGAACGGACTCGAAGTGATACAGCTTCTCTCCGAACTCAACGGCGAAGGTACAACCATCATCATGGTCACTCACTCGCAGCACGACGCATCGTTCGCACACCGCATCGTGCACCTCTTCGACGGCTCGATTGTCGCATCCGTAGAGAAATACATCTGATTCAAGACCTCCGTTCGGGCAAGCTTCCATCCTTGTCCGAACGGAACTTGAAAAATTTAGTCATTCAGTTATTCAATCATTCAATCTTTATGTATGAAGACAATAATCAGAAATTTCCTGAGCGTACTGCGGCGATACAAGCTGGCGACGGTACTGAACGTGCTGGGTCTGTCGGTAGCTTTCGCCGCCTTTATGGCGATCATGATGCAGGTAGACTACGATCGCAACTTCGACCGCGGCCACAAGGATGCCGACAGGATTTTCCGCGTGGAGGCGGGCATCGCCGACCGCGGCTTTCAGGCCATCGTCAGCCGTCCCTTCTCGGACGCCTTCTTCCGCTCGTCTCCGCATATCGCGGCGGGCACGATTATTATCAGCCCGAGGTACCGCTTCTTCTTTTCGATAGAACGCGGCGGCGGGAAAGAATTTATTGAAGAAGAAATGCTCAACGTGTCGCCTTCATACACGCAGGTGTTTACCTTCGACATGATCGAAGGCAGCGACCGGGCGCTCGACGACCCCGGAAAGGTGCTGATTCCACTCAGCCTCTCGCGGAGGCTCTTCGGTAACGAACCGGCGACGGGCAAACTGCTGACCGGACGCGACGAAAACTTTACCGTCGGAGGTGTCTTCCGCGACTTCCCGCGCAATTCGTCCGTTCGGAACGTCATCTACTCGCCGATGAAAGAGAAGGAAAACATCAGCAACTGGGGCAACTGGAACTATCAATGTTTCATCCGCGTGGATGCGGCGGAAAACGTCGACGGACTGGCCGAAAATTTCTTCAAAGTCTTTGAACCTCCTGCCAACAACAGCGCCTGGTACGAAGATCTTCAATTACGCTTCACGTCGCTGCCCGACGTACACTTCATCGCGGACGTGGCTTACGACGGAGCCTCCAAGTCGAACCTCCAGACGGTATTCATCCTCTTCACCATCGCCTTCGTGATCGTGATCATCGCCGGCATCAACTACACCAACTTCAGCGCCGCGCTCGCGCCCAAACGCATCCGCAGCATCAATACGCAGAAGGTGCTGGGCGGCTCAACCGTCGTGATTCGCACCGCGCTGATCGTGGAGGGCATCGTTATCTGCATCGGTTCGTATCTCCTGGGCGTGGGACTGCTCACCCTGGCCGAAACCACGTCGCTGGCGCAACTGGTAGACGCCGACCTTTCGCCCGCCACGCATCCGGCGCTGGTTGCCGCTACCGCCGCCCTGGCTTTCCTCACCGGACTGCTGGCCGGGCTGTATCCGGCGTTCTACGTCACCTCCGTCCCGCCAGCAATGACGCTCAAGGGCAGCTTCGGCCTTTCGTCCAAAGGGCGGCATCTGCGCAACGTGCTGATCGGCATCCAGTTCATAGCATCCTTCGCGCTCATCATCAGCGCGTCGTTCATGTATCTGCAAAACTACTACATGCAACACGCGCCACTGGGCTACGACCGCGACGAACTCATCGTCACCAACATCACCGCGAAAATCAACGACAGCCGCGAAGCCTTCTCCAATCAGTTGAAAAGTTTTGCCGGCATCGGCGACGTGACCTATGCCGCGATGCTCCTCTCCAGCCAGGAACAGTACATGGGGTGGGGCAGGAGTTATCACGACAGGGACATCCACTACCAGTGCCTGCCCGTCGACCATTCGTTTCTCGAAGTGATGGGCATACAGGTCGCGGAGGGACGCGGCTTTCGCGAAGACGACAAGAACACGCGACACGGCGTCTACGTCTTCAACGAAAAGGCGCGCAGCAACTACGACCTGGTGCTGAACGACCACATCGACAGCGCCGAAATCGTAGGCTTCATGTCCGACGTGAAATTCGCCTCCTTCCGCACGGCCGTCGCGCCGATGGCCTTCTTCGTGTGGGGAACACAGAACTGGGGCAATACGCCCAACTTTGCTTACGTCAAGGTGAAGGCCGGCGCCGACCTGCGCGCAGCCGTCACGCACGTCCGCAATACGCTGCAAACCTTCGACGGCGAATATCCGTTCAACGTCCGCTTCTTCGACGAAGTGCTGCAACGCACCTACGAAAAAGAACAGAAACTCAGCAGCCTGATTACGCTCTTCAGCCTCGTGGCCATCTTCATCTCGATTGTCGGGGTGTTCGGGCTGGTGATTTTCGACAGCGAGTATCGCCGCAAGGAGATAGGCATTCGCAAAGTCTTCGGCTCTTCGACGCGCGAGATTCTCGTTGTGTTCAACAGGACGTATATCCGCATTCTCTGCTTGTGCTTCGTGCTGGCTGCTCCGGCAGCATGGTATGCCGTCGACCGCTGGCTCGAAAACTTCGCCTACAGGACGCCGATGTACTGGTGGATCTATCTTGCCGCCTTTGCCGTCATCTTCGTGCTGACGGTCGCCACCGTCACGTTCCAGAACTGGCGCGCGGCCAATGCCAATCCGGTGGAAAGCATCAAGGGGGAATGAGAATTAACAGTTAGCGGTCGGTCAGTTATTAGTTATTGGAGATTAATGGCTGGCTGTAGTGATGAATGAAATGCCTCTGTGGAACTCTGTGTCTTCTCCGTGTTTCTCCGTGTAAAAAAGTTACACAGAGTCACACAGAGGAGGCACAGAGCGGCACAGAGGCATGATGCATCCCCGTTTTTGGATTGCCGAATCCTGAAGGACTTACTGCACTTTGTAATATCCCAGGTCTTCCCTGTCGAAGTCTTTTATGAAGTCGTATATTTTGTTGACTTCGGCCTGTGCGCAGTTGACGTATACTTCGGCGGAGCGCCGGAAGTGTTCGTCGCGGTCGGCATCCTGCAGGAGGAGATGCCCCATGATGCAGTGTGCGGCGGCCTCGACAAGGCGGCGTGCATGAAAGTCGATGTATTCGCTGTCTTTCGTTGCGGTCACGCTGGCCGTCATTTCTTCGTATTTGTCCGCCATGCCGGCGAGTTTCCGTTTCAGGTCGTCCAGTTCGGGTTTGCAGGCTAAGGCTTCGTATTCGCGTATTTTGGCGAGATACGATCCGGTAGAGACGTGCCGTATGGCGGCTACGACCTGCAGTTGCGTCGTGCCCTCGTAGATGTTGGTGATGCGTGCGTCGCGGTAGAGCCGTTCGCAGGCATAGTCTTTCATGAAACCCGACCCTCCGTGTATCTGTATGGCGTCGTAGGCATTCTGGTTGGCATATTCGGTAGCCATGGCCTTGCCTATGGGGGTGAAGGCGTCGGCCAGTCGGGCGTATGTCTTCATTTCGGCGCGTTCGTCGGGTTCGAGTTTGCGTTCTTTCGAGATGTCGTCGAGCGCCTTGTAGATGTCGACGAAGCGTGCCGTTTCGTAGAGCAGTGCGCGTGCGGCGTCTGTTTTGGCGCGCATGAGAGCAACCATTTCGTATACAGCCGGAAATTCGATGATGGCTTTGCCGAACTGTTTGCGTTCGAGCGCGTATGCCAGTCCTTCGCGGCAGGCAGCTTCGCAGATTCCGACGGCCTGCGCCATGATGCCGAGCCGTGCGGCGTTCATGAGCGACATGACGTATTTGATGAGTCCGAGCCGTCGTTCGCCGCAGAGTTCGGCCGGCGCGTTGCGGAAGACGAGTTCGCAGGTGGGCGAGCCTTTGATGCCGAGTTTGTTTTCGATGCGGCGCACGTCGACGCCTCCGTTGCGTTTGTCGTAGATGAACATGGAGAGTCCGCGTCCGTCTTTCGTTCCGTCTTCGGAGCGTGCCAGTACGAGGTGGATGTCGGCGTCGCCGTTGGTGATGAATCGTTTCACGCCGTTGAGTCTCCAGCATCCGTCGGCGTCGCTGAAGGATGCTTTGAGCATGACGGACTGCAGGTCGGAGCCGGCGTCGGGTTCGGTCAGGTCCATCGACATTGTTTCGCCGTTGCATACGCGCGGTATGTACCGTTGCCGCTGGTCTTCGTTGCCAAATTCGTAGAGCGTTTCGGCGCAGTCCTGCAGTCCCCAGAGGTTTTCGAAACCTGCGTCGGCGCGCGAGACCATGTCAGCGGCCATGATGTAGGGTACGATGGAGAAGTTCAGTCCGCCGTAGCGTCGCGGCATGGCGATGCCCATCAGTCCGGCCTTTCGGACGGCGTCCATGTTGCGCTGCGTGCCGGAGGCATACGTCACGCGGCCGTTGTCGAGTGCGGGGCCTTCGCGGTCGACGTCTTCGGCATTGGGGGCAACGATTTCGTCGCAAATCTGCCCGACGATTTCAAGGACTTTTTCGTAGCTGTCCATCGCGTCTTCGTAGTCGTGCGGCGCATAGTCATACGCCTCTCTGTCAGCATAGCCGTGTTCCTTCAGTTCGACGATGCGCTTCATCAGCGGGTGATGCAGGTGATGTCTGTATCCTGGTGTATCTGAGAAATAGTTCATATAAGTGTCTTGTTTTTATTTGGTGTTTTTTCTGTAATACTTGATCATTTTGGGCAGCACGTCTTCGATTGTGCCGGTGATGACGCAGTCGGCTATCGCGTTGATGGGAGCATTGGGGTCGCTGTTCACCGAGATGATGATGGCGCTTTCCTGCATGCCGGCGATGTGCTGTATCTGTCCGGATATGCCACATGCGATGTAGAGTTTCGGCCGTACGGTGACGCCTGTCTGTCCGATTTGCCGTTCGTGTTCGATGAAACCGGCGTCGACGGCTGCGCGCGAACCACCCACTTCGCCTCCGATAACGGCTGCAAGTTCGTAGAGCAGCCGGAAGTTTTCCTTCGAGCCTACGCCGTATCCTCCGGCCACGATGACGGGTGCGGTCTTGATGTTGACTTTGCTTTTTTCCATCTTCCGTTCCGTGACTCTTACGGCGTCAAAATCGGCTTCGCTCACGTATTCGTTCACGTCGTATGTTCGAGTCTTGCCTCTGTAGTCGGCTTTGAAAATTTCCTTTTTCATGACGCCTTCGCGGACGGTCGCCATTTGCGGGCGACGTTCGGGGTTGACAATCGTGGCGACGATGTTTCCACCGAATGCCGGACGGATCTGGTAGAGGAGGTTTCTGTAGATCCGGCTGTCTTTCTTTTCTTCGTGGTCGCCGATTTCGAGCGATGTGCAGTCTGCCGTCAGTCCGCTGCCCAGCGCCGACGATACGCGCGGTCCCAGGTCGCGTCCGAGGCTTGTTGCGCCCATCAGAGCAATCTGCGGTTTTTCTTCGCGGAAGAGTTTGACGAGCACGGATGTGTGCGGAAGCGAAGTGTAGGGAGAGAGACGCGCGTCGTCGAACACGTGAAGCACATCCACGCCGTAGGGAAATACCTGTTCGCCGACGCTGTCCAGTTCATGACCTGCTGCGACGGCTTCCAGGCTGCATCCCAGCGCGGTGGCAAGTGTGCGTCCTTTGGTCAGCAGTTCGAGACTGACATCCTGCACGATGCCGTCTTCCATTTCGCAATATACAAATAAGCTGTTCATTTTCTGCAATGTTATTATCCAATTGTGTGATTCGTTATTAATTCTTTCATCAGATCGTCGATGACATCGTCTTCCGCTTCCAGCGTCCTGCTTTCTTTTGCCTGAAAGACGACGTTTTCGATTTTCTTCACTTTGGTGGGCGATCCTGACAGACCGCACTGCGCTACGTCGGCGCCAACGTCGGCCACGCTCCATTCCGTCAGGTTCAGGTATGGACGGTTGCTGTAGAGGTGTGTATAGTCGCTGTTGGCATCCTGTTTTTCAGTAACTGTCTTTGCGTGTTTATATTTCTGGACGCACTTTGCATTGCGCGGTCGGCAGTCGGCGGCGCTGCCGTTGACGGTTACAAGTATCGGGAGGCGTGCATCGGCTGTTTCGACGCCACGTTCCAGCCGTCGCTTGACGGTTATCCGTCCGTTTTCGACTTGCCGTATTTCTTCGGCGCAGGTGATTTGAGGCAGTCCGAGTTTTTCGGCTACCTGCGGTCCGACCTGCGCCGTGTCGCCGTCGATGGCCTGCCGTCCGCAGACAATCAGGTCGAAATCGCCGATTTTGCGTATGGCCATTGACAGGGCATAGGAAGTGGCCAGCGTGTCGGAGCCTGCAAAAGCGCGGTCTGTCAAGAGGTAGCCTCCGTCGGCTCCGCGGTATAAGCCTTCGCGGACAATTTCGGCTGCCCGTGCGGGTCCCATCGTCAGCAACGTGACGGTTGTTCCTTCGTACGCATCTTTCAGGCGCAATGCCTGCTCGAGCGCGTTCAGGTCTTCCGGGTTGAAAATGGCAGGAAGCGCGGCGCGATTGACCGTGCCGTCGGCTTTCATGGCGTCTTTTCCTACGTTGCGCGTATCCGGGACCTGCTTTGCTAATACAATAATTTTTAAACTCATATACTTACTGTGTGATTAAAATATTCAAAATTCAAAATTCAAGATTCGAAATTCAGGATTCAGGATTTTCTGTCTGCAGATTGTATGGATTGATACGGAAAAGTCTGCAAAAATCCGTGCAATCTGTGGACAGATGATGTCATGAACCGTGTATAAACCGGCTGCAAAAGTAATCAAACATTTTATAAGTCGAAAGAAGATGAGTCGGAAATATTGCACACAGTCGCTGTTTTTGCGCAGCCGGCGGTATAAAAACGTCTTCTTTGTGAAATATTTTTCCGGTTCGGCAGATGGATTGAAACAAAATTACTACATTTACACGATTTATGGAAGAGAATCGTTGTATTATTAATTATATGTATATAAATGAACATGGCAGACAGTATTGTAATTATACCGACTTATAACGAGAAGGAGAATATAGAGAGTATTATCCGCGCCGTATTCGGCCTGGACAAGGCGTTTGATGTGCTTGTTATCGACGACGGCTCGCCCGACGGGACGGCGGGTATTGTAAAAAATCTTCAGGAAGAGTTTTCCGGCCGTCTTTTCCTGATTGAACGCAGCGGCAAACAGGGTCTTGGAACGGCATATATCTGCGGTTTCAAATGGTCGGTGGAGCATGGATATGACTACATTTTCGAGATGGATGCCGATTTCAGCCACAATCCCGACGATTTGCCCCGCCTGTATGCGGCGTGTGCGGAAGGCGGTGCTGATGTGGCCGTAGGCTCGCGCTACTGCAACGGTGTGAATGTGGTCAACTGGCCGCTGGGTCGCGTCCTGATGTCGTATTTTGCTTCGGCATACGTGCGGTTTGTGACAGGCCTGAAGGTACACGACACGACGGCGGGTTTCAAGTGCTATCGCCGCGAAACGCTCGAGACCGTCGAACTGGACAAAATCCATTTCAAGGGTTATGCATTTCAGATAGAGATGAAATTCACGGCCAGCAAGTGCGGTTTCAAAATTGTGGAAGTGCCGATAATTTTCGTGAACCGCGTGCTCGGCACTTCGAAAATGAACACGTCCATCTTCGGCGAAGCGCTTTTCGGTGTCATGAAACTGAAATGGTGGAGTTTCTTCCGCAAATATCCGAAGAAAGACGGCTCAGTATGAAGACGCTGATAAAGAACGCGCTGATTGTCAACGAAGGTCGTTCGTTCACGGGCGCCGTTCTGATTGATTCGCCCTACATCAGCCGTGTGTACGAGGGTGAAGCGCCTGCGGGCGACGCGACTGGCGCCGAGGTGATCGACGCGGCGGGTAAATGGCTGATGCCGGGCGTCATTGACGGGCATGTGCATTTCCGGGAGCCGGGTCTGACGTACAAGGGAAACATTGCGAGCGAAAGCCGTGCGGCGGCGGCAGGCGGCGTGACGTCGTTCATGGATATGCCGAACACGAATCCGCCAACGACGACGGTTGCCGATCTGGAATGGAAATTCAGTCGCGCGGCGGAGACGTCGGTTATAAACTATTCATTTTTTTTTGGCGGAACGAACGGCAATTATGCGGAGACGGGCAAACTTGACCGCCATCGCATACCCGGAGTGAAACTGTTTCTGGGTTCGTCGACGGGCAATATGCTTGTGGACGATATGGATACGCTGCGCCGTTTTTTCGGAGAGACGGATTTGCTGATTGCCGTTCATGCGGAAAAGGAGGATGTGATACGGAGAAACAGGTTGTTGTATGTCGAACGGTACGGCGAGGAGGCGCTTGATGTCACGTTTCATGCGCGTATTCGCGATGCCGAGGCGTGTTATGCGTCCTCGTTCGATGCGGTGGAGCTTGCCACGTCGCTTGGTACGCGCCTGCATCTGCTGCATGTCTCGACGGCAAGGGAACTGAGTTTGCCGGACTGCCTTCTGCCACTGTCGTCCAAAAAGATAACGGCGGAGACGTGTGTGCATTACTTGTGGTTTTCGGACGAGGACTGCCTCCGTTACGGCAACCGCATAAAGTGGAATCCGGCCATCAAGACGGCCGCCGACCGCGAGGCGTTGCGCATGGCGGTCAACGACGGTACGATAGACGTTGTTGCGACCGATCATGCTCCGCATCTGCTGTCCGAGAAGGAGGGAGGCTGCCTGCGCGCCGCTTCGGGCGGCCCGATGGTGCAGCATGCCCTGCCGCTCATGCTCGAACTGGCGCGTCAGGGCGTTTTCACCAAAGAAAAGGTGGTTGAAAAGATGGCTCACCATCCGGCCGAACTGTTCCGCATCGACCGTCGCGGATATATCCGTCCGGGATATTATGCTGATCTGACGCTGGTCGATCCGCATCGAAAATGGCGCGTTGCCAAAGAAAATATACGCTACAAATGCGGCTGGTCGCCTCTTGAAGGGCAGATTTTTCATCATTATGTTTATATAACTTTCGTTAACGGACATTTGGTTTTCAGGGATGGTGAAATATGCGATAATGTTCATGGAATGACACTTGCATTTTGTTAAAACAGTACCGAATAACGTATAATTCGGTCATTATGGCGTACTGAAACTGCCGTTTTTACGAAATGATGTTGTACAACATATTTTTTTATTGTAAAATAAATTAACGTTGCGCTATCTTTGCAGCGATAACCTAAACAATCTTTTTGCCTTAAAGGCTAATACCTATTTTACATGATAAAAACAGCCTTTGCGAAAAGGCTGTTTTCTTTTTGTGCTGAAATGACAGAAACATGGCATGTCAATTTTTGAATTGCACCCATAATATCCATGCTTTTTAAACCCTCCAAACTGTTTCTCTACTGTTTTATCAATCTGCGAAATTCGCCCGGCGTACTGCCTGTTTTTTTCTTGAAGAAGGTCGAGAACTGTCCCGCATTTTCGAAATGCAGCGCATACGCCACTTCGGAGATATTCAGCGAGGTATCGGTCAGCAATTCTCTGGCGCGAAGTATTTTCTGCTGCAGACGGTACTGCGCGGGCGACACGCCGGTGTATTCCCTGAACATGCGTCGAAACCACGAATAGCCCATCCCCACTTCGGCGGCGATGTCTTCCGGCGAAAATGCGCCTTCGAGATCGTTCTTTATCAGCTTTTTCGCTTCGAATATCCTGCTCTCGAGATGCGATTCCTGGAAATGGCTGTTCTTCTTCCTGTAGTATATCGCGCCCATGATATGCAGCACGATGCTCGAAATCATCTGCTGGTATCCCGTTTTTTCCTGTTTTGCAAGTTCAAGAATATCTTCGTACAGCCCGACGACGGTCGCACTGTGCCCGATATGAAACAATGGCTCTTCACGGGTGAAAAACTGCTTCTCCACACGCCTGTCGATATGCAGCCCGCGAAACCCGACCCAGTATTCGTTCCAGCCCGTAGCGGAATCGGGGTAGTAGCTGTGCCATTCGCCCGGAAAGAGCAGTATCACCGTGCCCTCGCCGATTTTTTGCCTTTTTACGGACTGCGACGCAAAATAGCCGCTGCCCTTCGTGATGTATATCAGTTGATATTCATTCAGCGTGCGCGCATCCGGAGGAGAAAAATCGTACTGGCCGGGATGACGCGAAAGCGGATACGGACTCTGAGGCGGGATAAACTGATAGCCAACGGTTGTGACGACTATGCCCCATTCCTCGTCCGTCGAATTGATGGTCAGATAGCGAAGCTGTTCATTTTTCATCATGCTTGTGTCAATAATAAAACATATATTGTCATTTTCGTAAACAAAGATAGGAATAAAACGAATACCTTTGCTGCCGGTAAATATAATAATGACTGATAACATGAAGAAATATTATTTTTTAGCATTTGATTTGGGCGCCACAAGCGGACGGTCCGTGCTGGGCGCATTTGACGGTGTCAATTTTGAAATGCGCGAGTTGACGCGCTTCCCGAACACCATCGTGGAACTGCACGGCAAGTTTTACTGGAACGTCTTCGGGCTGTACGAATCACTTAAAAACGGATTAAGCGCCTGTGCAGCACAGGGCATCGAACTGACATCCATCGGGATAGATACATGGGGCGTAGATTTCGGATACATTGCCGCAGACGGTACGGTACTGGGAATGCCACGCGCCTATCGCGACCCGTATACGGACGGCGCGCCGGAAGAATTTTTCAGCAACGCCGTTCCACGCGGAGAAGTCTATCGCCTGACAGGCATACAGATAATGAACTTCAACAGTTTATATCAGCTGTATCGAGCCGTGAAAGAAGATTTTGCACCGCTGAAAGCCGCCGATAAAATACTCTTCATGCCCGATTTGCTGTCGTATATGCTGACAGGAAAACAGGTATGCGAATACACGGAAGCTTCTACATCGCAGATACTTAACCCGGCGACACGCCAGTTCGAAACATCCCTCCTCAAAGCGGCCGGACTGCCCGACACGCTGCTGCATCCGCTGACCGACCCGGGCGTCGTCATCGGGACGCTGACCGATGCGCTGGCCGAAGATACAGGCATTGGGAAAGTGCCCGTAGTGACGGTCGCAGGGCACGACACGGCATCGGCCGTGCTCGCCGTCCCCGCAACAAGTCCGCATTTTGCCTATCTGAGCAGCGGAACGTGGAGCCTGATGGGTGTCGAGACCGAAAAACCCGTCCTGACGCAGGACTCGTTCGAAAAAAACTTCACGAACGAAGGCGGAGTAGAGGGAACGACACGTTTCCTGAAAAACATCACCGGCATGTGGCTGCTCGAACAGTGCCGCAAGGAATGGACGAAGGCGGGAAAAGACTATTCATATCCCGACATTGTAAAAATGGCCGGGCAGGTAAAAAGCCCGTCGATTGTAAATCCCGATGACCCGCGCCTGGCAAATCCGCCGAGCATGACGAAAGCGATTGCAGCGATTTGCACTGAAACAGGCCAGCCGGCACCCCAGTCGGATGCCGAATACGTGCGCTGCATTTTCGAAAGCCTTGCCAATCGCTACCGCGAAGTGCTGGAGCAACTTGCAGGCATGGTTTCGTTCCCTATCGAGAAACTGCATGTGATTGGCGGCGGCTCGCAGAATGCACTGCTCAACCAGTTTACGGCCAATGCCATCGGACTGCCCGTAGTGGCCGGACCGTCGGAAGCGACAGCCATCGGCAACTGCCTGATGCAGGCAAAGGCGGCAGGACTCGTAAAAGACCGCTGGGAGATTCGACGCATCGTGGCCGAATCGTTCCCGATGCAGACGTTTACACCTGAAAACAAATAAAATAATAATAATGGAGCCTGAAAACAAAACGGTGAAACATTTCATTGCACGGCTCGCAAAAAGAAAACATCAATACATTAATTAAATATTATTCATCATGAAAGAAAGTACAGTTGAAAAAGCGTATGAAGTAGCAGTAGAACGTTATGCTGCACTTGGAGTAGACGCCGGCAAGGCGTTGGAAAAATTGGGTAAAATATCGTTGTCGCTGCATTGCTGGCAGGCGGACGACGTGAGCGGTTTCGAGAATCAGGGCGGCGACCTGAGCGGCGGCATCCAGGTGACGGGTAACTATCCCGGCAAAGCCCGAAATATTGGCGAGTTGAGGGCGGATATCCTGAAAGCCTCATCGCTGATAGCAGGCAGCCACCGGTTGAGTCTGCACGAAATCTACGGCGATTTCCAGGGAAAAGTCGTTGACCGCGACGAAGTGGAACCGCTGCATTTTCAGAGCTGGATGGAGTGGGGGAGAGCGAACGGCATGAAGCTGGATTTCAATTCCACCTCGTTCTCGCATCCGAAAAGCGGAAACCTGACGCTGGCCAGTCCCGACAAGGGTATTCGCGACTTCTGGATCGAACATACGAAGCGCTGCCGCAAAATAAGCGAGGAAATGGGCAAGTATCAGGGCGATCCGTGCATCATGAACCTCTGGGTTCACGACGGCAGCAAGGAAGTGCCCGCCAACCGTCTGAAGTATCGCCGGATACTCGAACAGTCGCTGGACGAGATTTTTGCCGTCAAATACAGTAACATGAAGGACTGCATCGAAGCAAAACTGTTCGGCATCGGCATGGAGAGCTATACGGTCGGGTCGTATGACTTCTATCTCGGATACGGCGCGAAGAAAGGCAAAATCGTAACGCTGGATACCGGTCATTTCCACCTGACGGAAAGCATCGCCGACAAGCTGTCGTGCCTGCTGCTGTTCACGCCGGAAATCATGCTGCACGTAAGCCGTCCGATACGCTGGGACAGCGACCACGTAGTCATCCTGAACGACGACTTGCAGGACCTTGCACGCGAAATTGTCCGCTGCGACCAGCTGGATCGCATCCATATCGGGCTGGACTATTTCGACGGCACGATTAACCGCATCGGCGCATACGTGATCGGGTCGCGTGCAACGCAAAAGGCTCTTCTGATGGCATTTCTCGAACCTTCGGCCACACTGCAGGAATACGAGGCGAAAGAGCAGCTCTTCGAACGCCTTGCCCTGCAGGAAGAATTGAAATCACTGCCGTGGAATGCCGTGTGGGATATGTTCTGCCTGAAAAACGGCGTGCCGGCAGGCGAAGACTATATCGCCGACATACAGGCTTACGAAAAGGAAGTGACGTCGAAACGGGTTTAAGCGATACACATGAATACGTTTATCGGATTGATAATCATAGCGGCGGGGAGTTTCGGACAGTCCAGTTCGTACGTCCCTATCAACAGGGTGAAAGACTGGTCGTGGGAGAATTTCTGGCTGACGCAGGGTATTTTTGCGTGGCTGATTTTTCCGCTGCTCGGCGCGCTGCTGGCAATACCTGAAAACAATACATTGCTTGGAATTATTACGTTTGCAGGCAGTGAGGTTGTTTTAAAAACTATCGGGTATGGAGTTCTTTGGGGTATAGGCGGATTGACGTTCGGATTAAGCATGCGTTATCTCGGTGTAGCACTGGGGCAATCATTGGCGCTGGGAACGTGTTCCGCTTTTGGAGTTTTAATTCCGGCATTGCTGAAAGGAGAAAGTCTCTTTCAAGGAAAAGGTTTGATTTTACTGATTGGTGTCAGCCTTGCGGTTGCAGGCATTGCCATCATCGGTTATGCCGGTTCATTGAGATCAAAAAATATGTCGGATGAAGAGAAAAGGCAGGCGGTCAAAGACTATGCTTTGAAAAAAGGCCTGTTGATAGCTATACTGGCAGGTGTGATGAGCGCCTGTTTCAACCTCGGACTGGAAGCGGGAGTTAAACAGAAAATGGTGGAATTGAACGTTTCGAGTTTGTATGCAGGACTCCCGGCTACTCTGCTGGTCACTATCGGTGGATTCATCACAAATGCCGTTTACTGTATTTATCAGAATGTCAAAAACAAAACCGGAAAACAATATTTTTACGTTCCGGGAAAGGTATTGATTAATAATTTACTGTTTTGTGCCTTGGCTGGAATGTTGTGGTATTCGCAATTTTTCGGTTTCAGTATCGGGCAGAGTTTTTTGGAGGACAGTGCGGTGATGATGGCATTCTCGTGGGGTATCCTGATGGCTTTGAATGTAACGTTCAGCAATGTATGGGGCATTTTGCTGAAAGAATGGAAAGGCGTATCCAATACAACAATCTTTGTATTGATAGCCGGTTTGACCATACTGGTCTTCTCGGTGATCTTTCCGAAACTCGTATAAGTAGTTTACAGAATTTCAGAATTTGCAGGATTTACAGAAAAATGTTTATCCTGCAAATTTTGTGATTATACAGGTGTATTTCAAATTGTCGCTTTGCAATTTGCGTTACACCTTTTTTATGTCTTCGGCACAGAACTCCACAGAGAGAATCAATGCGCAAAATCATGCCGCGCGCAGTATAACCGTCGAATACAAAAAAAATTTTTTTTATGTGTTTTGTTGCGTTCATGAAAAAAATAGTATACATTTGCAGCGTTATTAAAAAAATTCTCAATGAAACAATAGTTTGTCGGATTCTACATCCTGGATGATAACTGACTTTTTTACTGATTAATTATAAATTCAATTTTTAAAACAACAAAATTATGACAAAAAATGAACAATGGTCAAAAGAGACCGCAGCGATTTTCAACGGGGTACTGCTGTATTCCATTGCAGGAGTATTGCACTCCATTCTAAGCCCGATCGAAGCCCTCTATTCGTTCGGCGACACCCTCTCGTCTTTCGGCACAGGCGAAGGCCTTGCCGGAGCGAGTGCATTTACTGTTTTCACGTACATACTGTCTGCCGGTATCATAGGCGGGTATATTCTGTTTTTGCTTGGCTTGAGCGGTTTTGCCCGGATACTGGAGCCGAACGACAGTGCGTCGGTCGGGAAAATCCGTACAGGCGTCATCCTGGGTCTGATAGCCACCGGAGTCGGTTTCATTCCGCTGATCGGCTGGATTGTCGGAGGGATTTTAAACATCATCGCCTTTATCATGATGCTCATCGCCTATTCCGCTCTGAAAAACTCGCGGACCTTCCCTGCCGGAGCGCGCAGAGGTGCGGGAAGCCTGTTTACTTCGCAGATACTCCTGATCATAGGAGTCGTGCTCGGATGGATTCCTTTTGTGGGAGGTATTTTCAGAGGCATACTGAATATTATTGCCTTTATCCTGTTACTCACCGGATGGGCGACTATTAAAAACACCCAGCCCGAAGCGCCGGCGTATTCGATGCCCGAAGCGCCGGTAAACCGGCAATAATGACAGTCATACTGCAGGCTTTGCCATACCGGGGGCAGGGGCAGGCAGCGGTCGGGGCGGGGTCGTTCCCGCCCCGGCTTTGGCAGGCAGACCGGAATGGATATGGACGACAGGCGGCGGGAACGGTGGTGGAATAGGAAGTGCAGTGGCAAACGGCCTGCTGGGTTATTATACGTTTGATGACGGCACGGCAGATGATGTGACGGATAACGAACTGAACGGGAGATGCGATGCCCCACGTTTCTACATGCCATGCGACAATTTGAAAAACATTTTTTTATCCTCTTGTTGACATTAAATAAAATGACTATATTTGTGCCGACGTATTTTTAATTATTTTATTGTATGAAAAATAAACTTGATTTTATCACTGTTTTGCAAGAAGGTTTTGTTTACGGAACAAAAAACATCCCTTCTTTGTTGGGCGCGCTTATTTTATGGATTCTGACTATCTGGATTCCATACGTGAACGTGGGTACTACGATTGCCATCTGCACGTTACCGCTGCAGTTGAGCAAGGGAGACATTTTCTCGCCACTGAGTATTTTCGACAAGAAGTACTACCGCTACATGGGCGAATATTTTTTGACTTTGGGACTGTTGGGAATAGGCATTATCGGAGCATCGCTGTTTTTTTTCATTCCGGGAATTGTGGTTGCACTCGCATGGTCGCTGGCCGTCCTGCTGCTGCTTGACAAGGGACTGAATGCGGCGGAAGCTATCCGGATGAGTAACAGTTTGACTTACGGCAACAAGTGGACAATGTTTTGCGTCTCTGTGGTGATATGCATTGCCTACTTTATCGTATCCTTAATCTTGGGAAGCATCCTGGGTTTAATCAGTATGGCGATTATGGCGTCGTCCGGTTCCATAGAGGGAGCCATTGTAGGCAGCGCCATAGTTAGTGTATTATCCTTTATTGTGACACTGGCCCTGTTTATTGTTTTTCAGGCATTTTGCATCGGCTGCCAGGCCTCCATCTACGGCACGCTTTCTAAAAACATCGAAGAGCAGCACTGACGCGGTATACTGCGCGCGGCACGGTTTTGTGCTTTGAATGAACCGTTCAAAGATTTAAGGGTTTTCGGCAAGAGCATTCTCTGTGTCAATGAACATGTTTATCTCGTGTGCAGTATAACATGAATCGTGCATGTACGCCACACTGCCGGATTCTGCCATCGAGGGATTGGGTGTCGGCAGTACCGGGGCGGGGTCGTTCCCGCTCCGGTTTTATTGTGTGCGGAATGAATTTGTGCATCGTATTGGCAGTTCAAAGATTTACGGCTTCGCATATTTCCCCGGATACTGAAAAACGATGGACAGAATAGCCGCCAGACCTATCAGTACGGGATAATACAGGTAAGGCACGATTTCCATGGGTTTGACGTTGCCGGCAATCCCCGCAGCAATCAGCACCTGCGCGCCATACGGAAGTATGCCCTGCACGGCGCATGAAAAAGTATCGAGCAGGCTGGCCGTGCGGCGCGGGTCGACGCCGAACGCCTTGCTGATTTTGCGCGCAATGGGGCCTGTGATGATCAACGCAATCGTGTTGTTTGCCGTGCAGGCGCCCGTACAGGCTACCAGTGCGGCAATGGAGGCTTCGGCCTTGCGCCGCGACCGTATGTTTTTCGTTATCCTGTCGACCAGCCAGTCAATGCCGCCGTTTCGACGTATCACCTCGAACATTCCGCCGGCCAGCAGCGTGACAATAATCAGTTCGCCCATGTCATTGACAATACCCGTATTCATCGCCTTAGCCCAGTCCCACACGGTGAAGCCGGCGTCGAACAGCCCGATTACACCCGACAGGCCAACGCCCGCCAGTAGCACAATCATCACATTGACGTGCGACAGCGCCAGGCCGAGCACCACAATGTAGGGCACAATCTTAATCCACTGCACATCCCCGACAACGCCGGATTCGTGATGCAGCCCGTATCCCTGATAAATGTAAAACAGCATGAGCGCCACGGCAACAGGCCATACGATGCGTATATTCACAATGAATTTATCTTTCATTTCCACCTGCTGCGTCTGCGTGGCGACAATCGTGGTATCCGAGATAAATGAAAGGTTGTCTCCAAACATCGACCCTCCGATGACGATGCCGATCATGGCCGGCAGGCTCATCCCAATTTGCGGCGAGAGGCCTACGGCAATGGGCGCAAGGGCGGCTATCGTGCCGCACGAAGTCCCCATCGACATGGAGATGAAACAGGCCGCGATGAAAATGCTTGCCGGAATCATGTCGGACGGAAGGAAATACAGTACCGCATTGACCGTCGCATCCACAGCGCCCATCGCCTTGGCGCTGCCGGCAAAGGCGCCCGCGAGGACGAAAATCACAATCATCAGCATGATCGTGTCGTTTGCAGCGCCTTTGCAAAACGCACTGATACGAAGGTTTACCGACCCTCGCGAAAACAGCAGCGCCACGATGGATGTCAGCACAAATGCCACCGAAACAGGCACACTGCTCAAATCGCCCGTGGCGATAAACACTGCGATATACAGGACAAAAAACAGACACAGCGGAGCCAGCGCCCATCCGTTCGGCTTAATATCCGGTTTGCCTTCTGAATTGTTCATATTTCACTTGTTTTTTTGCGGGTGTAAAAGTATACAGCCCCCGGGAAGCAGCCAATACCATTAATATGGTATTTTTCAATCTCAAATCTTCAATTTTGAATCTTGAATTCAAACTCATCGGATGCGACGAATCGAAGTGACGGGTACCGGTTCAATCAGGTACTGGTCTTGATCCTTCTGCTGCTGAATCTTTTTCACGACATCCATTCCTTCTACCACGCGCCCGAAAGCCGCAAATCCCACGCCGTCGGGGTTGCGTTTTCCTCCGAAGTCCAGTTCGGGCTGGTTGCCGATGCAGATAAAAAACTCGGAACTTGCCGTGCCGGGTTTCGACCGCGCCATCGACAGCGTGCCGTCCAGATGCAGAATGCCGGTCTCTGCGGTCGTTTCGTGCGGAATGGTTTCAACTGCGTTTCGGTCTGACAATCCGCCCTGAATCACCTCTATTTTGACGTCGCCAGACTGATTATCCATACGGACAACCCTGTAAAATACCGTTTTATTATTGCTGTAAACGCCTTCGTCCACTAATTTAAGGAAGTTTCCGGCCGTGACGGGCGCCTGTTCAGGATAGATTTCCGCCGTGATAACACCTTCCGGCGTCTCAAAAACGACACGGGGCGACTGTGTCTGTGGATTACAGGCTGCGGCAACGCAGGCAGACGCCCACACACATGCGATTATTTTCAGATGAGACCTGTTCATTTGCGCGGGAATTGCAGTGTTTTGAATACTTTTTGTTCCCTGTCGCGGACAGTCAGGTTGATGCGCTGCATGTCGACGTCGATGTCGAGTGCATGTTCGTTCGAATTGATCAGCAGCGGAAAGCGGTGGTCTGCCTGTCCGGCAGGATGGTAGATATGCCTGTGCAGATGTCCGCTGAGCATCAGGTCGATACGTGCACGGTTCAGCACCGGTAGAAACAGCCGTTTCACTTCCAGCGATCCGTGCCAGTTATCGTCCAATGGCGGAACGTGCAAAATGACAATACGGTAAGGTGCGTTCCTGAATTCTTCGCTTTCGACGACGCTTTCCAGCCAGCGCGCCTCTTCCTCGCGATAGGAGTCGTAATTGCCAAGACCGTAATATTCAATGTCGCTGTCGGGTTTGTCTTCGGCGCCATCGAGTACGACAAAGAAAACAGGCCCGCAGCGGAACGTATAATATGGCTCGCCGGTGGGCGAGGGGAAGTATTTCAGATAGTCGAACGCCAGCCGTCCGCGCGTCTCGTGATTTCCACGTGCGTAGAAAAACGGGATGTTCGAAGCAAAGCGTTCGACGGATTGCTTCACAAAACCGTCGAACGTCTGTTCTTGCGTCTGCATGTTCGAACACATGTCGCCGTTGAAAATAAAGAAGTCGGGATTACGCCCGTTCACGTCGCCCAGCATGTCGGCGAGCAGGTCGTTTTTCTCGTGAATATCATTGACCACGGTGAAGCGAATAGACGTTTTCCCGTTGTCGAAAGTTGTGAAACTGTTCGGTTTGCTCCGGTAGACATCGGTGGCGACCGTTTTTCCGTAAGTGACATTGAAGTCTTCGAATCGGGTCACTTCCGTCGAATAAGCACGATAGCGGTAACTCGTGCCCTTCTGCAGTCCGCTCAGCCGTACGGCGTGGACGGTACCGATGTGCCGCCGGCCGCTGGTGCTCTGGTAATAACGCGGACGCGCTTCGGCATAAAAATGCGTACTGTCGCCGGGAGCAAGTTCGACCCACGCTACGGCGTCGCGGTCGGTTATCCACATCACGGTCGCTTCGCTTTCGCCCGTTTGCTGAAGATAAGGGCCGTAGATGATGCCGAACGTGTCCTGAGCATACAATCCCGCCCAGCAAAGCAGTCCGAATAATATGTATGTTACTTTTTTCATTGTTTTATTATGTGTTTATTTTTTTCGCGGCGGTCGCGACTGTTGCTGTTTTGCGCGCTGCTGCTGTTGCTGTTTCACCTTTTTTTCCTGCATGTGTTGCGCTTCTTCCAGCCGTTGCATGAAAGAAGATTTTTTGCGCGGCTTCTTTTTGTTTTCTTCCAGTTTCAGCAGCAGTTTCTCTTCGTTGACAAAGAGGCGGCACGAAAGTGTCTGCGCTATCGTAATCAGCGACGAGATCAGGATGTAATAACTTAATCCTGCGGAAGTCTGGTTGAAGAAAAACAACATCATCACCGGCATGAGATACATCATGTACTTCATTCCGGGCATTTGCTGCTGGCCGGTGTCGGACATGGCCATATTGATTTTCGTATATACAATCTGCACGATCACCATCAGCAGACAGAAGAGACTGAGGTGATTGCCCAGGACGGACGTAATTATGGGGATGTTTGCGTTCCACGAAATGACGTCGTCGAAGGTAGAGAGGTCTTTTGCCCACAGGAAACTCGACTGCCGCAGTTCGAACGCCGTAGGGAAAAGCCCGTAGAGGGCAATCCATACAGGCAACTGCAGCAGCATCGGGAGGCAGCCGCTTATCGGACTTGCGCCTGCCCGGCTGTAGAGTTCCATCGTCGCTTTCTGTTTTTCCATCGCCTGCTCCTGCTTGGGGTATTTGGCGGTGATGGCTTCTACCTGCGGCCGCAGCACGCGCATCTTGGCCGACGACATGTACGACTTGTATGTCAAAGGATATAGCAACAATTTGATAATCAGCGTTAAAACGAATATGATAAGGCCATAGTTGGCGGTGTAGCGTCCGAGAAATTCAAAAATGGGGATGATGAAATATTTATTGAGGGGGCGAAAAAATTTGGCGCCCAGCGATACGAGATTATCCAGCGTCAGTTCCCTGTCGCCCGAAAGATCTTTGTCGTAGGCGCGCAGCAGCGAATATTTGTTTGGCCCGATGAAATACTTGAAGGCAATCGGTTCATGCCCGTTTATGTCGAAAACAAAAGACGTAGTTGCCTCAAACTGTTTCAGATAAATGGGGCTTTCCAGTTTGATGGAGCGCATGTTGGCTGCGTAAAACGCCTCTTCGGCAATCAGCACGGTCGAAAAGAATTTGTTCTTGAAGCCAATCCATTTCAACCGGTTGGATGTCCGTTCTTCGTCGTCTTTCGCCTCGTTCAGGTGCTCGACATCGTCTCCCAGATATTTGTAATACAGCCCGGTGTACTGGTCTTCATATTTTCTTCCCTGTTCCAGCTGGCGGACTTTGCAGCGCCAGTTGAGATCCAGCGTACTGATGTTCGGCGACAGCAGGCCGTTCAGCCCGGCACTCTGAATGGTAAAATCGAGCATGTAGTCGTCTGGATTCAGCGAATAGGCAAAGTCGATATGACTTTGTTCATTGACGGCCAGCCGCATGACTACCGACTGAGCATCACTTTTGACAGGCGTGAAATACAGTTCCGACGTGTTTACGACGCGGTTTGTGGCCGTTACCAGCGTGAGGCCGAAATCCGATTCGTCTTTACCGTCGAACAGAATCAGCGGTTTGTTGTCGAAAGTCACAAACTCTTTCAGACGTGCGGAGTAAAGCTGTCCGCCTTTCGTACTTATGCGGAGTTCGATTTTTTCGTTTTCGATTGTGACGAACGTCTCGGTACCTTCGGCCGCAGAAGCAAAAGCGCCGTATGTTTGAAGCAATTGACCGGCTCTGACGGAATCGGGCAATTCTTCGATTACCGGAACTTCCGGCTGCCGGAGGGCAGGGGTTATCTCTGTTTGTGGAGCAACGGATTGCATTTGTGCAACGGAATCCTGATAGCGGCGTTGCGCTTCCATTGCTTCCTTTTGTTCCTGCGTCGGACGGTTGAGCCACGAGAAAAGCAGTATGACGGCTCCAATCAGAATGAAGCCGGCGATGGTGTTTTTATCTGTTGACATAAGTTATTTTATTCATTTATTTTATTTGTGTTGTTGCCGCCTTGATGAAACTTACAAACAACGGATTCGGATTCAGCACGGTACTGTTGTATTCGGGATGATACTGCACGCCGACGAACCATTTCAAATCGGGGATTTCGACCGCTTCCACCAGACCTGTTTCGGGATTTTCGCCCACGCATTTCATGCCGGCGGCTTCGAACGCCGCCTTGTATTCGTTATTAAATTCGTAGCGGTGGCGGTGACGTTCCTGTATCGTTTTCCGGCCATACGCCTCGACGATTCTGGAACCGTCTTTCAGGATACAATCATACGTGCCCAGGCGCATCGAGCCGCCCAGGTTTGTCACGTTTTTCTGTTCCTCCATCAGGTCTATCACCTTGTGCGGTGTGGCAGGCTCTATTTCCGTGGAATTGGCGCCCGCAAGACCCAGTATGTTTCGCGCAAATTCGACCACCATGCACTGCATGCCCAGACAGATACCCAGACAGGGAATATTGTTTTCGCGGGCGTAACGGATGGCGATGAATTTGCCGTCGATGCCCCTCATGCCGAAACCGGGCGCAACCAGTATGCCGTCCAGATCGGCAAGCAGTTGCTTGACGTTCGATTCGTATACCTTCTCCGAATGAATCAGGCGCAGGTCTAACTTGCGGTCGTTGTAGACCGACGCGACAAACAGTGATTCGTCAATCGACTTATACGCATCCTGCAATTCTACGTACTTGCCTACCAGACCGATTTTTACCTTTTTAGTAGCTTTTGTTTTCCTTTCGAGGAAATTTTCCCACGGTTGCATACCCGGCGCCGCAGGGACTGCATTTATTCCCATCTTGTTCAGGACGATGGAATCCATGTTCTGTCGTCGCAGCACTAATGGCACTTCGTAAATCGTCGACACGTCGATAGACTGGATAACAGACTCTTTCGACACATTGCAGAAGAGCGCCACTTTGTGCAGCAGTTTGTCGTCCAGTTCGTGTTCGGTACGCAGCACCAGCAAGTCCGGCTGTACGCCCAGTTCCAGCAACTGCTTCACGGAGTGCTGTGTAGGCTTCGTCTTGTATTCCTTGGCTGCGGCGATATAAGGTACGTAAGTTAGATGTACGCATATACAGTCTCTGCCCATTTCCCATTTCAACTGGCGTACGCTTTCGATGAAGGGAAGCGATTCGATGTCGCCGACCGTACCACCGATTTCGGTGATCACGAAATCGAATTTGTTTTTCGACCCGAGCAGTTTCACATTCCGTTTGATTTCGTCGGTGATGTGAGGGATGACCTGTACCGTTTTGCCCAGAAAATCGCCGCGCCGTTCTTTTTCAATGACGGTCTGATAGATGCGGCCGGTTGTCACGTTGTTTGCCCGCGTAGTCGGAACGTTCAGAAAGCGTTCGTAATGACCCAAATCCAAGTCGGCTTCGTGTCCGTCGACCGCAACAAAACATTCGCCGTGTTCATACGGATTCAGCGTCCCCGGATCAATGTTGATGTAAGGGTCGAATTTCTGAATAGTCACATGATAACCACGCGCCTGCAACAACTTTCCCAGCGAGGCGGACACGATGCCCTTCCCTAACGAAGAAATCACTCCGCCTGTAACGAAGATGTATTTAGTATTTGACACAACAACAATAAGAGTTTTATTTTAAAAAAAAGCAAAGGTATTGTTTTTTGTTGGTATGGCAAATCGGCGTAAGTTTTTTTAACATCGCTGTCCTCCGACTATCCTCCGACTATCCTCTGACTATCCTCCGAGAAACGTTTACCGTAAAAAACGGAGGGCAAATAACATTTATTCACGCTTTGCAGGTGTGCGGATTCAATTCACCGTGGAGACACGGGGGATATGGAGATTTTTTTTACCGCGGAAACACAAAGAACACGGAGATTTTTCCTGTGTGTATCCCCGTGTCCTTTCATGTACACTTTTTTCCTGCACAGTGACTGTTTTTTCTCTGTCTCTGTGGTGGAATAAAAATTCCGATGCCTACAGTTCTTCCGTCTTTTGCGTGATACTTCCGGGCGTGTCGGATGCGAAGATCTCGATGCGGTCGCCCTCCAGACTTTCATTCACTGCCGTTGCGGTGTACGTCCATTCGTAGCCTGTCGCTTCGGGTTTGGCATAACCTTCCTCCACCGGCGAACCGTCGGGGTTGGTGATGACCACCTTCACTTCCACGACTGCAAAATCGTCCGTCACTTCGATACGAATCGTGTCGCCCGGCTTGCCGTGGTAGGCCGACAGGTCGATCGCATCAATGTCCGGCGCACGCAGGAAGTCGGCTACCGCCATGTTACGGGCCGTACGGCCCTTCCCCGCCTTTGCCGCATAAGCCTCGTTTAGCGCCGGGTCAGACACTGCCGCACCGGAATACAGTACGGCGCGCTGAAACCGGCGACGGTGCGCTCGCTGCGCTTCGCTTTCGTTGTTACTCACTGTCGGCGCTTTCGATACGATCGTCTGGCCGCTTCGCTGACGGAATACCAGCAAGTCGCTGATCTTTCCACTTAACCCGTAGGTTACTACATTGCCTTTTTGTTTTGCCATGTCTTTTAATTTTTAATTGTCTGTCCCTACTCTGTTATGGCTTTTCGGGTTACGCCGCTGTGTATTTTTATAAGTTATACTTTCGTTTAATTTCTTCTTTGTTTTTTTTATATTGTTTGTCTATTTCCCGTAATTTATATCCTTCTTTAATCAATATCCCGTACAATTTATATATTTGTTCCGATTTCATCTGTGGATATAAATCAAACCAAGATTGCTTGTCTTTATCTGTTTCTATCGACTTTGAAGTAAGAATCAAATATACAAGCGCTTTGTCATTATTTAACATATATGAAGAAATAGAAAATCTACTTCTATAGGAATAAGTAGTTTTATTTGTTATTTCTTCTGCATTTATTCTTTTCCATATTTCTATTTCTTCAACAGTATATTGTGTTCCGCCTGAATCAAAATAAACTGTGTTATCATTTTGTGCAAAAACAGAACCTATAGAAGATATGCATAAAAATGCAATAATTAAAATCGTTTTTTTCATTTCAAATATCTTTTAATAATTCGACATTAATATCACTCTTATTGTTTCGAGATGCTCGTCGCATAAATGAAATTCAACATTTGCGCCATCAAAAATAGTACTCGAAATGTATTTTGCAGACGTTTTTATTGCATCGCAATATTCGTTGTCCATTTCCAGTCCTTTTTTAATAACCGCTCTTATTTCATACGTATTGCCTGTTCGGTTCAACTGTACGGTTTTGCCTTCATCTTCGTCTGTAACTTCCAATCCGAAATCTTTTAAAACATCGGCAAGTTTGTCTAACTCCGATTCTGTAACATTTGAAGTGTAAAAATACTGTACGCCGTTAATCGTTTTTTCAGTACCACAATTTTTACAACTGCTTAATACAGAACATGTAAACAACAAAAGTCCCCAAATAAATATTCCTTTTTTCATACTGCTTATTTATTAAAAATGTTTTCCCCTACTCGTCTGGCTTTTCGGACTCGCCCCGTTTTTTTGAATGGTATCTGTCTCCATTGCAGCGATACTGTTTGCTGCCACTATTGCTTTTTTTAATCTTTTATTCATTACAATTTTAATTTGAAATGTTATTTAATTAAGTATTAATCTTCATTTGCTTACATGGGAGGGTGGACGCCAACAGGAAAAAAGCTAAGGCAAAACCACGCGGAAGCCCACATTGCTGAATCGGAAGTCGCGAAGGTAGCTGCTGCGAAGCGCAACGCGACAGCTGACTGCGTTGTTGCCCCTGTCGCCGCCGCGAAGCACGCGTTCAGAACCGTTACTTGCACCTTTGGGATTCGTCTGAGGCGAGGCAAAGTACTCGCCATACCAATCCTGACACCACTCCTCTACGTTGCCACTCATGTCATGAATACCAAGTTCATTCGCTTTTTTCGTACCTGCAGGATGACTTTGGTCGCCGGAATTGCCCCAATACCAGGCTACCTCGTCAATGTTATTACTGCCGCTGTATTTGTAACCCTTACTACGGTTGCCGCCGCGAGCGGCATATTCCCATTCGGCTTCGGTAGGAAGGCGATAGTTCTTGCCTGTGGCTGTATTCAAACGCTTAATAAACTCCTGTGCTTCGTCCCAACTCACGTAATACAT
>JAISXP010000121.1 GCA_031270465.1 Tannerella sp. | reverse complement strand
GTTGCAGACTCATGGACAGTTGTAAAATATGGAACAGTTGATGAACGAGGCACATGGGTACATGACCGGTTAGCTGTGTATTTTGCGGAGTGGCTTAACTCTGAATTTTCACTACAGGTAGAACAAGCATTGAAAAACCTGAAAGTATCGAATAATGATGTCCCTGATACTGAACGCAGGGGTGTCGGTACTACCGACCCCCTCGGAGGAACGCAAGTAGCAACGTTTGTCAATGAGTCCGGTCAAACCATCCGGGT
The DNA here is from genome assembly GCA_031270465.1 of Tannerella sp. GTDB lineage: Bacteria > Bacteroidota > Bacteroidia > Bacteroidales > Tannerellaceae > Tannerella. Next base: position 5,638 of record JAISXP010000121.1, on the reverse strand, counting down.
GGAGATGATTGACGGGGAGCCATGGTTCGTGGCAAAGGATGTGTGCGATGTGCTGGATATTGAAAAGTATCGCGATGCGATTGCCCGTCTAGACGATGATGAAAAAGGGTGTCCACTACTAATGGACACCCCTGGCGGAAAACAGCAATTATCAGCAGTTAATGAATCCGGCTTATACAACCTGATTTTCCAGTCTCGCAAACCCGAGGCGAAAATATTTCGGAAATGGGTAACGTCGGAGGTGTTGCCAACCATTCGCAGAACCGGTAGATATAGCATATCAAGAAAGGACAGCCAAAACATACCGGATCTGGGAAAACACCTATCAAACATTATGTACGATGTTTGTTTTATTGAAGACATAAACCTGCGTACACGTATAGCAGAACAATTAAAAAATTTAGCCTTATGAAAACAAAATACAAAGAAATCGACCTTAAACTGTGGTCGGCAAAATTAAAACAGCATGCCTGGTGGCTGCTGACACTCGTTATCGGTATCAGTAGTCTAATGACAGCTAATAATTTATTGTCAGGTATTCGTTCCGCAGAGGATGATATAAAGAAACGGCGACTCGGCGAAAATCTGTTAAAGTTGTTCAGTTATCTACCTAATCAAGGAGAGGATAGTGTCAAGGTAGAAGATATTTTCTTTCGAAAAGCTATGATTGAGGAACACCATTCGACGATTTTACCAACGCTTAACACTAATAGACGCAGACAGCTGGAGATTAGAGAATTATACCCATTTCTCAATTTAATTCAAAAGACTGTTATCGACAGTATTAAGGATTTTGATAGTGATCGTCGAGTGGTATTTTATTACAAACATTTTGATTACACCGCATTAGCAGCGGCGGACACGCTTGTTCTTTTTCCAAAATTTTATAAATGTATTGACAAAAGTAATGTCTTGAGGTTTAGAAATTTTCAAATCTTTTCATACTTCTGTGAGGCCGGCTTGCCTTATAAAAATCAAATCCTTCAGTATCAATACAGAAAGATTAAAGACAAGTTTTACTGTGAAAAGTACATTTTTCAGTAATATCAAGTCACATTAGTTAGCACTTTTATGCGGCAATTGTCGTTCACCGAATAAAACCCAAATGAATAGACCAATTCCCACTGCGCCGGCGATACAAAACCAAAATACTAATGCCATATAACTATTTTAGCCAAATGTTTCATACGACAAAGATAATCATTTTTCGAAAAATGTTGTATATTTGTAGTGGATTAGTCGGTGATCACCGAGAAAGTACTGGTTCTATGATACCAATATGATACTTGATAAATGCAGCTTATTATAAATAAGAATGTTGTGATTATAAATATTATTCGGAGTACCTCGACAAATGTTGAACACTACAAATTTCTCGGACGGCCTCCCGCTTTCCAGTGTTTTTCGATTTTGTCCAATGATATGCCTTTTGTTTCGGGGATGTAGAAATATCCCCAGATGATACCGGCCAGCGCAATGAGCGCGTAAAACAGGAAAGCGCCGGCGGGATTGCCCGACGGCTCATCCTGAATGATTATTTCCGTGCCGGGGATTGTAAAGGCTTTCACAATTTTGAAGAAAGTGAATGCCACTATGCTGTTGAACACCCAAACACTCAGCGATCCGATGGAAGAGCCCAATCCGCGCACCTTGAGCGGAAATATTTCAGTAATAATCAACCAGCCCAAAGGGCCTATACTGACGGCAAAGAAGATGATGTATAGGAACACCAACACGATGGACAGCCATTTTCCGGCATCGCCCAAGGCGTGGTTGAAGGCAAAGCACAAGGCAAGGCATATCAGCGAAACGAATATTCCGCTCATGCCGAGAAAATACAGCTTGCGCCGCCCGAGCCTGTCCACAAAATAGACGGCCACGATGGTGAATACAACATTCACGACGCCCACGCTTACCGACGCCCATATCGCCGAGATGTTGTCGGTAAAGCCGGCCATCAGAAAGATCTTAGGGCAGTAGTACATAATCGTATTGATGCCGACCGCCTGTTGGAAGAACATGATTCCGATAGCGATAATCAATGCATTGCGCAGCCATGGTTTGAAAATTTCCCGCCAGTCGGAGCGTTCTTTGTTTTGTGCAATTCCGGCTTTGATTTGCGACAGGGAGGTTTCTATCAAAGCGGGTTTTTCGACACGGGAAAGCGCTTTGCGACATTCATCTTCACATCCTTTCAGAAGCAACCAGCAAGGCGTTTCCGGGAGAAACCACATCCCTATAAAAAGAATAACGGCAGGTACGACGCCAATGTAAAACATCGGTCGCCAACAGTCGGGATTGGCATCGTCGGCGAAAAACAGGTCGCTCAGGTAGGAGACGAGGATGCCGATGGTGATCATCAGTTGGAACATGGACACCAGCCGCCCTCTTATCTTTGCCGGCGATATTTCGGCGATGTAGAGCGGTACGGCGAACGACGACACGCCAATGGCAATGCCTAGAAAAAGCCTTGCGGCAATCAACTGTGTGGGCGAGGCCGCCAACCCCGACCAGAGCGCACCGGTGGCAAAAATCACGGCGGCGGCCAGAATTACCTTTTTCCGTCCAAGCAGGTCGGTGACGCGACCGCAAAACAATGCGCCGACAATGGCGCCCATCAAACCGGCAGTCGTAATGTTTTCAATCACCGAATTATCAATATTGAAATAAGATTGAAAGTAAGGTATCGCACCGGAAATTACGCCGGTGTCAAAGCCAAACAACAAGCCGCCTGTGGCGGCAATGATGGCAATGAAATAAACCATGTATTTGTTATGTTCTTTCATATTTTAATTGTTGAACTGTTGAATTGTTTAGTTGTTGAATCATGGAATAAAATTCTCCCATACGTTTTTCTTGAGCTGTGGGTTGGGGACAAAGCGGAATGTTTCCGGATTTTCTTCAAATAAGGTGTAGATGGGCTTTCCTTGCAGGATATTCAGTTCTTCGTATTTTTCGGGCGACTTAACAATCAGTTCGGAGGGTTTGTAGGCCGGATTGGCAAGCCATTCGATTTGGTTGTTGTCGCCGAAAACGGGAAACCAGGCAATACCATTATGCCGGCGTACGCCGTCGTAAACAAAACCGTAATCACGATCACACCATGCGCCGAAAGTCAACGGCACGTCAGGATTGGCGCTAATGGTAGCATGTACCCAGTAAGGCGGCACGATAACCACATCGCCGGGTTTTGCCTGCACAGCATAGCAACGTCCGGGCGTATCGTCGGCCGTTTCCTGCATGTATATGATGGCTTCGCCCAACCAGATTTCATATACCTCCGGCGTTGACCAGTCGCAGCGCGACGACACCTTGTGAATGTGCCCCTGGCTGCGCACAGGCTCCCGTCCGAGCCTGCCTGCGGCGTATGTTACGACGCCATACAGCAGATGCAGTTCTTCCAACAACCGGCGATGCTTACTCTTCCCAACGTCCATCGCGATGGCATAAACGATTTCGGGGCCCTCACAACGGGGATCCATCAAGCTGCTGCGGATGTCGTCGAGCCGCCGGGTCTCCACCTGCGGGCCAAATACGTCTCCGCCGTAAACAAAATCCATCGGATGTATAATGGATCGTATGTCAATTCCCGGATTAAATGTACTTTTCATTTTCTCATGTTTGATTACGAGCAAGCGCCGTGCAAACTTTTTACTATTGTTCGTTTAATATCGATAATCCATATGCTACGCCAAGTATTGCGGCTTTGTCGCCCAATTTGGAAGCTACGAGGCCGACTTTTCCCGAAGGACACCACGTCAGCGCGTTGATGCGCTGCTGCAAATAGGGAAGAATGACATCGCCACTTCGCATTATGCCGCCTCCTAAAATCACAATTTCCGGGTCGTAGGCGTGGATGTAGCAGATGATTCCGGCCGCCCATACGTCCATACACCTGTTGCATATCGCAAGGGCATCCGGATCGCCGGATCGCCACAGGGAGAAAAGGCAGTTGAAATCATACGTGTCCGCCTGCCTGCGACATTTGCCGGACAAGTTCTCGTCTTCGCGGATAATCTCCGTCAAAAACGCCGACGACGCAAGGGCTTCGACGCATCCCCTGTTTCCGCACGAACACAGGCGTCCCCGGTAATCGACGACAAAATGCCCTCCCAGCGATCCAGCCTGAAAATGTTTTCCATACAGCAGGTTTCCGTCAAGCACAACGCCCGTACCAATGCCTGTTCCGATCGTGACCATCACTATGTTTTTGTATCCCCTGCCCGCACCGCATTGCCATTCACCCAATACAGCAGCCCGAGCATCGTTGTCCATGTAAAACGGCACATCCCAATTGCGCTTTATCCATGCGGGAAAATCTATTTCCTTCGCATCGTCATACTTGTTGTTAGTCGAAATAACCGTCCTGTTTACAGGGTTTACAATACCCGGAAAAGCCAAACCAATTCCCGATAATTGTGATACAGGTATGTCTTTCGTATCAAGTAAACTGTTGACAGCGCTTTCGATAAAAGAAAGATTTGGTTTTATTGCTTTTGACACGGAATCAAAAGTTTTAAAGCCGACAACCTTTCCGTCTTGCGTCAAGCCTACTTTAATAACCGTTCCACCTAAATCTACGCCTATATTGTACATTCCATTTTATATTAAAGTTGGACTTCCATTCTTTTCTATCAATCGGCATGCAAAGCCGCTGTCGGCTATTTCCGCGTAATTGTGTCCGGCATCCGACGGCCAGCAGGCAGCAAAAGACAATAAATTGCTCCCGGTGTTCGCCACCCGATGCGCTACGCCTCCGGGGATGTAATGCAAAGTGCCTGGAGACATTCTTTCTGCCCATACGCGGCGTTGTTCGTTCATAAATATCAACATTCCTTCGCCGGTCAATCCCCAGTAAAATTCTGCACGGTCGGAGCAAGCGTGGAAATGTCCTTTGGTCATAAAATATTCGTCGCCCACTTTTCCGGGATACAAGTACGTAATGCCAAAATACAGGCCGCCAGGCGTCCCTTCGGGCACGGGCAGAAAACTTTTCACTTCGTAGGCGACGGTATTCTGCGGCATGGCGCTACGCGCAGCCTCGTCGTAGAAAATGCCTTTCAAGTCGCGTATTGTCCGCGCGACGTGTTCTACACCTTCGCCGCTCAGTTGATTACCGGTAAAAAAAACGGCCGGCGGATTAATAATCAAATTCTTCATTTATAGCAAAGATTAGCTTTCTTTTCAAAAAACATTTGATCATTACGCCACTCATGGGGTAAGTTGGAGCCTACCATACAGAGGTTACCTTCCGTATATTTCTCCACATGATCGCCGACGAAACGCATACCCGTTCCTTCCAGAATATACATAATCTCTATTTCCGGGTGATAATGCCACGGAACGATGAAATGCGGCAATTCTTCTTTGTACACGTTCACATAATTTGACGGCAAAAAAGATAATTCTTGATATAACGGTCTCATATCTTTAAATATCAAAAAATCCCTCAAATATAGTAAAAATAAAATAGAAATCGTAAAATCCATCTTTATATTTCAAAATAAAGGCGCGGCAATTTAATCCTAAAGCTGCTTTAATTTTAACGGATTGTAGGACACTTGCTCGTCATACACATCGCTCCGGTCTACACGTTTGATGTACTTCACCACCCTAATGGTAGCGGGAAGCGCCACCA
>JAISXP010000082.1 GCA_031270465.1 Tannerella sp. | reverse complement strand
GAAGAATGTATCGCCCGCGGGCGTAGCCTGATATTTGAAACCGTCATGTCTGCTCCCGACAAAACAGCATTTATTGAACGCGCAAAGCAACAGGGATATTTTATCCGTCTGTTTTTTATATGCAGTTGTAATGATGGATTACGTCCCGTTATTTTTAAGATTGAAAAAACGGATGAAGAATCTGTGATAAATTACACGCCGGAGAAGGAGTGATTTTAGAGACAAACAAAGACACCTGCGAAGCGTTTGTGCGCGAACGCAACACCGAGACGGCCTCCCGTCCGCAAATACGCCTTGCCGAGAAGCGTCCGCAGGTGCAGCAGGTCTATGCGCAGATTACGGAATGCATCGAAACTCTTGCCTTCATTAACGGAGAAACGGCCTTCGCCCCCATTCGTCAGCGAATGGAACGCTTTCGTGCAGCGATACAGTCACACACTCTCTCAGCGCAAAGGGCGGTTCATTCAATGCACAAAATCATGCCGCGCGCAGTATTTAGGTATATTTTGCTTAAGGATGGAAGCGGCATCCTGTCCGAACGGGAGATTTTGCAAGTTATGTAAACAGCAGTATCATCAGCTGGGCGGTCAGCACGCGCAGGAACATTGTCAGCGGATAGACGGTGGCATAGCTTACGGCGGGCGCGTCGTTACCGGCCGTCGTGTTCGAATAAGCCAGCGCGGGCGGGTCGGTCATGCTTCCGGCGAGCAGTCCCGTCAGCGTGAAGTAGTTTAGCTTGTAAAAATGTCGTGCGACAAGCCCGACAATCAGCAGCGGGACGGTCGTAATCACAAACCCGTATCCAATCCACGCCAGCCCGCCCCTGTGTATGATGGTATCTATAAAACCATCGCCGGCTCCGATACCGACACACGCCAGAAAAATGGTAATGCCCGTCTCGCGAAGCATCAGATTGGCGCTCATGGTCGTGTAGGTTACTAACTTGTATTTGTATCCGAAACGGCTCACCAGTATCGCGACAATCAGCGGCCCGCCTGCCAGCCCCAGTTTTACAGGCTGCGGGACACCCGGAACGGCGAACGGAATGCTCCCGACAAAAATACCCAGCGCAATACCCAAAAAGATGGGTATCAGATTAGGCTCGTTCAGACGTTTCATCGAGTTGCCGAGCACCTTTTCGACGTTGGCAATGGCCGATTCGGTACCTACCACGTTGACGCGGTCGCCAACCTGCAACGTCAGATGGGGCAACGCCACCAGGTCGAGACCCGAACGGTTGATGCGGGTAATATTGATGCCGTACAGCTTGCGCAGTTTCAGTTCGCCCAGCTGTTTTCCGTTCAGGTTGGACTTTGTCACCAGAATACGGCGGCTGATAAACTGGCTTTCCGGGCGAATCCACTGTTTGCGTTCCATCGGCAATTCTTCGCCAATGAAGGTTTTCACAAACTCCACATCATTTTCGGTCGTGATGACGAATATCCTGTCGTTTTCGTGCAGAACAGTCTCGGCCGAAACCATTTCGATGATTTTACTATCGCTGTACCAGATGCGCGAAAGGACGCAGTCGCGCGGCGCCATCAGTGCGGACAGTTCTCCGACCGACTTCCCGAATATGGCGGGATTCCTGACCAGCAGCGAGATGGGACGCGCTTCGCTGGCATGTGTATCGTTTTCAGCCTTCAGTCTTTCCGTTTCTTTCGCCAGGTCGATGCCAAAAATAAAACGTATGCAGATGATGGCGAGAATGATGCCCACGACGCCCAGCGGATAGGCTACGGCATATCCCATAGCGATGGAGTTGTCCGCTGTCCCGTAAGTATCGAAATAGGCCTGTTGCGCGGCGCCCAGTCCGGGCGTGTTTGTCACCGCACCTGACAGGATACCGACCATCGTCGGAACGGACAGTCCGGTAACGTAGTGCAGCACCAGTGCGACCGCGACACCCAGTAAGACAACTCCCGTCGCCAGCATGTTCAGCGTGACGCCTCCTTTCCTGAACGAGGCAAAGAAACCCGGCCCGACCTGCATCCCAATCGAATACACGAAAAGAATCAAACCGAATTCCTTGAAAAAATGGAGCACCTCTTCATTTACCCTGAATCCGAAGTGCCCGAAACAAATCCCGACAAACAGCACGAAGGTAATCCCCGGAGCAATACCGCCAATCTTTATTTTCCCAAGCAATATCCCCAAAGCAATCACGGCCGACAGCAGCATCACCGAATGGGCAACCCCGTCGCCCCGCAACAAACTTTCAATCCATTCCATAAAAACGATACAAATAAGAGTTATCGACAAAATCCGACTACAAAGGTATGTTTTTTTATAATTCATCCTATCTTTGCAACCTGAATTCAATCAAAATAATTAAAAAGAGCATCCAGATATGAAACAATACGTTTTTCCGGGCATTTTGGTTTGTTTGTGCCTGTCGGTTATGTCGCTGTCCGCCGAAACCGTTGTAGAAATCAAAACAAGCGCGGGTACGATAAAAATCCGGCTCTACGACGACACGCCCAATCACAGGCGTGCGTTCATTCAGCGCGCCGGACAGGGACTGTTCAACGGCACACTGTTCACGCGCGTCATCCCCGGCTTTATGATTCAGGGCGGAGCGCCCGACTCTAAAAACGCGATGTCCGGAGCGCGTACAGGCTTCGGCGACCCGACAGCCGAAATCATGCCCGAATTTAATAGCAAGTTCTTCCATAAAAAAGGTGTTCTGGCAGCTCCGAGACAGGATGTCAGCGTCAATCCGAAGAAAAAATCCGACATGTCGCAATTCTTTATCGTACAGGGAAAAGTTTATACGTCCGGACAGTTAGATACGCTGGAACTCGCGGCAAACCGGAATATCCGTAAGAAGGCGATGGAAGAATTTTACTATCCCGTAAAGGCCGAAATGGATTCGCTCATTAATGTGGACAAACAGTCGTACAACCGGCATGTTGTTGCCATCAATGCAAAAATCGACTCAGTGATACGCGCCACGCCCGGACATCTGATTTTTACGCCCGAACAGCGCGCGGCATATACCGCCGCGGGAGGTTCGCCTCATCTGGACGGCGAATATACGATATACGGCGAAATGACGGAAGGTTTCGACGTACTGGATGCCATCGCTTCTCAGCCGAGAGACGCCTACGACCGTCCGAAAAAAGATATCCGGATTCTCAGTGTACAGATAATCAGCAATGAATAGACGGATTGAAAGATGCGGAAATGATGCCCTGCTGCAACATGACCGAAGGCTGACCGCAATACTGTTTTTGCGTGCCGGCCATTGTACTGAAAAAAATCTCCTCCTTCGGTTTGCTATTCTTGAATTATATTTCGTATATTTGCCCATCAATATAATAAATACTCTGTTACATCAGTTATTAAAGAAAAAAATGGTATGGGAAAAGTAATCGTAATCGGCGCAGGAGGCGTCAGTATGGTAGCCGTAAAAAAGATGGCAATGAACAGCGATGTTTTCAGCGACATCATGCTGGCGAGCCGCACCAAAAGCAAATGCGACAAAATTGCAGCCGGCATACGGAACATGAATATACAAACGGAACAGGTCGACGCCGACCGGCTCGACGAACTTTTGGCGCTCTTCCGCCACTTTCAGCCGGATTTGGTAATGAATCTTGCACTGCCATATCAGGACCTGTCCATCATGGACGCCTGTCTGTCGTACGGAGTGAGCTACCTGGACACGGCTAACTACGAACCGCTTGACGAAGCGAAATATGAATACAGCTGGCAATGGGCATACAAAGACCGCTTCGAGAAAAACGGCTTGACGGCCATCCTGGGATGCGGTTTCGATCCCGGCGCGACGGGTGTCTTTACGGCTTATGCTGCCAAGCATCATTTCGACGAAATTCAGTACCTTGACATCGTCGACTGCAATGCCGGCGACCATCACAAGGCTTTTGCGACGAATTTCAATCCCGAAATCAACATCCGCGAAATCACCCAGAAGGGACG
>JAISXP010000070.1 GCA_031270465.1 Tannerella sp. | reverse complement strand
TGCAAAGTTAGCAAAAATTTTCACAGGACACCCAAAACGGTGTCTCTAAAATCATAATATATTGATATGTAATAATCTACAAGGTGTCCCAAAAAAAAGTGTCAAAGTCAGGACTTCTACCGCGCCGTTTATCAGAGACGTTTCGAATGTTCCCTGTTCTTTGCCGTAGGCCGAGACATTAAACTCTGTCCCCAGCACCTGGACGTCGTACACCGGGGTATGGATGGAAAAGAGTTTCGCTCCGTCGTGCGCCACTACAAAATAGGCTTCGCCGTCGAGAAAGACTTCGCGCGAGGTGTCGGTGAAATGGTCGGGAAACGTAAAAGTCGTCAGCGAGTTGAGCCAGACTTTTGTGCCGTCGGCCAGTGACAGTTCCGCCCGTTGTCCGGCGGGGATGTAAAGCGTTTGCAAGGCCGCTTCGTCCATTGCCGACGCCGGGTTGAAAAAATAGTGCGAACAGACGAACGTAATCAGGATGGCCGCCGCTACTTTCAGCCATTCGGCGAACGGACGTGCAGCCTGTCGTACAGGTTCATCTTCAGACAGATGCGCCAGCGAGATGTCATACAGCGTTCGCAGCGCCGCAAATTCTGTCCGGTGCTTTTCGTCCGTTTCCATCCATTGCTGCACGCTTTCCTTTTCCGGTTGCGAGGCATCGCCTGCCAAATATTTTTCCAGTTGTTCCGTATTCATTATTCTGTTTTCCGAGTCTTTTTTTACCGACCCGTACAGTTAGTACGTTTCAACAGGCAAACCCCCTAAACGAAAAAGCGTTTTTTACTGATAAAAAAACATGAAGTAAAAAAGAGGCAGATAGTCTTTCAAACTTACCCGTAAGGCGGCCAGGGCTTTAGTTATATGATATTCAATGCTTTTAGGGGACATGTTCAGTTTTGCGGCGATGACGTTTTTCGGCATATTCCGGTATCGGCTCATCCGGAAAATTTCTCGCGTCTTTACCGGCAGGGTTCGCAAGGTTGTTTCTACAATGTCCATCACTTCCTTCGAATAGATTTTTTCGGGGTCGCAGGCTTCCAGTGTCGAGAGGCGCGTGTTCAGTTCCCGCATTCCGATTTCCGTCAATGCTTCCAGCGCTTCCTGCCGTATCATTTCATGGCGAAGATAATCAATGGCTCTATTTTTTACAATGCTAAGCAGGAAAGCCAGCGGATGGTCGATTTCATGTTTTTTCGTTATTTCCCAAAGGCTGATAAGAGCCTCGGAGGCAATGTCTTCTGCCTCCCAGGCATCGTGCACGTAGGATTTGGCAAATAAAAATGTCCGGCGGTAATGCTTCAAGTAAAAATCGTTAAAACTGAAATGTCCTGTGGTAGCCATATTCGTTTGTTTTATGTTGTTTCAATCTTCCGGCTGGATGGTATCTTTCACATCGTCGATTTCAACCAGTTTGTTTACAATTGCGTAGATAGTCAAGCCCGCCGGACTGTGGATTTGCAGTTTGTTGGCAATGTTGCGCCGGTGTGTAATCACGGTGTGGGTCGACAGGCAGAGATGTTCCGCCATCTGGCGGTTGGTCATTCCCTTGACTACGCAGACGATGATTTCCTTTTCCCTGATACTGAGTTCCTGTCTGCCATCTGCCGAATCGTCGTCGAGCATGTAGAAACGGGTCAGTTTATCCTTGATTTGCTCGGCCGAGTCGTAGAGCGAGATGGTCTCGTCGTAGGCATTCAGGGTGGCGCTGTCGGTCAGCGACGTTTGCAGGGCGATGAATTTCATGCTCTTGTGACCCGAATCCGTTTTGAGTTGTTGCAGCGAAAACCTTCCAAGCGACAGTGGATTGACAATCAGCACATTCGGTTTGAACTTGAAGAGTTGCATCCCCAGTTGGCTCATATCCGCAATTTCGACAATATCGATATTCAGCACCGACAGCCGTTTCAACACCGAAATGATACCGTTGCGAATAATCACGGACGTATCGGCTATGGCAATGCTGATTCGCTTATTCGCCGGCATACACAGTTTTTTCAATTGCCTTGATGGCAGGGACAAACAGGTAATTTTCCACGTCGTTGTGCGAAGCCAGATCGAGCGAACAGGTGAAAATGTCGAACAGTACGCTGTTGAGTTCGTTGGTGCTGTTCGCCGGATAATATTTGATAATGATATCCTTAAGTTCAGACAGTTTGGCGTCTATTTGCTCGTGCTGCCTGCTGAAAATCTCTATGCGATAATTCCGCGCATCCGTCTTGCCGTTCATCAGCGCTTCTACGTACGGAAACACCGTATTTTCTTCATACTGCATGTGTTTGCGCACTTCGGCGGCATACTCGTCATAGTAGCGGATGATGGCCACGATTACGTCGCTGGATCCGCTTACGATGGCTTCGAACAGTTTGTTTCTGATGGCCGGCAGACGAAAATCCAGAAAATAGATGTGCGCATTCCTTAAGTAAGATACGAGCGAGACTATCGAAATGGACGCATCGGTAATTTCTCTCCGGTCATCGTCCGTCAGCATGTTTACTACCGTAAGGAACGTCGGCGCATCCACATGATTGTTGCGGCAAACTTCCCCAATAGACTGTTCTCCAAAACCCAGCGCTATCCCGAACCGGCTCATCACCAGCAACATCTGGTAATTTTCGCAAATCAGGTCGCTCATTTTGTCGGTCTCTTTATATTTTCCTAAACGATACATAATGATATTTTTAAATTTTAAAGTCCTTTTCCGTGACAGTTTTTATATTTCTTGCCGCTTCCACATGGACAGGGTTCATTGCGTCCCACACGTTTTTCGGCGCGGACAGGTTCCATGCGCTGCGGTTGCTGCGGGCCTGTCGGCGGTTTGGGTAGCAGAGAATTGCCGTCGCCTCTTCTATCGGAACCCAAACCGGAGCCGATCTGACTTTTCTCCGTACGGTAACGGCTCATGTCGTTGCGTCTTTCGGGAGCGGCCTGCCGGACTTGCACCTCTTCGCGTACGGGAATCTGTCCGCGCATCAGGATGGATACGGTTTTTCTGTTCATATTTTCCAGCATGGTTTTGAACAGGTTATACGATTCCAGTTTGTAGATGAGCAGCGGGTCTTTGTTTTCGTAGCTTGCGTTTTGTACCGAATGGCGTAATTCGTCCAATTCGCGCAGGTGCTCTTTCCATGCCTCGTCGATTGAATGCAGTGTGATGGATTTCTGGAACGACTTCACAATCGCTTTGGATTTGGTTTCGTAGGCCTCTTTCAGGTTGCACGATATGTTGTACATCCGCTTGCCGTCAGTGATCGGAATAAGGATATTTTCGTACATGGCGCCCTGATTTTCAAATACCTGGTTAATAACAGGCTGAGCTGTCTGCGCCATTCGTTCCTGGCGGCGCTTGTATTGTTTCAGCACTTCGTCAAACAGTTCTTCGGTCAGTTGCTCAGCTTTCTTTCCGGTGAAAGTATCTTCTACAAAGGGACATTCTATGGCCAGCGTGCGAAACAGTTCCATTTTGAAGTCTTCATAACTGCCTCCTCCGTCTGCATACTGTTCTACCAGAGCGGTGGTCGAATCGTAGAGGGTATTCATCACGTCCAGCCCGATGCGCTCGCCCATCAGGGCGTGCCGGCGACGGGTGTATATCACGTTTCGCTGCGAATTCATGACATCGTCGTATTCAAGCAGGCGTTTACGGATACCAAAGTTGTTTTCTTCCACTTTTTTCTGCGCGCGTTCTACGGACTTGTCCAGCATATTGTGTTCCAGCACTTCGCCTTCCTTAAAGCCCAGTCTGTCCATCAGTCCCGCAATCCGTTCGGATGCGAAGAGACGCATCAGGTCGTCTTCGAGCGATACGAAAAACACGGACGTCCCCGGGTCGCCCTGACGACCGGCGCGACCGCGCAGCTGTCTGTCGACGCGACGACTTTCGTGGCGTTCGGTACCAATGATGGCCAGTCCGCCGGCTTTCCGTACCGCCGGTGAAAGTTTGATGTCGGTTCCGCGCCCTGCCATGTTTGTGGCTATGGTGACGGTTCCGGTCTGGCCTGCCTGCGCCACAATATCGGCTTCACGCTGGTGCAGCTTGGCATTCAGTACATTATGCTTTATCTTGCGCATGTTTAACATTCGACTCAGCAACTCGGATATTTCGACCGACGTGGTACCGACCAGCACAGGCCGGCCTTTTTCAATCAACTGACCGATCTCTTCGATGACGGCGTTATACTTTTCACGTTTTGTCTTGTATATGCGGTCGTTCATGTCGGTGCGAGCAATCGAACGGTTGGTCGGAATTACGACAACGTCTAATTTGTAAATGTTCCAAAACTCGGCGGCTTCCGTTTCGGCCGTACCGGTCATTCCTGCAAGTTTATGATACATACGGAAATAGTTTTGCAGCGTAATCGTTGCAAACGTCTGCGTAGCAGCCTCTACTTTCACGCGTTCCTTGGCTTCGATGGCCTGATGCAATCCGTCGGAATAGCGGCGCCCTTCCATGATACGGCCGGTCTGCTCGTCGACAATCTTCACCTGGCCGTCAATCACGACGTATTCGTCGTCGCGTTCGAACAGGGTGTAGGCTTTCAGCAACTGGTTGATGGTGTGGACGCGTTCGCTCTTAATCGAGTAATTCGTCAGCAGTTCATCCTTTATTGCCTGTTTTTCAGAATCGGAACTGTTTTGGGCATCGACCTGCGACAGTTCGGATGCGATGTCGGGCAGGACGAAAAAGGTCGGGTCGTCCGAATTGCCTGTCAGCAAATCTATTCCTTTGTCCGTCAACTCGATGCTGTTGTTCTTCTCGTCGATGACGAAATAAAGTTCGTCGGAGACAAGGTGCATGTTTCGCATATTGTCCTGCATGTAAAACTCTTCCGTTTTCAGCATGCTGGTTTTAACGCCCTGTTCGCTCAGGAATTTGATTAACGCCTTGTTGCGCGGCAACCCTTTGAACGAGCGGTAGAGCAACAGCGAGCCTTCTTCCTGTACTTTGCGGTCGCTGCTCGACATTTTTGCTTTGGCTTCGGTCAGCAGTTTGGTACACAGGTTTTTCTGCGCATTGACAACTACTTCGACATTCGATCGGAACTGTTCGAACAACTGTTCGTCGCCTTTCGCTACGGGGCCTGAGATAATCAGGGGCGTACGCGCATCGTCAATCAACACGGAGTCAACCTCGTCGACAATGGCGTAATTATGCTTGCGCTGCACAAGATCGCCCGGACTGATGGCCATGTTGTCGCGCAGGTAGTCGAATCCAAATTCGTTGTTCGTCCCAAACGTAATATCGGCATTATAAGCCTTGCGGCGGTTGTCCGAGTTGGGTTGATGCTTGTCGATACAGTCTACCGACAGACCGTGGAACATATACAGCGGACCCATCCATTCGGAGTCGCGTTTGGAAAGGTAGTCGTTGACGGTCACGATATGTACGCCGTTACCTGTCAATGCATTGAGGAATACGGGCAGGGTTGCCACGAGCGTTTTTCCTTCGCCTGTCGCCATTTCGGCAATCTTGCCTTTGTGCAAAGCGACGCCGCCTATCAACTGTACATCGTAATGTATCATATCCCAGGTCGTTTCGTTTCCACCTGCTGCCCAATGATTGAAATAAACGGCTTTGTCGCCTTCGATTTCGAGAAAATCGTGTTTGGCGGCAAGGTCGCGGTCGAAATCGTTTGCCGTGACGACGATTTGTTCGTTTTCGGTAAACCGTCGTGCCGTATCTTTCATGACGGCAAATGCCTGCGGCAGGATTTCGTCGAGTGCGGCTTCGAACTTTTCGGTGATTTTGCTTTCAATTTTGTCCACTTCCGCCCAAATGGCTTCGCGTTCTTCCAATTCCTTGTCGTCGATGTCTTTGCGCAATTCTTCGATGCGCTGGCGTTCCTCTTTGACGCAGTCTGCCACGTATGTCTTGAGTTCCTGCGCTTTGGCACGAAGCTCATCGTTTGCAAGCGCCTTGATGGAAGGATATATTTCCGCTATTTTTTTTGCGTAAGGCGCAATCTCTTTTAAATCGCGTTCGGATTTGTTTCCGAACAGTTTTGTCAGTATATTATTAAATCCCATAATTTTAAATTTTTGTTTTGTTTATAATGCTTGAAAAAATGAATCGGTTATTTTGCTGTACTGATTTCGTACAGCGGTATGCGGTTGCACGCATTCGGCGGGCGTATGCGCAGGACATGCGTCACGGTAGACGCCACGTCCGTCGCTTTCACTTCGCGGTAGACACGTTGCGGCTTGATGCCGTTCCCCATGAAGATGAGCGGGGTTTGCACGGCATTGTTGCGCGTGTGTTTCACTTTTTCACCAAGTTGTTCGTTGTTGACTGCCCATCCGGGTTGCAGGCTGATAATCAGGTCGCCGCGCCCGATATGGTAGGTTCCGCGCTGGAAATCCTCCATTCCTTCGTTCCACGTTCCCGAGCGGAGTGTCATGTCGGTAGTGACGCGCGCCACTCCGCTAAATTCCGACAGGAAATCAGCCGCCTTCTGCTGGAATGAGGCTAAATCAAGCTTCTCGTTTTCAATCGCTTTGCGATTAAGATATATTTGGTTGTTATAGAATCCGTTTACCCAGTTTTTTTGTCCGTAAAGCGCCATCAGGTACATGTTCAGTAACGCCGTGCAGCGTCTGGGATAAAATTCACCGCCGCCCAACTGCATCCCTTCGGGATATTCTTCTTCACTTTGGAAATAGCCCGTGCCCGTAAAGACAATGAGCGTATTTTTCAACCCTGCTTTCCTGTCGATAGCGGCCAGCAGTTCGGCAATATCTTTGTCTAACTGGATGTAAGTATCCTGAATTTCAGCCGTATATTCTTCCGACTTGTTGCTGAAAAAGTTACCCGCATAGTATGTGACGGCAAGCATGTCGGGACATGGGCGCGTGCCGAATGCGCCATATTCAAGAAATTGAAACACAAGGCGATTCACTTCCTTATTACCGAGAGGCGACGTTTTGATACGCGGAAAGCAGTCCAGCGTTTTCGGTTTGAAAGTATAATTAAACGGAGGTTTCTCCTGTATGTAGGGCAACGTCCTGTATCTGTCCGGCGAAAGGGTTGGCTGCCAGGTCATGTTGCCCATCCTGACGGTCAGCGATTCCTGTCCGTTGTTGTACTTTTCGACGTACCACGGCACGTTCTTATAGTAAGTGGTGGTAGCCCATTTCCCGTTGGTATTGTCGATCCAGAAAGCGCCGTTGGCGGCATGTCCTGCCGAGATGATAGCGCTCTCGGCGTCGAGGGCGATAGCATATACTTCGCTGCGACCTTTGGATGCAATTTTCAGTTCGTCGCCGATAGTGGAAGCAAGCAGTTTTTTTGGTGAATAATTGTCGCGCGTGAAATTTCCCAGATAATCCGGGTCATACAGCGACGGCAGTTCTTTCAGTGTCTCAAAATTGTATACCAGCCGGCCGGTAATCCCATGTGCACAGGGATTTGCGCCGGTAAACAGCGTAGCGAATGCACTGGCCTGATCTATGTTAGAAAATTCAAACGCAACATTGTGATAAACAGCGCCTTCATTCATCAGCCGTTTAAAACCGTGTTCGTCGAACATGTGGTAAAAGTATTCCATATAATCACCCCGCAGCTGGTCTACGGTTATGTAAACCACTAACTTGGGTGCCTGCTGCTGCGCCTGCAGGTGAGTAACGGCCAAAACGGCAATCAGCGAAGATATAAATCTTTTCATCGAATATTCTCTTTTATTCTTGTCCAACCATATCCCGATCTTAGCAACAAACTTGCTATCAGCGGTATAAATGCCATGTTCAGATGCTGTGGAATGAACAGCCAGCCCACCGACATCACAAAAAGCGCCACAAAGTTAACAAAATGGTAATAAAATACAGCCTTGTTAAGTTTTTTTACGGCAAAGAATATTCCTCCCGCGAGATGAAACGGGTGCAGCCACAGGACGGAGATATTTGGCCATATACCGCGGTGAACCGATACAAAGCAAAGAAAAAAGAGGATACAGCCGGCGAGACCTGCAAGCGTAAAAATCAAGATGTCAAACCATCGGAAATATTTTCTTGTCTGCCGTTCCGCAATCGTCACTCCTACCGCAAAGGCAAAAACCAGGCAGCCGCACCACCACGGAGTAAATCGGTTGCTGTGTGCAGGCTCATCGTCCTCAATAGCTTCCACGATGGCCGACGAAGCGGATACCAGCGGTTGTGACGTTTCGTCGCTGCGGACAATCCGGGCATGGGCAAAAGCGTTTTTAACATTTTCGGGCAGGAAAAACGACGTTTTCCGGGTCATGACTTCGTCGGCGGGCATGCCCAGCACCAAATCGCACCCGAATGTGAGCCACGGATAATCTCGCGTACATTTATTAATAGCATCGCGATAAGTACAACTCTCCGTATACTTTTCGTACTCAAGAAGCCCGTCGACAAAGCGTTCGATTAGCAGGACGGGGCGTGTCGAGCAGTTGTCGTAAAAAAAACTGTACCGGTAAGTGCGGTTTTCGGGCAATGCATTTATGACAAGCGCCTGCCATAGCGCATTCTTCTCGCGCGCTTGAAGATTCAGAGTCTGTTCATATACTTCGCTGCCACGCATCTGATAGTCAATTATAAACTCTTCATATTTGTATACGCCCAGCATGTAATCCGTTTCCCCTTTCGTGAAGCGATAGATGAAATTCGGCTTCGTGAAGTCGAAAATGCCGTAATTGAAAACAAAATCGAGTCCAGTCGTGTCGCGAACACGTATGGCCGTATGCCCGTATAAAGTATAAGCGGCCCTATCACTCGGCGAGCAAGTCAGCAAACTGATTTGCGCCTTGTCACTCAACGGATTTTGTGCCTGCAACGAAAGGCATAAAACAGAAAGCAGAACGACTGCAACCTTTCTTCTCAGCAAATTTCTCTTCATGAACCGAATCTTTTCGAAAGCCAACATATTATATTCGCAGTTTATATTAATTGATTTACACGCACAAAGGTATGAGTTTTTGTTTGATTACGGAAATTACTGTCGTATTATTTTGGCAATACCTGACAGAATTTGTATAAAAAATCATTTTCTTTGACTAAAAAGCATGTTTTTTCAACTATTTTGCTTTTCTTTGTAGCGTGATTTAAGAAGGAAAGATTTTGAACCTGATTGTTGAACAAGGAAATACGGCGACAAAAGTGGCTGTTTACCAGCGCGATGAATTAATCAAGGCCACTGTATACAAGGCTTTTGAAATGCCGGATGCGAGTTTGTTGTTTGAGCAGTATCCTTTGGAAAACGGTATTTTTTCCACAGTAAGGCACCCTGATAAAATGTTAGCGGACATTTTGTCGAGGCGGTTGAAAAAATTCCTTTTTTTTGACGACCTGGTCAAATTGCCGTTAAAGATTTCTTACCGGACGCCCGAAACGCTGGGGAAAGACAGGATAGCCGCCGCTGTAGGCGCGCATTACCTGCATCCGGAAGGAGATGTACTGGTGATCGATGCCGGTACGGCTATCACTTACGAGATAGTGGAGGCGTCGGGGCATTACATCGGCGGGAATATTTCGCCCGGACTGACTACGCGCTTCAAGGCGCTGCACCAGTTTACGGAAAAACTGCCGTTTGTGAAAGAAACCGGACAGGTGCCGCTGGTTGGTACAAGCACGGAAACTGCGATCATCGCGGGCGTCGTGAATGGGATGATCTATGAAATGGACGGTTATATTGATGCCATACGGGAGGTATACCCCGACGTTTTCGTTTTTTTAACTGGTGGACATTCGTTTTATTTTGAAAAACGATTGAAAAACGCCATCTTTGCAGCAATTAATTTAGTATTGACCGGATTAAACAGGATTTTAGAATATAATGTTGAAAACTAATAGAATAAAGATTGTTGTTTGTGCCTTTTTATTTATGAGTGCGGTAACATTTGCACAGAATAGCACCAATTCTCCTTATACGCGGTACGGTTATGGCGCACTGGCCGACCGTTCGTTCGGCGCCGGGCGCTCGATGGGAGGTATTGGTTACGGACTGCGTTCGGCGCAGCAGATCAATCCGATGAATCCGGCTTCCTATTCGTCTATGGATTCGTTGACATTTTTGCTGGACGCGGGCGTAACGTTTCAATTCTCGTGGTTCGACGACGGGACGAACAAACAACGTGACATGAACGGGAACTTCGAATACGTGGCCATGCAGTTCCCGCTGACGCGCAGGCTGGCAATGAGTGTTGGCCTCCTGCCGTATTCGCATGTAGGATACAGTTTTGGCGCGTATGCGGAAGACGGTCCGGGTAGCCTGACGGAATATTCGGGTACAGGCGGATTAAACGAAGTGTATGCAGGACTGTCTGTAGATATATGGAAAAAACGTCTGGCATTCGGAGTAAATGCAAGCTATATGTTCGGAAAAATTGACCACAGGCGACAGCTTACGACAACCAATGTGATGTATACGATGAAAAAGGTAGACGTACATGATATGAAGTTTGACTTCGGATTGCAGTACGTGCATCCGCTGACTAAAACAGACCGGGTAACCTTCGGCGTGGCGTACTCGCCCGGAGTGAAACTGAGCACGACGGCGTATGACTTGATTTCGTTCGACCAGTATTTTACTTCGGTCGCCGAGGCGGATACGTCCAGAAACAGAGGTTTCAACATACCGGCTTCGTATGGATTCGGTGTCACGTATACAAAAGACTACAAAACGATTCTGGCGGCAGATGTATCTTTTCAGAACTGGTCGAAGGCTCAGTATTTCGACCGCAGCGACGAATTTAAAGACCGTATCAAGGTTGCTCTCGGAGCCGAATATATCCCGAATAATTTTACGCGGATTTACCTGAATCGCCTCCGCTACCGGGCAGGTTTGCATTACAGCAATTCATACCTGAAGATAAAGGACAAGGGATACAATGAATTGGGTGTATGCGTGGGAGCCGGATTCCCGATGCTGGACAACCGTTCGTTCATCAACGCCTCGTTCGAATACGTCAAGGTCGTTCCTGGCGCCAAATCATTGATTAACGAGCAGTATTTCCGTTTTACGCTCAGCTATACGTTTAATGAACTCTGGTTCTTCAAACGGAAGATAGAATAACGGAAGTTTTAGTGAAAGAGAAATATAAATCATTAAAAAATATAGAGATATGAAAGTCAAAGGATTCTTGTTTGTTGCCGGTTTATGCGCAACGATAATGAGTGCAAATGCACAAAAAGGAGTAGATAACGGGACCCGTTTCGGGTCGGGCGCAGATAGCGTTCGCTGTCTGGAAAATGTCAGTCTGGCTACCTCTTATGCAAAAGTAGATAACTTTCAGGATGCGTATTCTTTTTGGAAAATTGCGTACGATGAATGTCCTGCCGCAACCAAAGATTTGTATCTGTATGGGGTACGTATTGTAAACTGGCAGATTTCGCAGGAAAAAGACCCGGCCAAACTGTCGACATTGATAGACGATTTAATGGGTGTGTACGACAAGCGCATCAAATATTTCGGCGACGACCCGCGATATGGAAAAGATTGGATCGTCGCCCGCAAAGCGCAGGATTATATGCGCCTGAAAGGTGAAAACGCAGATGCGGTCACGCTTTACGGCTGGCTGAGCGAGGCGGTCGTCGAATATAAGGAAAAAGTAGATCCGCTGGCGCTCTCGCTCTACATGTTTGCATCGTTCAAGGTGATGGAGAAAGACGAAAATCACAAAGGCAAATATGTGGAAGACTTCCTGATGAGTTCGAACATCTACGACAAACAGATGGACATCGCTAAAGCAGCCGGCGACAGCAAAGAACTGGCAAATCTGGAAAAGATGAAAGCCGACATCGAAAAGAATTTCGCCTCAAGCGGCGCAGCTGACTGCCCTACGCTGGAAAATATTTATGCCTCCAAAATCGAACAAAACAAAGACGACATCAAGTTCCTGAAAGAAACGCTCATTTTGCTCAGAAGAGTAAGATGTCAGGACAGCGAAATCTTCTTCACTGCGTCGGAATATGCCCACCGGATAGAGCCGACTTCCGAATCGGCGCTGGGGATGGGCAAGCAGGCCGTGAAAAAAGGTGATTATAAACTGGCCGAAGAATATTTTCTCGAAGCAGCCTCGCTGACCTCGGAAGGTGAGTTGAAAGGCGATATCTATTACACAATAGCGCTAATCGCTTTTGAAGAGAAGAATTATTCAAAATCAAGAAAATTCTGTCGGGACGCAGTGGAAGCCGATGCAACGAACTGCATGCCGTATATCCTGATTGGCAATATGTATGTGGCCACGGCATCCGGCGTTTATTCCGACGACCCGGTTATGCGCAAATGCGTATACTACGCCGCTGTCGACAAATTTGAAAAAGCGCGCCAGGTGAATGAAGCCTGCGCAAGCGAAGCTTCACGGCTGATAAACATGTTCCGGTCACATTTCCCGACCGCGGAAGAAATCTTCATGCATCCCGATTTGGGGAAAAAAGGAAAAGCAATCACCATCGGCGGCTGGATTGGCGAGCAGACCATCATAAGATAAGACGTATGAATCCCTGTCGCAAGACAAATAAAGGCATGACAACACTCCTGAGGGTAGTTGTGATGCCTCTTTTCTTTTTCTCCTCGTGTAACATCGAAAAAAAGGAGTTTGTCGACATCGTTTTCGACCCTGAAACAAATTACACGATGAAGGCGGTAGCCCTTTCTACGCTTGTTTTCGATTCGGGCATGGTAAAATGCAGGGCCGAAGCGCAGGAATGGCTCGTCTTCGACAAGGCGCAGGAACCCTACTGGTATTTCCCCCGGAAAATACATGTCGAAAAGTTGGATACCCTCTTCCGCATCGAAGCCAGTTTCGATGCCGACACGGCGTATTATTACAGCAAAAAGAAACTTTGGAAATTCATCGGAAATGTGGACACAAGGAACACGGAGGGCAAACGCTTCGAAACCTCGCGGCTGTATTGGGACGAAAATACGGAAAAAGTTTATTCGGATACATTCATCCGCATCACGAAGGGTGATTTTGTGAATACCGGCATCGGCTTCGAAGCAGACCAGACGCTAACAAACCATAAGATATTCAATTCCGGTGCAATCATCCCCGTCCGGGACGAAGTTCGCGACACGACGGAAACAGAAAAAAAGCCTCCATTGTGAAAAAAATTGGAAGAAAGGATGCTCACATTTCTTTTTTTTATACCTTTGTGCCCTTGATTGAAAATTATAAAACATATAGATAGAAAATGGCAACATTAGAAAAGATTCGAAACCATGCAGGATTACTGGTAATTGTTGTTGGACTGGCGCTGTTTGCCTTTATAGTCAACGACGCATTAAACTCCAGTTCAACTTTCCTGATGCAATCCCGCGACGACGTGGCAAACGTAAACGGAACGCCGATCAAACAAATGGATTACAGTTTCCGCATCGAAGAGATGACGGATATGTATAAAATTCAGTTGCAGACAAATGCGGTGGACGAATACAAAGACCAGATCAGTCAGAGTGTGTATGATATGATGGTGCGCGAAGCCATCATGAATAACGAGTTCGGCGACTTGGGCATTTATGTGACGCCCGAAGAATTGTTCGACATGATCGAAGGTGAAAACGTCTCGCCGGTGGCGCAGCAATTTCCCCTGTTTATCGACCCGTCGACAGGCGTTTACAGCAAAGCGTATGCACTGGACGTCCTCAAGACGTTCGAAAATTTAGACAATTTCGCACCTGAGCAGCGTGCTGAAGTCGAAAGACTGCGCAATTTCTGGCTGTTCTGGGAACGCAACATGAAAACGCAGCGCTTGCAGGAAAAATACGTAAATTTGATTAGTAAAGCACTTGTAGTCAATTCGATTGAAGCAAAAAACGCTTATGAATCATCATCCGAAAGTTCGGATATTGTTTTCGTCATGCAGCCGTATTCGACGATACCCGACTCCCTTATTAATGTAGATGACAGCGAGATAAGAAAACTCTACAGCCAGCGCAAAGAACAATACAGGCAGAAAGAAGGCCGGATTGTCGATTATATTGCCGTAGAAGTTCGTCCCAGCGAAGCGGATTACGAAAGTGCACGGAAAGAAATCGAAGACCTCAAAAGCGAACTTGCCGCAACGGAAGAGATGGAGATTTTTGCAGGTACGACATCGCAGGTCTCTTATGTGGATGCATTTGTTTCCGCCAGCATGTTGACTCCGGAAACGAAAGCCTTTGCAGAAATAGCACAGCTCGGCGATATTGACGGACCGGTGTTTACAAACGACAGTTATAATCTTATGAAACTCATAGACAAAACCGTTGCTCCCGATTCGGTGAAAGTGTCTCATATCTTTCTGACATCTCAAACCGGCGTAGACAGCACGGTGACTGCAAGGGCAGACAGTTTGCTGAACGTGTTGAAGAGCGGAGGCGATTTTGCCGCATTAGCAGCACAATATTCGCTTGACGACCAGACGAAAATGAACGGCGGAGAAATAGGATGGCTCACGGAAACGGCAATCATGCAGGCTTCCGGCGGCGGAAAAGAACTGAGAGACGGCTTCTTTAGCGCTCCTCTGAATCAGCCGACCCTCCTGAAAACAGTCAATGGCATTCATATCCTGAAGATAACGGAAAAAACAGCCAGCGTGCCCAAATACAAGATTGCCAGCGCACACCTTGAAGTAACACCGAGCAACAAGACATTTAATGATACGTACAATCAACTCAACCAGTTTGTTGCAACAAATAATACACCCGAAAAAATCAGCGCTTCCGCAGCCGAAGCAGGTTACAACCTGATTTCGGGCATCCGAATTACAACTGCCGACCGTGTCTTGGGCGCTGTTCCCGATTCGCGCTCCATCATTCGCTGGGCATTTGAAAGTACGCGCAAAAACGAAGTCTCGAACATCATTGACTGTAATAATCAGTTTGTTGTTGCCGTACGCCGTGAAGTCCTGCCCGAAGGTTACCAGTCCATCAATGCGGTTGCACCGATACTGCGATCGGAAATTGCAGCAAGGAAAAAAGGCGAACAAATTGCTAAAAGTCTGAAAGAAAAAAATCTGCAAAGCCTGCAGGCGTATGCAGATGCGATGAATTCGCAGATCGATACGGTGAGGTATATCACAATGGAAACTCCGCGCATTACCAAAATAGGATTGGAGCCGGTTTTGAATGCTGAAATCGCTTATGCACAGCCCAATCAGGTATGTGGCCCGATAGTCGGAAACAGCGGAGTGTATGCTTTTATCGTCATCAACCGTACGGCAGAAGGTGGAACCTACAACGAAAAAGAACAAATCCTTTCGCAGGAAACGGTGAACAGCTACAAAGGTTACCAGGCTTTCCAACAGTTGATCGAGCAGGCAAAAATCGTTGACAACCGGATTCGTTTCGATTGAGCAACCGAGAATATCACTACTAACATAAAAAGCTGTTGTGCAGTGTGTACGACAGCTTTTACCGTTTAATAAAATGAATACCGACAATCGAAGAATACGTTTGCTGGGCATGACGCTCGACGAATTGAAGGGTGTTGCCGCCGATGCCGGGTTGCCGTCTTATGCCGCCCGCCAGCTTGCCGGCTGGCTGTACAGGAAAAAAGTGACTTCTGTCGACGAGATGACCGATATTGCAAAAAGCAAACGTCTTTTGCTGAATGTATCGTACGAAGTAGGCGCATTGCCGCCCGTTCACGAAATGCAATCGGCCGACGGCACGGTCAAATATCTGTTCCGCATTTCGGCCGACCGCACAGTCGAAGCAGTATATATCCCGGACAACGAACGTGCTACGCTTTGCGTCTCTTCGCAGGTCGGATGCCGGATGAATTGCCTTTTCTGCATGACGGGCAAACAGGGCTTTGTTTCCAATCTGACTGCCGGCGAAATAATCAATCAAATCCAGTCCGTGCCGAAAACGGAACAGTTGACCAATGTCGTGTTCATGGGAATGGGCGAACCGTTCGACAATACGGATGAACTTTTCAAGGCGCTGGAAATCATGACATCCGATTACGGATATGGCTGGAGTCCGAAACGGATTACCGTCTCTACGGTCGGAATAATGAAGGGATTGCGCCGTTTTCTGGAAGAAAGCGCATGTCATCTGGCAGTAAGTTTACATTCACCATATTCAGATGAACGTCAGTCGCTTGTCCCGACGGAGAAAGCATATCCCGCCGCGGAAATAATCCGCCTGCTGCGACAGTATGACTTTTCGCACCAGCGTCGCGTTTCGTTCGAATACATCATGTTTGAAAACAAAAACGATTCGCCGAAACATGCGGAGGCTTTGGCGCGTTTGCTGAGCAGACTGGAATGTCGTGTCAACCTGATACGCTTTCATACGATACCCGGCATACCGCTTAAAAGCAGCAGTCAACAAAAAATGGAGCAGTTTCGCGATGCGCTGAACGCCAGGCGAATAATATGCACGATTCGCACTTCGAGAGGCGAAGATATCCTTGCAGCCTGCGGAATGTTGTCGACCGATAAAAAAAATGTGGGCGAAAAACAATCATTATTTCCATATAATGACGTATATTTGTAACAAATTATAATGTTATGAAAACTTCGATTTTAACGTCCGCTATCGGACTTGCTTTATTATTTTTATTGAATGGGTGCGAATTCTTTTCGGCAACAGGCTCGTCGAAAGCGGTAGGCGTAAACGCTACCGGAATCGCATACGAAATTGTAGTTGTGGCAAAACCGGACATCTGGAACGATTCGGTCGGGACGGTGATCAAAAACGAACTGATCGCGGAAGTTCCGGGACTTCCACAGGACGAACCTTCCATGCGGGTGATGCAGGTAGCTCCTGACGATTTCAACGGTATGCTGACTTATGTCCGCAACATTCTTGTGGTGGATGTCAATGAATCGCAGTACACCAAGGTGTCGGTCAGGACTGAAAACGACAGATGGGCAAACGGGCAAGCCGTCGTCTATCTTTCGGCGCCTGCAAGAGATTCGCTGAGCACATATTTGCAGCAGCACCACGGAATGCTGGTGAAGTATTATACGCAAGTGGAAATGGAACGACTCGCCAAATACTACAAAAAGACTTACAGTTCACGGGTATACGAGAAACTGAAGGATAAATTTGGTATCGGGCTGAATGTGCCGGAAGATTTTTCATCCTACAAGGACACAACAGACTTTTTCTGGGCGACCAACGACACCCGGGTCGGACAGACGTACATTGCCGTTTATACATTTCCGTATACCGACAAGTACACGTTTACAGGTGATTACCTGATCGCCAAGCGCGATTCGGTGATGCGTCTCTACGTCCCCGGTTCGTTTCCGGGGTCTTATATGCGAACCACGGAATATGTGACCTACACGCCGGTTTCGCTACAGGGCAAATATTGCGGTGTGTTGCGCGGATTGTGGGATACGTACGGCGACAATATGGGTGGGCCTTTTGTCAGCTATGCCCGTCTGGATGAAGCCAACAGGCGTGTGATTGTCACGGAAGGCTTTGTCTATGCGCCGGAAACGGATAAGAGAAGTTACATCAGAAGGATAGAAGCGGCTTTACATACGTTGCAGTTGTCCGAAGAAGCGGCCGGAACAGCGCTCGACGAAAGCCAAGCTGCATTACAATAATAAGTTGCATATTAAATGGAGAAAAAAATCAAAGTTGGGATTACGCACGGAGACATCAACGGTGTCAGTTACGAACTGATTCTGAAAACTTTTGCCGACGAACGGATAACCGAACTGTGTACGCCGATTATCTACGGCTCGTTGAAAATTGCGACGTATTATCAGAAAGCAATGGAGTTGCCGACCGTCAGTTTCAAAATGATACGTACTCCTGCCGAAGCGTTCGACGGGAAAGTCAATCTCATCAACTGTATAGACGGAGAAATAAAGGTCGAACTTGCCAAATCCACGCCCGAATCAGGGAAAGCCTCGTTTCAGGCGCTGGAAAAAGCCGTTATGGACATAAAAAACGGAACGATAGACGCCTTGTTGACGGCGCCGATCAATAAACATGCCATCTGGAGTGATGCATTCCGTTTTCCGGGACATACCGAATATTTGGAAAGCCATTTATGCAAAAGCGACAGTGCCGGATCGCTGATGATACTCGTGCACGATTCGTTGCGCGTCGCGCTGGTTACGGGACATATCCCACTGACAGACGTGGCATCGCATCTTACAAAACAACTGCTTACGGAAAAACTGCTTATCTTCAACGCCTCTCTGAGGCAGGACTTTTGCATCATCAAGCCGCGTATCGCCGTGTTGTCACTGAATCCTCATGCAGGCGACAACGGCCTGTTGGGCAAGGAAGAAAGCGAGATAATCGAGCCTGCCATCCTCGATGCCGAGAAACAGGGCGTGATGGCGTTCGGCCCTTATCCCCCGGATGGCTTTTTCGGCTCGGAGACGTATCGCAAGTATGACGGCGTGCTTGCCATGTATCACGACCAGGGTCTGACGCCCTTCAAAACGCTTGCGATGGAAAACGGCGTGAATTTTACGGCAGGACTGCCTGTCGTACGGACTTCGCCCGCGCACGGAACGGCATACGACATTGCAGGACAGAACAAAGCCTCCGAGGTGTCTTTCCGCCAGGCGCTTTACGCTCTGCTGGATATTTATCGCAACAGAGCACGATACAGGCACATGACGCGCAATCCGCTGCAAAAACACTACGTCGACAGGGGCGGTGATAATGTGAAACTTGACCTGACTAAAGAGGATTATTTGAGTGTCTAATATTTAAATAACGCGATTATGTTTAAAGATAAAACAATTGTATATACATCGGGAACATTCGACATGTTCCATTACAATCATTTGCGGATGATTAACTATGCCCGCAGTCTGGCGGACATACTGATTGTGGGAGTGAGCACCGACGAACTGGTCTCGTCCTACAAGGCGTCTCCGATTATCCCGTTCAATGAACGTCTTCAGATTATCGAAGCGTTGAAAACTCCCGATATCGTGATACCTCAGCACACGTTAGACCATACGGAGATTGTCAGAAAACTGAACATCGATGCTTTTGTGGTGGGCGACGACTGGGACGGAAAGTATGATTATCTGAAAGACCTGGATGTGCAGGTGTTTTATTTTCCATACGGCACGGGTGTCTCGTCGTCGTCGTTAAGAAAAACGATATACGATTCGTACGAGAACCATTTACAGAAAGAAAGGCAGGCAAAACCGGAAACTGTGAAGGTCGATCCCGATACAGATTCTTCTTTGACCGCTGCCCGGACAAAGAAAAAGAAACAGTAACGGTTTGTATGGATAAATACGCTTTCATCACGGGAGGAACAAAAGGAATAGGTCGGGCGGTGGCTTTCAGCCTTGCGCAATCCGGCTACCATCTGTTGTTGACATACGGGAAAGACGACGTTGCGGCGCAGGCTGTCTCGGCGTGTTTGCAGGCGCAATATAATATTAATGTATATACGCTCCGGGCGGATATTTCGGAACGAAACGCTGTCGGAGATATTATTCGCTATATATCGGCACATTCTCTCAAAATAGATGCCGCAGTGTTCAATGCGGGGCTGACTTGCCGCGAACCGTTCGAAAGCATGGATCCGGCGGAGTGGGAGAGGGTTTTCTTCGCCAACGTGCATTTCCCCGTGTTCTTGCTGCAAGAACTTGTAAAACACATGAATGCCGGTGGGAGCATCGTGTTTACAGGCTCGCTGATGGGTATCGAGCCACATGCCACGTCGCTTTCGTACGGCGTGACGAAAGCGGCCGTCCATGCGTTGACGAAAAACTTAGTCAAGTTCCTGACTCCATATCGAATACGGGTCAATGCCGTGGCGCCGGGATTTGTCGACACGGACTGGCAAAAGAACAAACCCGAAGCAATCCGCCGCAGCATCGAAAGCAAAATCGCACTGGGGAGGTTTTGCGACCCCGACGAACTGGCTGGCGTCTATAAAATGCTGATTGAAAACAGCTATTTCAATGGCGAAGTGGTGGTGGCAGATGGAGGTTATTCATATAAATAGCAACTGGAATGGACAAGGAATTTGAAGCATCGCTAAAATCCGTAGAAACGGAAAATGTCGTCGACCTGTATTTTTACCGTCCCATCGGCTTTCAGATAGCGCGTATCCTGCAGAATACGGGCATTACACCCAATATGATTACGGCGTTCTCCATTTTTGTCGGTGCGGGGGCGGGTGTGATGTTCGCTTTCGACAGCTTGATTTTCAGCCTGACAGGGATTCTTCTGCTGATTTTCGCCAACATACTGGACTGCGTCGATGGCCAGCTGGCGCGTATGACGGGCATTAAATCCGAAATCGGACGCATCCTCGACGGCGTGGCGGGAGATATATGGTTTTTGACGATTTATGTCTGTCTGGCGTGGCGGCTCACGAACATGTATCACACAGCGTGGTTTTTCCTTCCCGCACTCATATCCGGACTGTCGCACCTCCTGCAAGCCAATATTACAGACTATTACAAGACGGTACATCTGTTTTTTGTCAGCCGCGAGAAAGGCCTTGAATTTCATAACCTCGAGCAGGTCAGGCATAAAATGAAAACCGTCAAGGGCAGCTTTCAGAAGTTCTTTTTTGCCCTGTACAAAGCATATACAGGGTTGCAGGAAAATGTAACACCTGCCCTGCAGCAACTCCTTAAAGACATCCGCACGAAATACGGCGAAGATGTTCCCGATAATATACGGCTGGAATTTAGACAAAAAAGCCGGGAACTGATGAAATGCTGCATCGACTTCCTTACGTTTAACGGCCGGACTGTCATTTTGTTTGTCGTCGTCCTGACCGGCCATATTTGGGTATACTTTATATACGAAGCTGTAATACTTAATATTGTCCTGATCATCGGTATTCACAAACACGAGAAAATGTGTATGAAAATAAGTGAAAGTCTCCGGCGACAGGCGGCATAAACAACAGTTCAGTAAATGAAAGAAACAGTAATTGACTTGCAGGATCTTCAGGAATGCATCCCGTTATTCAGGAGCAGACTGGGTGCGTTCCTTGCAAAAAAGATAATAAAATGGCTTGCCATTGAGAAAGTGAATCGGATTCATTCGAATCATTGCCATCTGCGAGGAGCGGCGTTTACTTCGGCCATGTTGTCGGACCCGCTGATGAACGTCAAGTATAAGATTCACAACGAAGAACGTCTGAACACCCTGCCCGAAGGCGCGTTTATTACCGTCTCGAACCATCCGATCGGTTCGCTGGACGGAATTATCCTGATAGATATTTTTGCCTCGCGGCGGCCTGATTTCAAAGTGATGGTGAACGGCGTACTGACAAAAATCGGCGCCATGACAGACAATTTTATTTCGGTCACACCCAAAACCGACGACAAAAACTCGCCGAATCGTGCCAATGTCAACGGCATACGCCTGTCAATGGAACGCCTTAAAGACGGCCATCCGATGGGGTTTTTCCCCGCAGGAGCCATGTCGTTTATCGACAGGAAAAAGCAGATATGCGACCTGCCTTGGGCGCATACCGTTATTCGCTTGATAAAGAAAGCTAAAGTGCCCGTTTATCCGGTCTGTTTTGATTGCCGCAATTCTGATTTTTTCTACCTTTTGGGTAAAATAAACTGGAAAATACGTGTGCTGCGTGTTGCATACGAGGCTTTTAATAAGTGCGGCAAAACATTGGACGTGTATATCGGCGAACCGATTCCCGCACAAACCGTTCAACATATTACGGACGACAGGGAACTGGCCGATTTTCTGTACAGTAAGACGTATGGCGCAAAATCGCAGGTTCGGACGGGGTAGAACCTCGTCCGCTCTATTCGTGAGGTTCTTACCTCACCCCTTATATTTTATTTCGTATCCCTGAGCGACGGGCTTTTGGGCAGTTTGAACAGAAATTCAAGTCCGCCGCCGACTCTGTTCTTGGCGACAATAGCGCCCTTGTGGAAGGCGACGGCGTTTTTGACGATGGACAAGCCCAGCCCCGTGCCGCCGGTATCCCTCGTGCGGCCTTCGCTGATACGGTAAAAACGTTCGAAAATGCGGTTCAGATGTTGTTCGTTGGGGATTCCCACGCCGGTATCGGAATATGAAAAATGATAGAAGTCGGCATCTTCGCCATATTTGGAGACGAATATGCCGATATGGTCTCCGGCATGGCGGACGGCGTTGTCCGTGAGGTTTCTGAAGATGGCGTAAATCAGATTCCGGTTTCCCCTTACGGTCACGTTGCTGTCGATGTTCCATGTCATTTTCGCATCTTTTTCCTGCAGGGGAATTTCCAGTTCCTTTTTCAGGTTTTCAAGCAGGTCGGCGACGGAGATGTCTTCCGGGTTAAACGTGTGCGGCGCTTCTTCTATTTTGGTAATGAGGCTCATGTCGCTGATCAGTTCCGAAAGGGCAAGTGTCTGGCGGTATGCATTTCTGATGAAATAGTCCTTTTTTTCGGGGCTTAGCGGATGTTCGAGAATCGTTTCGAGGCATCCGCGTATTCCGGTCACGGGCGTACGCAGTTCGTGTGTAATGTTTCCCGTCATTTCCTGTTTGAGGCGCCGTGTTTTTTCCTGTTTCGTGACGTCGTTGACGATGATTTCGAAACTCCTGTCGTCGAAAACGACTACTCTGGCGGCAAAGGTTTTTCCGTGTTTGACTATCCGTGTTTCGAAATAGCCGTCGCGCGCATCACGGACGGACAGGAAGGCGGAAATCTTTCCGAACGAGACATCCGTCAATACATTTGCGGGATTGCTGTCGGCTTCGTCGGTTATCGTGTTCAGATACTGAATGAACAGTCCGTTATAAAATTCCACCGCATTGTCGGGCGAGAAGAAGCACAGTCCCTCTTCCGAGCTGTAGACATGCTGGAGGAGTTTTTCGCGTTCGAGGGCAATCGTCTTTTCGCTGTCCTTCAACTTGCGGTAGTTGTCTGCAATTTTCGTGCCTATTTCGCCCAGTTCGTCGTCGGGGAAGCGTGCATTTCCGTTTTCAATCAAGTTGGCAAAGTCGCGCAGTTGCCTGACGGATTTTCCGAACTGCCCGGATACGAGGTTGATAAGCACCAGCATGAGGGCAAAAAGGGCGACGATGCAGTAGAGAAAGATATTGTCGGGTTTCAGGAAATGCCGTATCTTGATGTCGTAGGGTAGGGCTACGCGGATATAGCAGTCGCTGAACTGCTTGGCGTAGTAGAGGTATTCTCTTTCGTTGGATGAAGAGATGCGAATGTCTCTCCCCCGTCCTTTTTCGCGTGCCGTCAGTATTTCCGGGCGGCGGGCATGGTTTTCCATCTGTCCGGCTTTTTCGACCGCATTGTCATACATCACGTGTCCCTGTCTGTCTATCAGCGTCAGGCGGATATTTTCCGGGAAGAGGACAAGGAGGCTGTCGAGGGTTTGCTGCCAGTTCGCGTTCTGAGGCAGCGCGCCGTGCACAATGCCGGCAAAGGCATCCAGTTTTTCTTCCAGAGCTTCCGTCTTGTGTTCCTTTTCGCGCGACTGTTCGAAGAGGATAATCGCCGCCGTAAACAGCGTGAAAATAAACACGAACGAGAGGAACAGCTTTTGCCTGTAGTTTGTTTTCATTTTATTTCAGGAGATATGAAACCGGTATCCGAAACCGGCGCGATTGGATATGACGGATGCTCTGTCGCCCAGTTTCTTGCGCAGGCGGGTGATGTGTACGTCCACCGTCCGTTCCGTGATATAGGGCGTTTCTTTCCATACTTTTTCGAGTATTTCTCCGCGCGAAAATATGCGTTCGGGGCTGGCGGACAGGAACGCCATCAATTCAAATTCTGTCTTTGTGAGGAGGATTTTCTCGTTGCCGACAGTCAGTTCCTTCAGTTCGAGGTCGATGACGATGTCGTCGAAAACAAGCCTGTGGCCATGCTTTTCATTCGCCGTTCCCGTTCTTTTCAGTACGGCCTTTACGCGGGCGAGCACTTCCTTTATCGAAAAAGGTTTGGAAATATAATCGTCGCCGCCGACCGAGAAGCCTGTCAGCATGTCGTTTTCGGTATCTTTAGCTGTAAGGAAAATAATGGGGATGCGGTTTTTTTTCTGTCGCAGCATTTCGGCAAGCCTGTATCCCGACATGCCGGCCATCATCACGTCGAGAAGGATGAGCGAATGGTCGGGCGAAAGTTTCTCAAGCGCATCTTCCGCCGAGTGGACGCACGTGATTTCATAACCTTCGCTGGAAAGATTAAATTCGAGCACCTCGCAGATGACGGGTTCATCGTCGACTACAAGAATTTTCGCAACGGCGGCAGTGTCTGTATTCATCGTGCAAATATAGTAAAATACGCTCTCATTTGCTAATTCCCGCCATGTTTCAGGACTTTAGCGTCTACGTAAAAGACAATTTCCTCCACGATGTTGCTGCAGTGGTCGCCGATCCGTTCGAGTTTGCGGATAAGCAGAAAGGTCTTCAGTCCGCTGCGAATCATGGACGGATTTTCCTGCAGGCAGTTCGTGAGAATATCCAGCGAGCGGCGGTAGAGGATGTCGATTTCATCATCTTTCGACATGATTTTTCCCGATATCCGGGTATTTTCGGATTCGAGGGCAACAAAACTGTCGGACAGCATGGCGATGAGCGTATCGAATATTTTTTCCATCTGCAGTTCTTCTATTATCCTGGCGTCCGGTTTGTTTCCGTCTTCTTCGATGACGTGGCGGGCTATGCCTTCGGCAAAATCGGCGATACGTTCCAGCGTGAAACTGATTTTGATTAGCGACAGTACCAGCCTCAAATCGACAGCCACGGGACTGAACAGAGCGATGTAGTTTTCGCAGTCGCTGTCGATTTTCAGTTCGAAGGCATCTACCCTTTTTTCGCGGCTGGCAACTTCGCGCGCCAGCTCTACGTCTCCGTTCATATAAGACTGCTTGGCCTTTTCGAGTTGCGAGAGTACCAGTTTCCACATCCGGCTCACTTCGTCCTTGAGCGCCTGCATCTCTTTTTCCTGATGTTTCATATCTGTTTATTTTCCTGGCGCAAAGATAGTACGGAGTTCTTACGAAACAGCGACGATGCTGTTACAATTCTGTTAAGAAAACGGAAGCGCGAAGGCGAACTTCGCCTGTTTACACGTTCTTCTCATAGAGAGGATACCTGGAAAAGTAGACCTTCCGGAGTTTGCCGGCCTCGACTAACTGTTTGAGACGGCGGGCGGCAGTGGCATGAGTCAGGCCGGACTGCTGCTCGAACTTCTTCGCCGTCAGATAGGGAGTGTCCCTGAAACAGGCGTTCAGCAGGCTGTCCATTTCCTGCTCCGAATACGGAATGGAATGTCGTTTGACCGGCTCCCGCCTGAACGTCACGGTGCGGAAACTTTTCCTGAAGTCGCTTTCCGGACGGAAAATAATGGATTTGACGCGGATGGATTCTGCCCGTATCTCGTTGCGGGCGCTGACCGGCGGGCAGGCGAGTGTCAACTGGAAATAGCCCAGTCCCTCCACATGAACCCGGCGGTTCTCCTTCAGACTGTTTTTCAGGGCATGGACGAGAGCCGTCAGCACGCCCTTTACGTCAGCCTCCGTCAGCGAAGAACTCTTCCGGATGTCTGAAGCCAGCATGTCCGTCGTCACCGTTCCTTTCGTCACGACCCGCACGTGAAACCTTTTCCCGTCTCCGCTTCCTTCCTGTTGCGGGTTCTCATAAAAATCATAATACAATGCCATAGTCTTGCTGTTTACTGCCGATTATTTACTGTTCGACACTGCAACATTTAATCCGTTGCAGGCTATCTTTTATCTCTTTTGAGCCGGCAAACTGGTCGTATCACGTTCGTGATACAGCCATATCACAAGGGTGATACACCCGTATCACAAACGTGATATACCCATATCACAACCGTGATACGGTTAGTTTGCAGTTTGAAAACACATAAAATCCGGTGACAAATATACTAATATTCCGCCAGTAATGGAATATGAATACGGTTAATTTTTTTTGGGATGCGATTGATTTTTCCGGAAGACTGCTACGGCTTATTTATTTCGCAACCCTAAACAGCATGTAATGGTTTGATTCCCTGTCCCTACGGGACGGGGGTGGGGTGTGGGGCGTTTTTCTTTCTACCAACATTGTGTCCCTAACGGGACACCGAAAAACTGTTATATCTTATTTATTTCGCAACCCTAAACAGCATGTAACGGCTCGATTCCCTGTCCCTAACGGGACACGGGAAAACTGTTATAACTTATTTATTTCGCATTCCTAAACAACATATAACGGCTCGATTCCCTGTCCCGTAGGGACATAATGTTGGTAGAAAATGCGTGCCTCGCACCCCGCACCCGTCCCGTCAGGGACGGAATGTGTTGGGAAATCTACATTTCGTCCCTGACGGGACGATACATAAGGGGAGGTGTATTCCTGTTTCTACCAACATTGTGTCCCTAACGGGACACGGGAAAACTGTTATAGCTTATTTATTTCGCATCTCTAAACAGCATGTAACGGTTCGATTCCCTGTCCCTAACGGGACACGGGAAAACTGTTATAACTTATTTATTTCGCATCCCTAAACAGCATGTAATGGCTCGATTCCCTGTCCCGTAGGGACATAATGTTGGTAGAAAATGCGTGCCCCACACCCCGCACCCGTCCCGTCAGGGACGGAATGTGTTGGGAAATTCACATTTCGTCCCTGACGGGACGATACATCAGGGGTGGTGTATTCCTGTTTCTACCAACATTGTGTCCCTAACGGGACACGGGAAAACCTGCTGCAACTTATTTATTTGGCGTCCCTAAACAGCATGTAATGGCTCGATTCCCTGTCCCTAACGGGACACGGGAAAACTGTTATAACTTATTTATTTCGCATCCCTAAACAGCATGTAACGGCTCGATTCCCTGTCCCTGACGGGACACGGGAAACCTGCTGCAACGCGCAGTATACACAAAGAAGACACGAAGAAAAATCTCTCCGTGTCTTCGTGTTTAAAATATTCCTTAACTTGACGTTTCTGTATGCGCAGATTACCGGACAACAACCTTGTCCGTCCATCCCGATTCGCCCTTGACTATCAAAACGCCTGCGGGCAGGCGGCTGATGTCGAACGTTGCCGGGCCTGCGGCTTTTTGTGACTGCAAAAGCAGTGCGCCGCTGGCGGCATATATGGTTATATGTTCTGCCACAGGCGTATTCACAAGCAGTTTGCCTGCGTCGACGGAGACATACGACGCGGCGGCCTCTACCGGCTCATTGGCTACAGGCGTCACTCCTACCAGGCAGGCTGCTGTTTTTCCGCCCTCCTTCGTAAATACGCGCAGGATTGTCGCTTTTTTTGCACTGCCGGCTATAATCCTGCACGTCAAACCGTCCGGCACCATCACCACCGCGCTGTTGTCGTCTACCGCCCATGTCACTTCTTTGTTCTCTACCGTGGCCGGATAAATGGTTGCCTTCACTTCCCTGTACTCGCCATAACTTATCCAGAGCATTTTCTTATCGAGCGTGATGGAATCGGGCGCTACCGTTGCGCGCGACTGTGTAATGGTGATTTCGCGGGTAATGCCGCCGCCACCCTTGAGTGTTACCTTGCCGCTGCGCGATGTGGACAGGAGGTTTACGCCCGCCGCAATGATGAATCGGCCGTTGCCGGAACCCAGTACAGGCGTAGCCGACAACCAGGCACGGTCTTCCTGCTTGATGATTTCGACGGTCCAGTTCACATTGGATGTGACGGTTATGGCTGTCGTATCTCCATGCGACGAAAATGTTTTGATCTGCGTCGGAGTATAAGTCAGTGATGCTGTCGGATCTCTTTGTGTCACCTTTATGTCCAGCGTATCATTCGCCGTTGTACCCGAACCGGTAGCCTTGAAGGTAATTATTGCCTCGCGCTTGCCGGCCGTCGTGATCGTTTCGTTTTCGTCGGCTGTGACGGTGATATACTGACTATTTCCCCAGTATCCGCTTGTCGGCGATACCTTCAGCCACGATGCGGAAGATGTCGCCGTCCAGTTGTAACCGGCAGTAAGCATTACGGTATCCTTTCCGCCCACCGCATTGAAATTCAAAGTCAGGGGATCTGCTACCAGCACCACGCCACTCTGAACTATCGGGACTGTATACGGTATCCCGTCGACAGTAATCGTTACAAATCCAACACGTGTGTTGACGCTATTGTTGACTGAGACATAGACTATGACATCTCGATTGCCTGTAGTACCGCTACCGGCCGGGCTTGTAGCAGTGATCCAACTGGCGGAGGCGGAGATAGCAACCGTCCATGGTACGCCGATTCCTGCATTTACGGGAATCGTACAGTTGCGAGCTGTGGCCGAAATGTTAATATCTGTCGTGTTCACCGGCACCTTTCTTTGTGTGACTGTGACTGTCCGGGTTGGAAAATCGGCGTCATCACCACTGATTGTCAGCGTGGCTGTTCGGTCAGCAGTCAAACTCGTATTTGCAGGGGCGCTAAATTTTATCCATAAAGAATCGGCATTTTTTAATGTTGTAGATGTTGCCTCTGTTGGAGTTACAGTCAACCAACCCGGCCATCCGGAAATACTCCACTTTACATTCGATCTCAAGTAAAATGAATCCGCTGTGGCCTGTGGCCGAAGCGAAATCGTCGAAATTGGAATATTGCCGGCTTCGTCGGCGGTAACCGTTCGTTGCGGTATCAGAAACTCGTTCCATGGACTC
>JAISXP010000059.1 GCA_031270465.1 Tannerella sp. | reverse complement strand
ATACTCCTTGAGCATGGCGCCGATGTAAATATCAGTGACGAATATGGCGAAACCGCACTGATGTATGCATCCTGTTCCTGGAGGCTCGAAACGGTAAAGATACTCCTTGAGCATGGCGCCGATATAAATGCACGTGACGAAGAGGGCAACACCGCACTGATGTATGCATACTGTGAAGACTGTGGAAACTGTGTCGAAATGATGAAATTGCTCCTTGCACACGGCGCCAATATAAATGATATAAAGGAAATATACGATGCGGACGATGTACTCAGCGGCGATATGATCGAATTTCTCCTTGCGCAGGGCGTTGATGTAAACGTCGAAAACATGAACTCGGAAGGAGACGAAAGAGCGCTGATACTGGCAGCCAAAGAAGGCTTCGTCGAAACCGTAAAAGCTCTCCTTGCACACGGCGTCGATGTGAATGCAAGAGACAGTGAATGGTATAACAATACCCCGCTGATAGTGGCAGCCGAAGACGGCCATACCGAAACAGTAAAAGTTCTCCTTGCGCACGGTGCGGATATAAACGCCGTGAACGAACACTATGGCGATTATATCAACGAGAGTACCGGCACAGATTATATTTACGATGGCGATACTGCACTGATGAAGGCGTCAGAGAATGGCCATACCGAAACGGTAAAGGTCCTTCTTGCGCATGGCGCCGATGTAAATATCAGTGACGAATATGGCGAAACCGCACTGAAAAAAGCGGCCAGGAATGGCCATACCGAAACGGTAAAAATACTCCTTGCGTACCACGGCACATCATAGCATTTCCCTCTGTGTGTCTCTCTCCGTGTAAAAAAAAGTTACACGGAGAGACACAGAACATATTACAGTCATTCAGTCCCCCCATATCTCCGCGACGAAATAAAAAACATCCCCGTCCGGACATTAAGAAAAAATTATTTGCGATTTTGTGTTTATTGTTTTAATTTTGCGCCCGACAGTAAAAAAGACGGTACCGGGTGATAGATTTCGGCATTATAACCCACTCTATACATAACAGTAGAGCCGTCCGAACGGAAAAAGACATGGCAGACTATGAAAAAATAAAAAAACGGTAACAGTAAAAAGATAAAATAAAAAAAGCAAGACAAATGAAAAGCATTCTGAACAACCCGTACCGCGTAATCGGTCTGCTTGCCGGGGCAACCGCAAGAGAACGCAATGCGAAGATAAGCCGGCTGCTAATGTACCTGGAAGCAGGTCAGGAGCCGCCACGGGGAGAAGACTGTGCCTTCCCGGCGCTCGGCACACTCTCGCGCACCGACACCGCGGTAAGCGAAGCCGCCTCGCGCCTCGACCTCGACAGCGACCGCATGAATGCCGCTCTCTTCTGGTTCTATACCGGCAACGACATCACGGACGAGCCTGCCTTCGACGCCCTGGCAGACAACGACCCCGACTACGCCGCCGAAATATGGACGAAACTCACCGCCTCCGGCACGGTCACGCCGCGCAACAGTTCCGCCTTCCACAACCTCTCCACTCTGCTCCTCTGCCGCAGCCAGCAGATGAAGTCGGGCGCCGTCGCCGCTTTCGAACAGGCGCTTGCGCTCAAAATCAAATTCCTCGAAAGCGACTGCCTCCGCGACTTCGTCACACGGACAACCGACAAAACCTTCAGAGTGACGGCAGCCGAACTCGAACTCTCCTTCTTGCGCACGCTCATGAAAGACATCGAGAGCGCAAACAAACGAAACATCACCACGGCCAGAGCGATAAAAGCGCTGTCGACGCTCAGCTTTGCCGCCAAAAGCGACTTCATGGAAGAATTTGCCAAAGGATTTGCTGCCGAAATCGAACGCAAGGCAGAAGACGCCGCACGGAAACGAAAGGATAATCCCGCCAGAGCCGACAGCATCGGCAGCAAACTCTACGACGACACGTCGGGCGACCTCGCGACGCTGAAAAACCTCACCGGCGCCAACGACCTCAAATACACGTCGGCCACCGACAGCGTCGCCGAAGAAATCCTCCTGTGCTCCATCGACTACTACAACAACAGCAAGGCAGACAGCGAAGGCCAGCAGGAAAACCTCGAAACAATGATGGCGCTGGCCATGCTCGCACAGATGCTGAAAAAAGAAAGAAACCAAACCGTAGAAGACGCACAAGAACTGCTGAACGAAACAAAGCCGCTCCTCAAAATGCTGAAAAACGCTGACGACAACTCGCCCGCGACGGGCAAATCGAAAAAAGATGTCGCCGAAAGCCTCCTCCTCAAGGGACAGTCGCTCGTCGTCGGGAGCGCGCTCAGGAAAAGATTCGAAGACAGCAGAAAAACGCTGGCGAACATGGGCGGCAGTTCGGGCGCCGGAGGGCATTACCGGACACTAAGCTCCCTCATTGCAGACAAG
Source organism: Tannerella sp. (assembly GCA_031270465.1). Classification (GTDB taxonomy): domain Bacteria; phylum Bacteroidota; class Bacteroidia; order Bacteroidales; family Tannerellaceae; genus Tannerella. The sequence continues at coordinate 33,733 of JAISXP010000059.1, read as the reverse complement.
GCGCTGGACATGACGATTGCCGACGTGAACAGCATGATTGAAAACCGTCCGAACGTGACAGTCCTTATAAAGAAGATAAACGAGGCGCACACGCTGATGGCAGAAATCGAAAAAATGGAACTCAACTCCGAAGTTCGCGCCCGACTGGAAAAAAACAGGGAAGCGCTGTCGGGCGGAAAGCAGAGCGGAAACAGTGAACAGCCCGTACAGAGGGCACCCGTACAGAGGACACCCGCGAAAACGGTTTTCGAACAAAAAGCTTCCGGCCAAAAACCCCCCGCACCAAAGCCGGCCGGAAAAAGACAGCCCGCGCCAAAGCGCCGTACGACAATCAACGGACTGACGTTTCGCGGCGGTACGGCATGGGCTGCCGTGAAATACTTCTTCTGGACCACGATCATACCCGTCGCCCTGTTCGCGCTGCTCGAATACCGGTGGCATGTCGTGTCCGACCCCGCCGCCGTCGGCAAATTTGTCCGCAGCCTGCCGTACTCCCTCGTCATGTTCTGGTTCTTCTGCACATCCTACGGCATCGCCAGCCTCGTGAAGCGGCGAATGCCCGCCTTCGGCGTATTCATCACTTTCCTTGCGAACATGTGGCTTTTCTATATATATAAAAATACCTACATGATCGTGCAGGAAAAAACAGCCCTCTCGCTTCTCGACAGCATAAGCTTCTGGGTGCTTGCCTTCGGCATACTGTTTTATGCAATGTTCAAAATCCAGCAACTGAAAGCCATGAATCCCGGAGGCCACCTGGCATCGACCATGTTTCGCCTCAACGGCTCGCCCGGAGTGATGTACTGGACCTATTTCTTCCGCTCGCTGCTCCTGCCGCTCATCGCCGTCTGCATCATCGACCTGGGCAATCTCTCCGTCAACTCCGTATGGCACGCCATATTCAGCATCTACGGATTCTTCTGGGCATACGACAACATACGGATGATGCTGCTGTGCAACACGCGGCGGCTGAACCGCTCGAAGATGTCGCGCTTCTGGCACTCGCAGCATCTGATACTCTTTCTGCCCGAACTGGCGCTGTTCCTGATCTGGTATTTCGACTGGCTGCCGATGCCCAGGTGGGTATCGGGCACGCTCATCGTGTACGGATTCTTCTGGCTGCTGTCGGCCCTCGGCATGTTGACAATGAAAGAAAGATGAAAAAGATCTCAAAACAAATTTATAACACACATTTAAAATAAAAGAACGATGAAAAAAATTGTATTGGCTCTATTCCTTCTGGCAGGCGCAGCAGCGTCGGCACAGAACGGCAATCCGGCAACGGATGAACTGAAAAAGGAGTTGCAGACCGTAAAAAGCGAACTGCAGACGCTCCGTACGGAAACGCGAAAACTGCGCGGCGAAGTAACCGCCCTGCAGACCCGGCTCAAGGCCGCCGGCGAAACCATCGAGACACTCCGGCAGTCGACACAAAGCAACAGCCAGGCCATCCGCGAAACGGCAGACCAGCTCGGCGTAAAAATCTCGACCACCGAAGCCTCCGCCAACCAGCGGTTTCAGGAAGTCGGCCGCTCGGTAAGCAACACCACCCTCTACGTCGTGATTGTCCTCCTCATGGCCATCATCCTCTCCGTGCTGGTCTACTGGTTCCTGAGCAGGCGGCAGAAAACCGACAAGTCCGCCATCATCGAACAGGTGGGCAAAACGAAAGACGAAATCGAAGAAAAACTGGTGAACGAGTTTGACCGGGAAATACAGCTTCTGGTCAAAAAGCTGGAAAATCAGGTACCGGTTGAATCGGATACGCCCGAACCCGAAATCGACCATTCGCTGGCGCTGAAGGTGGCAAGCGAAATCAACGTGATCGAACGAAACATCAGCCTGATGAGCGAAGGCACCAAAGGCCTGAAACAGTTGAAACGCTCGGTAGGCACATTGAAAGACAACCTTGCCGCCAACGGATACGAAGTGCCCCAACTGCTCGGAAAAGAATTCCACGAAGGCATGAAAGTAACCGTAGTCAACTCCATCCCCGACGAGAACCTCGAGGCCGGCGCCGAAGTCATCACGAAAGTGATAGTCCCGCAAGTCAACTACAACGGCAAAATGATTCAGTCCGCACAAATCGAAGTATCCGTAGGTCCGCAGGACGACGACAGTCAGGATTCATCCATTAACAACAATAATATTACAAATACAGTACAATCATGAGAATTAAAATTGACTACGGCATCGACCTGGGCACAACCAATTCAGCCATCGCCCGGATGGAAAGAGGCGTCCCCAGAATCATAAAATCCGACACGCTGAAGGATACCGTGCCTTCCTGCGTACATTTCAACAAAAAACAGGCCGTGCTGGTCGGCGACCCGGCAGTGAATGCGATGAAAAACGACATAACGAGGATATTGAAGATTTTCCTAAAGGGCGAAACCAATACATATATCGAATTTAAACGCACAATGGGTACCACACATACCTATCGGAGCAGGTACATGAACAGGGAATTTCCTTCGGAAGAACTGTCGGCCGAAGTACTGAAAAAACTGAAATCACTGGTACTGGACGAAAACCTCTCGTCGATAGTAATCACCGTGCCCGCCAAATTCCTCAGTCCACAAAACGAAGCAACCATCCAGGCAGCCAAACTGGCCGGATTCAAGCAGGTCGTTTTGCTTCAGGAACCGGTTGCTGCGGCAACTGCTTACGGCCTGGATGCCGAAAAAAAAGACGGATACTGGCTCGTATTCGACTTTGGCGGCGGCACCTTCGACGCCGCACTCGTAAAAGCCGAAGAAGGAATCCTGTCCGTCAAAGATACCGACGGAGATAACTGGCTCGGCGGCAAAAACCTCGACGAAGCCATCGTCGACCAGATTATCCTGCCGCACCTCCAGAAAAATTTTGCCATCGAGGGTATTCTTAACGACCCCGACAGGAGAGAGATTTTGCGAAACGGCGTCAAGCGGCTGGCCGAAGAAGCCAAGATTCAAATGTCGTTCAAGGACGCGCACAATATCCTTACCGATCTGGGCGACCTGCCCTTTGAGGACGAATACGGCGAAACTCCCGAAGTAGACGTAACCGTCACGCAGAAAGACATGGAGCGCGTCCTCTCGCCCATCTTTCAGAAAGCCATCGACATTGCGAAAGGACTGCTGAAGCGCAACAACCTGCGGGGCGCCGACCTCGACGCGCTTATTCCGGTGGGCGGACCCACCCATTCGCCCATCCTGCGGCGCATGTTGCGCGAACAAATCACCGAGCACGTAGACACGTCCAAAGATCCGATGACAGTCGTAGCACAGGGAGCTGCGCTCTACGCTTCTACTGTGGATGTGGATATCCCCGCTGTTGCTGAAGACCCCAAAACCGGACAGCAGGGAGGCGGCGATAGCGGTTCGACACCTCACGCGGATAAACTCCGACTGGACGTCAAATATGAAGCAACAAGCGTGGAAAAGAATGAACTGGTTTCCATCAAGGCGCTGAGAGAAAAATCAACCGGACACTTTCCAAACGAGATCTTTGTCGACATCAAGCGTGCCGACGAAGCCTGGTCAAGCGGTTTGAAGCGCATCAGCGACAGGAAAGCATCCCTTGTAGAAGTCCTTCTGCTTGAAAATCGTTCCAACTCGTTCGATATACAGGTATTCGACGAAGAAGGAAACAGGCTGAGCTGCGAACCCGATCAGTTCAATATCATTCAAGGTATCGGCGGCGTGACCAAAATGCAGGTTTTATCTTATCATGTCGGCATTGCCAAGTATTTCGAAGACGAGGAAGCCGACCTGTTCTTTCCCGTCAAAGGATTGGAAAAAAGCAAGACCTTACCGGCTACGGGTGTGGTAAACGGCCTCAAAACCCGAAAAAAAATCAGACCCCGCAATTCGCAGGACAGGATACGCATTCCAATCTATCAGGGCGACTACAATGCCAAAGGCACCGACCCGGCGCTGAACGACCTGATCTGCGAAGTAATCATAACCGGCGATACCATTCCCAATTTGTTGCCGGAAAACAGCAACGTGGATATTACCATCAAGATAGACGAATCGCAATCCATGCACTTCAAAGCTTATTTCCCGTCACTGGATTATGCCGAAGAACTGGACATTGAAATCAAGCAAACCGCGATGCCTTCGGTAACAGACCTTTCAAAACAAATCGCCGATGCAAAAGCGAAGGCAATAAAGGCAGGAGCAGCCGAAGTCGTCGAAGAACTTGACAGACTCGAAGGAAAACTGGAAAACGAAAAAGGCAGCGCCGACGGGAAAATGAACATTCAAAACAGTCTCCGCAAGCAAATGCTCAAATTAGGTGCCGCCGGCAGTTCGGAGGATAAATGGCCGGAAGCAGAAAGGGAAATGAAAGACGCCAGTCTTGAATTAAATGAGTTGATAGAAAAAATTGGCGACAGCGCAAATAACCTGGATATGGGCAAATTGAAAGCCATGGTGGATGACTTTAACAGAAAGATGAGGCAAATCATCCCTGCTAAAGATGTGAAGGAAGCAAAGAAATTGACGCAGGAAATGAAAGGATTGCACTTTCAACTTGTCGATACAGTAACCGGAGGCCTGATGTTTGTGCAGTTCCTGAATCACTATGCCCAAAACTTCCACTCACTCCACTGGTCTAATCCTGCAATGGCAAAACAGTTGATTGAAAAAGGCAATCAACTGGTCGCTTTGGGTAGAACTTCCGAAGTTCGGGCTATTGTCTTGGCATTGCATCAAATGCTTCCTGACGATGAAACACCCGGTGGAGGCACTTTGAAATAGTATTCATAACAGTCACTTGTTACGGATATCCCCCTTCTCCCCCGCAAGGCGGAGAAGGGGATATTCCCCAAACGAATGAAAAGATGAGAACGAAAATTGACTACGGCATCGACCTGGGCACAACCAATTCAGCCATCGCCCGGATGGAAAACGGCGTCCCCAGAATCATAAAATCCGACATACTGAAGGATATCGTGCCTTCCTGCGTATATTTCAACAAAAAACAGGTCGTGCAGGTCGGCGACCCGGCAATGAATGTGATGAAAAACGACACAACGAGGGCGATGAAGGATTTGAATGTAATGAGGGCGATGAAGGATTTCAAAAAGGGCGAAACCAATTCATATATCGAATTTAAACGCACAATGGGTACCACACATACCTATCGAAGCAGCCACATGAACAGGGAAATTCCTTCGGAAGAACTGTCGGCCGAAGTACTGAAAAAACTGAAATCACTGGTACTGGACGAAAATCTCTCGTCGATAGTAATCACCGTGCCCGCCAAATTCCTCAGTCCACAAAACGAAGCAACCATCAAGGCAGCCAAACTGGCCGGATTCAAGCAGGTCGTTTTGCTTCAGGAACCGGTTGCTGCGGCAACTGCTTACGGCCTGGACGCCGAAAAAAAAGACGGATACTGGCTCGTATTCGACTTTGGCGACGGCACCTTCGACGCCACACTCGTAAAAGCCGAAGAAGGAATCCTGTCCGTCAAAGATACCGACGGAGATAACTGGCTCGGCGGCAAAAACCTCGACGAAGCCATCGTCGACCAGATTATCCTGCCGTACCTCCAGAAAAATTTTGTCATCGAAGGTATTCTTAACGACCCCGACAGGAGAGAGATTTTGCGAAACGGCGTCAAGCGGCTGGCCGAAGAAGCCAAGATTCAAATGTCGTTCAGGGACAAGCACAATATCCTTACCGATCTGGGCGACCTGCCCTTTGAGGACGAAGAAGGCGAAGCTCCCGAAGTAGACGTAACCGTCACGCAGAAAGACATGGAGCGCGTCCTCTCGCCCATCTTTCAGAAAGCCATCGACATTGCGAAAGGACTGCTGAAGCGCAACAACCTGCAGGGCGCCGACCTCGACGCGCTTATTCCGGTGGGCGGACCCACCCATTCGCCCATCCTGCGGTGCATGTTGCGCGAACAAATCACCGAGCACGTAGACACGTCCAAAGATCCGATGACAGTCGTAGCACAGGGAGCTGCGATCTACGCTTCTACTGTGGATGTGGATATCCCCGCTGTTGCTGAAGACCCCAAAACCGTACAGCAGGGAGGCGGCGATGGCGGTTCGACACCTTACGCAGATAAACTCCGACTGGACGTCAAATATGAAGCGACAGGCATGGAAAAGAATGCACTGGTTTCCATCAAGGCGTTGAAAGAAAAATCAACCGAACGCTTTCCAAACGAGATCTTTGTCGGCATTAGGCGTGTCGACGAAGCCTGGTCAAGCGGATTGAAGCGCATCAGCGACAGGAAAGCAACCCTCATTGAAGTCCTTCTGCTTGAAAATCGTTCCAATTCGTTCGAGATACAGGTATTCGACGAAAAAGGAAACCGGCTGGACTGCGAACCCGATCAATTCAATATCATTCAAAGTATCGACTTTCCCAAAACGCAGGTTTTATCTTATCATGTCGGCATTGCCAAGTATTTCGAAAACAAGGATGGCCTTGGTTTCTTTCCCGTCAAGGGACTGGAAAAAAACAGAAATCTGCCGGCTACGGGTGTCGTCAAAGGTCTGAAGACCACGTGTAAAATACGTAAAGGAGAAAAAGATGACTGGTTTTGTATCGGCATCTATCAGGGAGACTGTAATGCCGTAGGCGCTGACCCAGAATTGAACGACCTGATCCGCGAAGTGATCATAACCGGCGAAGACATTCCGTATACATTACCCCAAAACAGCGATGTGGAGATTACCATAAAGGTAGACAAGGCGCAAACCATGCACTTCAAAGCTTTTTTCCCGTTACTGGATTATACCAAAGAACTGGACATTGAAATCAAGCAGGCCGAAGTTCCTTCGGAAGAAGATATTTTAAAAAAAATCTCGGCAGCCAGACAGGACATACATGAAATAAATGCTACCGGCGAAATCCCGGAAGCAGACAGGCAAACCGCGGCCAAAGTCAGCGAACGACTTTCCGAACTCGAAAAAAGTTTGAAAGCCGGGGAAAGCGACCTCTTCAAAAGACTGGAAATTCACAACAACCTCCGCAGGCAACTGTTCGAATTGTACCCTGTCAAAGCACAGATGAGATACCGGAAAGCAGAAAAGGAAATGACGGAGGCCTTTTACGAACTGGACACGATGATATATATAATCAAAAGCAAAGGAATCAACAGAATGCCCGGATATGATGAAAAGTATCTGGCTGCAGCAGAAGCAACATGCAATGATTTTCCCGGGAATAAAGAAACAATCAGTCGCGAGAAAAATATTAGAAAGACAAAGGAAGTTACCTATAAAATCGTCGAACAGAAGTTTGTGCTTGAAATGACGCCAACAGGTGGCGAACAGTATGTAATAATGTTTAATGAAAATTTTGATTCTTATAGATGGAAAGACAGAGAACAGGCAAAACTGCTGATCGAACGCGGCAAATCATTGATTGCTGAAGCAATTCCTTTGGGCAGGATTCCGTCTACAATGGAAATTGTTCATGCATTATTCGGACTGGTTTTAGAAATGTACCGTACCGTTCATTAAATAAAAACAAAAATATAAATAAAACATGGAAAAACTTGAAGAAACAAGATCCCTGTCATTCGTCAGGATACGCGCCACGATGGAAGCCGTCGCCCTGACCATGGAACTGCATCCCGAACATCTGTTTCTGGGACTGCTCAAACTGTCGGAAATCACTGCCGACGACATCGCGCCCAACTCCCGCTATCGCGAACAGACCGATGCCGACATCCGCCAGGTGGTAACCCTGCTGAAAGCGGCCGGGATAGATTCGCGCAAGGTACGCTCGCAACTGCGCAGGATTCTCTCCGGCGAAAAGCCTTCGGGCAACGGAAAAACGCTGGTCGAAGGTCTGCACGCGAAAGCTGTCGCGAAAGCCGCAGGCGAAACCCTGTCGGCCGCACACTTGCTGTCCGCCTTGCTCGAAGAGCCGACACCCATGCTCGAAACCATTCTCCTTCTCGGAAAACCGGCCGAAAAGCCAACACCCGAAAAGCCAACACCCGAAAAGCCGGCCACACCCCAGATCGAAGGCGTCTCCTTCCTGCCCTCGCTGACCGGACGTATCCGCAGGATGCGATACGCTCTGCTCGACAAGATACACGGGCAAGACCACGCCGTCCATGCCTTTGCCGAAGGCATTTTCAATGCCGAAGTGCTGGCTGCTGCCGACGAAAAACGCCGCCGCCCGCGCGCCATCTTCGTCTTCGCCGGACCTCCGGGCGTAGGGAAAACCTTCCTCGCCGAACAGGCGGCCGAAGTGCTCGGCACCCCCTTCAGGCGATTCGACATGAGTAACTTCGCCGACCACCAGGCACATTCCAACCTGATAGGATTCAACGCCAGCTACAAGGATGCCAAACCCGGCTTGCTCACCGGCTTCGTCAAGAAAAATCCGCACAGCATACTCCTCTTCGACGAAATCGAAAAGGCGCATCTGAACACTATCCAACTCTTCCTGCAAATTCTGGATGCCGGCATCCTGCACGACGATTTTCTCGACGAGAACATCTCCTTCCGCGACACCGTCATCATCTTTACGACCAACGCCGGACGCCAGTTCTACGAGGGAGATTTCCGCTCCGGCGCCGCCGGACTGTCGCGTCAAGCCATACTCGGCGCCCTCGAAACCGATACTCATCCGCAGACGGGCAAACCTTATTTCCCTGCTGCCATCTGCTCGCGACTGGCTACCGGCTATCCCATGATGTTCAATCATCTGCAGGCGCATCATCTCGAGAAAATCAGTTCAACCGAATTTCAACGCCTTTGCGCGCTCTTTGAAAAACAGTACGGCATCAGGATAGAAGGCGGTGAACTGCTTGCCTCCGTACTCCTTTTTGCCGAAGGAGGGCAGGTCGATGCGCGTACTCTTTGTGCACGCACTGAACTGTTTTTCAAAAACGAACTCTTCAAACTTTTCCGCCTCTGGGATACAGGCCTCGAACAGGCACTCGAACGGATGCAGACCATTCGTTTCGGCGTGGAAACCGATAGCCTGCCGGACGACGTAAAACCGCTGTTCTCAACTCCGGAACGGCCGGAAATCCTTTTCTTCGGCGACGAAGCGTGCCTCGAAAAATTGCGCGACGCATTGCCGGATGTCGAAATTCATCATTCCACCGAGACGGACGAAGCTCTGAAACTGTTGAGCGAAAAAGACATTCATCTCGTGCTCGTGGAACTGTCGGGAGAGACGCGAAAGAAACTCGACCCGCTGGCTACCGTGGCCGAACCCGGCGTAGCCCTGCCGAATCCGCTCGCTACCATTGGCGCATTCAATTACATACCTCCCGGCGCATCGTCGCTGAAAACCTCGCGCAACTTCTTCAAGACCCTGCGCGAACGCCTGCCCGACATGCCTGTCTATCTGCTTGAATCGGATAGATTTGGTATCGACGAAGAATTGCTTACAGCTTTCGTCCGCGCCGGAGCCAGAGGCAAACTTGCGCTGTCGGAGGGCGACAGTGGCATTATTGCCGAAGAAATCAAAAACATCTGCGCGCAAGCCTGCCTGCAGGGCGCTGCCGCAGCCCTGGCCATGCAGCGCAAGGCGCTCTCGTTCGAAACCGCGCCCATTCTCTCGCCCGACAGGACGCAGGCAATCATCCGCCTGCGCGAATTTTCACTCCGCCGCATCGTTGCGGCCGACGACAGCCGTGATGTGCTCAATGAAATCGAAAAGCCCGACGCCCGCTTCGACGACGTCATCGGCGCCGCCGACGCAAAAAGCGAACTGCAATACTTCATCAATTTCCTCAAGGATCCGAAAAAAACTGCTGCATCGGGCTACCGGCTACCCAAAGGGGTACTGCTCTACGGCCCGCCGGGCACCGGCAAGACGATGCTTGCGCGCGCCATGGCCGGCGAGTCCGACGTCGCCTTTATCCCCGCCGCCGCAAGCAGCTTCGTAACCAAATGGCAGGGCAGCGGCCCCGAAGCCGTACGCAATCTTTTCGCCCGTGCACGCCGGTACGCCCCGGCCATCATCTTCATCGACGAAATCGACGCCATAGGCCGCACGCGCGGTGCAGGACACACCGGACACGGCGAAGAAATGGCGCTCAACGCACTGCTCACCGAAATGGACGGATTCACCGTCGATCTCAAGCGCCCTGTTTTCGTGCTCGCCGCCACCAATTTCGACATCGAGGAAGGACGGCGCGCCACCGGCACGATCGATCCCGCCCTCGCTCGCCGCTTCGACCGCAAAATCCTCGTAGACCTGCCCGACAGAGACGACCGGGCGCGATACCTGACACTCATGCTCGGCAAGCGACCGAACAAAGTCGCCGAATCAATGATTCAGCGCCTGGCCGAACGCTCTGCCGGATACAGCCTTGCCGGTCTGGAAACGGTGCTCGAACTCGCCTTCCGCATGGCTGCTAAAAAGGAACAGCCACTCGACGACGACACGCTCGAAGAGGCCTTCGAACTCAACCGGCACGGTGAAAAGCGTGACTGGGGAAAGGATTATCTCCAGCGCGTCGCACGGCACGAAGCGGGACACGCCTGCCTCTGTTTCCTCGCCGGACGTACGCCCGCCTATCTCACCATCGTTGCCCGCGGCAGCCACGGCGGATATATGGAACATGCGGCCGACGAAGACACTCCGCTCAAGACGCGCGACGAACTCCTCGCCCGCATCCGTACCGCACTCGGCGGACGGGCGGCCGAAATCGTCTACTACGGCGACGACGACGGCATCTCGAGCGGCGCATCAGGCGACCTGCAAAGCGCTACCCGCATCGCCCGCGCCATGATCTGCTCCTACGGCATGGACGACGAAACCGGCCCCGTCTTCCTCTCCGACGACGAAGCTACCCGCGGCCCTCTCGCCGGCAAAATCGCCGAACGCATCTCCGCCATCATCCGCCGCGAACTTGCCCTGGCCATCGAAACCCTTCGTGAACAGAAACCTGCAATCGACCGGCTCGTCGAACGCCTCCTCGAGAAAAATAAACTGACAAAGGAAGAAATGGAACAGTTGTTAATGAATAACGAATAATCGAATCCCGTTCGACAGGCGGCAGGATTTCAATTTATCGAATATCTTTTCGTAACTTTGCGGAAAAATTCATCGCAATGAATATCGAACAAAGACTTTCGGACGCCGTAGTTTCGGCCATCAAGATGCTGTATGATGCTGATGTGCCTGCAGGACTGCTACAATTGCAGAAAACGAAAAAAGAATTTCAGGGACATCAGACCCTGGTCGTGTTTCCTCTTCTCCGCATTTCGAAGAAATCGCCCGAAGAGACGGCGCACGACATCGGTCTCTGTTTGCTGCAAAACGAGGAAATCGTTGCCGGATTCAACGTAATTAAGGGCTTTCTCAACCTGACGGTTGCCACACCCTGCTGGATTGCGCTGCTCAACGAAATGAACGCCGACCCGCAATACGGTATCCGGCCTGTCACCGAACGTTCGCCATTGGTGATGGTAGAATATTCCTCTCCGAACACCAACAAGCCGCTCCACCTGGGACATGTGCGCAACAATCTGTTAGGATTCAGCCTCTCGAATATTCTGACTGCAAACGGACGGAAGGTAGTCAGGACGAACATCGTCAACGACCGCGGAATCCATATCTGCAAATCCATGCTGGCCTGGAAGAAATGGGGCGAGGGTGTGACTCCCGCGTCTTCGGGCAGGAAAGGCGACCATCTGGTCGGAGACTTTTACGTCCTGTTCGACAGACATTACAAGGAAGAACTCCAAAATATCGAAAAGCAGGGTCTGAACTGCGCTGAAGCCGAGGCGCGGTCTGTACTGATGATCGAAGCACGCGAAATGCTGCGCGCATGGGAAGCCGGCGACCCGGAAGTCGTCGCGCTGTGGGAAACGATGAACAACTGGGTCTACGAAGGTTTCGACGAAACATACCGCCGCCTGGGAGTCGATTTCGACCGCATCTATTACGAATCGCAAACCTACCTCGAAGGCCGGAAAACAGTGCTGGACGGGCTTGAGAGAGGCATCTTCTACCGTCGCGACGACGGCTCCGTATGGGCTGACCTGACAGGCGAAGGACTCGACGAGAAACTCCTGCTCCGCTCCGACGGCACATCCGTCTACATGACGCAGGACATCGGGACAGCCAAACTGCGCTTCGACGATTACCCGATCGAACAGATGATTTATGTGGTAGGAAACGAACAGAACTACCACTTTCAGGTGCTTTCGGTTCTGCTGGACAAACTTGGCTTTGCTTTCGGCAAGAATCTGGTTCATTTCTCGTACGGGATGGTGGAATTGCCCGAAGGCAAGATGAAAAGTCGCGAGGGAACAGTAGTCGACGCCGACGACCTGATGGATGAAATGATCGCCGCCGCCCGCGAGATTTCCGGCGAACTGGGCAAACTCGACGGACTGAGCGACGAAGAAGCCGGCGAAATCATACGCATGATCGGCTTGGGAGCGCTGAAATACTTTATCCTGAAGGTCGACCCGCGCAAAAACATGGTCTTCAATCCGAAAGAATCCATTGATTTCAACGGAAACACGGCTTCATTCATTCAGTACACCCATGCGCGGATATGTTCCGTCCTGCGCAAGGCCAAAGAACAGGAACTGGTATTGCCCGGACAGTTGCCTCTGTCCACACCTCTTTCGCCCAAAGAAGAAGCATTGATACAGCGGCTTGCGGAATATGCCGCCACTGTCTGCGAAGCGGGAGAGACCTGCAGTCCCGCCTGCATCGCCAACTATGTATACGATCTGGTGAAAGAATTTAATCAGTTCTATCATGACTATTCGATTTTGAACGAACCGGATACGGAAACAAAAAACCTGCGTCTGATGCTGTCTGCCAATACGGCAAAAGTTATCCGTTCAGGGATGTCGCTGCTGGGGATAGATGTGCCCAACCGGATGTGAAAAATGCATAATAATGTAAGTTTATTTGTTTCTCTCAACAAAAAACGCCAATTTTGTGAAATCAAAGGTTTCAAAAATATTTAGTGTTATCAAATCAAAATCGTTTTAACAATGGACACAAAGAAATTAAACAGACGTGACTTTTTTCGCCTGACGGCAACCGCCGGAGCAGGTGCGCTGTTCATGCCGGATACAGCAGCCGCCTCGCTGAAAATCAATCATGCATACCGTAAGGTAAATGAATTTCCCCAGCGTACGCTGGGAAGAACGGGCATTACGATACCCATCCTCAGCATGGGAGTGATGCGGGCAGACAATCCCAATGTGGTCAGAGCGGCCTACAACGCCGGTATCACATTCTTCGACACGGCTCACGGATACCAGAACGGTCAAAACGAAGTGATGCTCGGCAATTTTTTCAAGGACAAACCCCGCGATTCGTTCTGTATCGCAACGAAGGGCAAATTTGACTTCCCGCTGAAAGACAGTTTTGAAAACGACTTTACGGCGCTGCTGGACCTTAGCCTGAAACGCCTGCAGATGGATCATGTGGAAATTTTCTACACGCACGCGCTCAACAGGATCGAACAGGTGACGGACGAAAGAATCATCAACCTGCTGAAAAAATTCAGAGCCGACGGCAAAATCCGCCACATCGGCTTTTCTACACATGCGCTGAACCCTGCGCTGATTGATGCCGCCGTCGAAACGGGCGCATACGACGTGATACTCCTGTCGTACAACTTCAAACTTGCCAATCTGAAGGAAACGGACGAGGCCATCGCGCGCGGCGTCGAAGCCGGCGTCGGCTTTGTTGCCATGAAGACGATGACAGGCGCCGTCGAAGATGCGGAAGGAAAGAAGAAAATCAATTCGCAAGCCTGCCTGAAGTGGGCATGGCAAAACGAAAACATCACAACCGTCATCCCCGGATTCAGCAATTTCGACGAGTTCGACGAATGTCTGGCCGCCGTCAAAGACCCTGTCCTGACGGAAAGTGAAAGGAAATATCTCGCCATGCTCAGCACGCAGGAGATGATGTTTTGCCAGCAATGCGGGAAATGCAGCGAAATGTGTGTCGAACACCTGCCAATCCCCGACATGATGCGTGCCTACATGTATGCCTACGGCTACAAAAACGCAACCCTTTCCAAAGAGACACTGCAGGAACTGCGCCTGCCCGACAGGATGTGCCGCAGTTGCGGCAACGGAGGATGCAGGGTGAAATGTACGTCCGGCTTCGACGTCGCACGGAAAATAGCCGCAGTCACGCCCGTACTGCATGTCCCCGACGTACTTCTGAGTTGAACACACAGATTGCAAGTATAAATGTATATACGGATGAAATATTTCAGACAGACAATCTTTGCCATTCTTGTGCTGATGTCCGTTCAACTGCTCGTCGCCCAGACGCCCGGACAGTTGAAATCGTGGCTGGCCGATTTCCCGGGATGGACGCTGTCGGACGAAACGGAAGTCTTCAACCCCGACAATCTTTTCGACCGCATCAACGGCGCGGCGCCCCTGTTCATAGAGAACAATTTTGAGGAAATGACTTCTCTGGAGTACAGGAAAGGCGATGATTACATCACAATACAGGCGTATCGCCATGCCACGCCCGAAGATGCTTTCGGCATGTACGCATCGGAACGTTCGGACGAACTGGCGCATTTCGACATCGGAGGCGAGGCACAGGGCGATGCTCAAAACCTGTTCTTCTTCGCAGGATGTATTTACGTGAAGATGTGGAGCAGCAGCGCCGGCGATGCGGAAGAAACTCTCCGTGCGATTGGCCGGCGACTGTCGGACAGGATCGATGCCGGCGCCACATATCCGCCCGTGGCAAAACTGTTTCCGGCGAAAGGGAAACGCGCATGGTCGGAATCCTACACGACGAAAGGTTTTATCGGCCACGAGTTTTTGAAGTCCGTCTATTCGGCAAGATACGGGCACGAAGGACAGACGTTCCTGCTTTTTGTCGTCGACGGCAAAACGAAAGACGGCGCCCGCAAGGTATTGGACCGTTACGCTGAATTTACCGGGCAACAGGCTGTCACGGACGAAGGCAGCATTGTCGTCAAAGACCGGTACAATGGCGATATCCCTGCCGTATGGAAAGGACAGTACATCGTCGGGGCATACAACGAAAACGGCGAGACGGTGCAGGATGCCGCCGAATGGATGAAAGAAATAACGGAAAAACTGAAATGACTTGTATGGAAACTGTAACGCTGCTCGAAGCCGGACATCCGGTTTTACCTCAGGGATGGATGTGGGTGATTTTCGTAACGGTTGTCTCCGTTTTGCTTTATCTGGATCTGTTCGTCTTTCACAGGAAGGACGAAGAGCAGAAAATCAGGAAAATCCTCATAATCTGCGCCAGCTATGTTTTGATAGCGCTTCTTTTCGGGCTGTTTGTCATTTACGAAAAAGGCAGCGAGACCGGTATGCTGTTTTATACCGGCTATCTGGTCGAGCTTAGCCTTTCGATGGATAACATTTTCGTGATTTCGCTTATATTCACGTCTCTGACCATACCGGTCAGATACCAGCACGGCGTACTGTTCTGGGGTATTATGGGCGCGGTCGTCATGCGTGCGGTCATGATATTTATCGGGGCGGCACTGGTTGCCAGGTTTCACTGGATTTTGTACCTGTTTTCGATATTTCTGATATTCACGGGAATCAAATTCCTGTTTCCCGAAAAAGAAAAATCCGATATTAAAGAGGGCAAACTGTTCCGTTTTCTGTCACAAAGGTTCCGGATCACGCCCGACCTGTCCGGCGAGCACTTTTTTGTAAAGAAAGATGAAAAGAATTATATCACTCCCCTGTTTCTGGCTCTGTTGCTGATAGAAATCATGGATGTGATTTTTGCCATCGACAGCATTCCCGCCATATTTCTCATTACGCAGGACACGTTCGTGATTTACACCAGCAATATTTTTGCCATACTGGGATTGCGTTCGCTGTACTTTCTGCTGGCCGCCGCCGTCAATCGCTTTGTGTACCTGAAGCATGCCCTGGCAATCATCCTTGTCTTTATCGGCTGCAAGATCTTTTCGCCTCATTTCGGGCTTGAAATCAGGTCGGAGCAATCGCTCGTTTTCACATTTTCCATTTTGGCGCTGGGGGTTGTCATCTCGTTGATGAAGACGAAGAAGTAGCGTTTAATACTGCGCGGTGCAATTTCGTGAATTGCACCGGCAGTTCAAAGATTCAAAAATTCAACGATTCAGGGAGCATCCTGTCGGGGATGCCTCGCCCGGCGGAAAAGCCGGTTTCTCTGCGGTTCTCCGTGTCTCTTCTCCGTGCAACTCCGTGTAATTGTTTCTTACACGGAGAGACACGGAGGGACACGGCGATCCGGAGACGTTATTTACGCCAGAGGCGCGTCATGTCTTCCAGCGTCTTGCCTTTCGTCTCGGGCACCCATTTCCAGACGAAGAAGGCTGCGCCGAGGCAGATGGTGCCGTAAAGTCCGTAGGCTACCATCGGGCTGAAGACGTAGAGCGCCGGGAAAGTGGATGATACGATGTAGTTGAATATCCACTGGAAGGCGACGGCAATGGCTATGGCCTGGCCGCGGATGGTGTTCGGAAATATTTCGGAGATCAGCACCCAGCATATCGGCCCCCACGACATCATGAAGAAGGCGGCATAAATGATTACGGAGAGAACCGGAATGAGTCCCTGCAACCCCAGATGGTCGGAAACGGCTACTGCAAAGGCGCCGGCGGCCATTCCGATGGAGCCGATGATAAGCAGCGGCTTGCGCCCGAAACGGTCGACAGTGAAAATGGCTACCAGCGTGAAGGTGATGTTCACCACGCCCATGATGACGGTTTGCATCATGCCGCCACCTTCGGCACCTGCGCTTTCGAAGATGCGGGGAGCGTAGTAGAGTACGGCATTGATTCCGATGGCCTGCTGGAAGACGGACAGCAGGATGCCGATTATAATCACAGTGACGCCGTAGGTGAATATCTTTTCGGTTTTCTCCTTCAGCGTGT
This sequence comes from Tannerella sp., assembly GCA_031270465.1. Taxonomy (GTDB): domain Bacteria; phylum Bacteroidota; class Bacteroidia; order Bacteroidales; family Tannerellaceae; genus Tannerella. Next base: position 16,888 of record JAISXP010000059.1, on the reverse strand, counting down.
CTCTGATTTCCGAGAGTATTTCGCCGGCCTTCGATGCTCCGTTGATTCTTGTCAATATGTCGAGCGCTTTCGTTTCCTGCTGTATCAGGACGAGATAGCGCGGCGTCCTGGGAACAAAGAAGAGGAGAATCCCGAACAGGGCGGCAGGCCAGGCTTCGGAAACGAACATTTGCCGCCAGCCGACCGTGGCAGACCATTCGTCGGCCGCGTCGTGACCGCCAAGTATGAGGTAGTTGACGAAATACACGACCAGCATACCGAAGATGATGGCAAACTGGTTCCATGAAACCAGCGTGCCGCGGATGTTCGACGGTGCAATTTCGGCGATGTACATCGGGCATACGGCCGATGCCAGTCCGACGCCGATACCTCCCAGTATGCGGTAGAGGTTGAAGGCGACGAACAGTTCGAACGTGGGCACGCCCTTCTCGAAGAAGAGAAATTCGGGACGGTACGACCCCAGTGCCGAGAGGAAGAACAGCACGGCGGCGAGGCGCAACGAGTTTCGCCGTCCCAGGCGGGAGGCGAGCATGCCCGAAATGGCGCCTCCAAGCACGCATCCTATCAGCGCGCTCGACGACGCCAGGCCGTGCAGCAGTTTGTTGTACTCGAAATCGGTTGCCCGCGAGAAGAATACCTCCAGTCCCTTCTCGGCTCCCGATATGACGGCCGTATCGTATCCGAAGAGCAGGCCTCCCAGAACGGCTACGAGCGTGATGGCGTAGAGATACAGTTTGTTTCCGTTTTCAGCGTCAGACATTTTGCTTGCATTTTAGATGTAGAGGTTGATGAGTGCTTCATACAGTTCCTGCTTGCCGCTGATTTGCGCCGGCTCGCCGCTTCGGGCTGCGATGTCGCGCAGGTCTTCGAGGGTCAGTTTGCCTTCTTCGAACGCCTTGCCGTCGCCCGCGTCGTACGAGGCGTAGCGTGCCTTGCGCCATTTGGCGTAGTCCGATTTCTCGAGCACGTCGGCTGCCACGACCAGTGCGCGGGCAAACGCATCCATGCCGGAGATGTGGGCGATGAAGATGTCTTCGAGGTCGGTCGAGTTCCGACGCGTCTTGGCGTCGAAGTTCGTGCCGCCGGTCGTGAATCCGCCGTATTCGACGATGACGAGCATGGCTTGTACGAGTTCGTAGAGGTTCACCGGGAACTGGTCTGTATCCCAGCCATTCTGGTAGTCGCCGCGGTTGGCGTCGATCGAGCCGAGCAGTCCGGCGTCGGCTGCCGTCTGCAGTTCATGTTCGAACGTGTGGCCAGCCAGCGTCGCATGATTTACCTCGATGTTGACCTTGAAATCCCTGTCCAGTCCGTAGTGGCGCAGGAATCCGATGACCGTTTCGCTATCGAAGTCATACTGATGCTTGGTCGGTTCCATCGGTTTGGGTTCGATGAGGAACGTGCCCTCGAAGCCGTTTCGGCGTCCGTAGTCGCGGGCGATGCCGAGCATCATGGCCAGGTGATCTTTTTCGCGTTTCATGTCAGTATTGAGCAGGCTCATGTATCCTTCGCGTCCACCCCAGAAGACGTAGTTCGAGCCGCCCAGCGCGATGGTAGCATCGATGGCGTTCTTGATTTGTCCGCCCGCCCATGCTGCGGAGGCGAAGTTGGGATTCGTCGCGGCGCCGTTCATGTAGCGCGGATTGCTGAACACGTTGGCGGTACCCCACAGCAGTTTGATGCCCGATGCCGCCTGTTTCTCCTTTGCATAGTCCACGATTTTAGCCAGATTGCTTTCGTATTCGGCGAAACTGCTGCCTTCGTCCACCAGATCAACGTCATGGAAACAGTAGAACGGAATGCCGATTTTTGTCATGAACTCGAACGCCGCATCCATCTTGTATTTGGCGCGGCTGATGGCGTCCGGGGCATCGTTCCACGGGAACTTCTTCGTGCCCGGGCCAAACGGGTCGCCGCCCTCGGCACACAGCGTATGCCAGTATGCCATCGAAAAACGAAACCAGTCCTTCATGCTCCTGCCCAGCACAGTCCGGCTTTCGTCATACCAGTGAAATGCCAGCGGATTCCTGCTCTCTCTTCCTTCAAATGTGATTGTCCCGATTCCGGGAAAAAACTCTTTACTTCCTTTCAAAACTTTCATAATTGTCTATATTTAAAATGAATAATATGTTATTTGTTTATTAATGCCAAATCTTTTAACTCTTGCGACTCTGCCCCTGACGCCGGGAAGACGGCTTCCCCTGACACCGGGAGTATGAAACCTCAATCCGTGTCTTGAGCCGGGTGCCGAATATGCCTTCCTGTTCATCGCGGAGCCGGTTTTATAATATAAATGTATTGATCGACTGCGGGGCAACCGTGACGGCAAACATCCGCTTGCCGGCCTTGACGGTCATTCTCTTCGTTTTCGCCGTCGCATTGGCAGTCAGCAGGACGATTGATCTGTTCGGATTGACGAATGCGAGGACGTTGTCGTCGCCTTCCGTCGCAAGCCGTCGCGCCCCCGGTTTCACAAAATGGCTGAGATGCTTCATCAGGTAATATTCGGGGTTGTATCGATACGTTTTATTCTGCATATCCACGGATATCAGCGAATTTTGCGGCCATTTCCAGCGATTGTCGGCGGCGTCCGCATCGAGCGAGATGTTCCAGTACATGTACGACGAGATGCCGTGGTTAAAGTAATGCTTCATCAGTTCCCAGGTGTAGAAGCAGTATTCCCAGGAGTTTTTACCGTTTCCGCACTCGCTTTCGCTCTGCATCAGGCGGATGTCCGGATACGTCTCGTGTATCTTGGCGATGGCATCCTTGCCTGCCCACTGGAACCCGATGTCGGTGATGTACGTGCCGCTTTTGCGCTGCATGACGGTGTCGACCAGCAGATGATTGGGGCGTTCCATCGTGCCGAGCATAACCCTGACGCCGGTTTTCTTCATCTGCGGGCCGAGATAGTCGCCGATAAAGGTGCTCAGCCCGTCGGCCGTCCATGTGCACGAGGGGAATATCTGGCACGAGTTGAATTCGTTTTGCGGGGCGACCATTTCGATTTTGATGCCTTCGCGGCGGTATGCCTCGATGAACTTGCGGAAATACAGCGCGTAGGCTTCGAAATATTCCGCTTTCTGGATAAACATGTTTGTGCCTTCCTGCGAGGCGCCGGGGTCGCCCTCGAGGCCGTTCAGTTCGCCGCCCGCGCGACAGGCGTAATGCCTGCCGTATTTCATCCACGTCGGCGGACTCCACGGCGACGCCCAGATGCGGAGGGAGCGGTTGACTTTCCGGGCGGCGCGGATGAAGGGTATCAGCGTTTCACGGTCGTTGTCGATCGAGAAATTCTTCATCTCGAAATCGCCGTCCGTTTCATTGTACGAATACCAGTCGCGCGCAAAATCGTTTGCCCCGACAGGCATCCGGCAGAACGTGAAATTCATCCCTGCCGGGCTGAACAGGTCTCTGATGACGATGTCGCGATCGGCTTCGTTCAGCGACGAAATCGTCACCCAGCCCAGTTCGTTGAAACATCCGCCGAAGCCCTCGATTTTCTGCAGCTTCCTGTCCGTATGGACTGTCACGTCTGTTATCATATTCTCCGTCGTCGAGAACAGTGTGAGGGCGGGCTGTTCGGCAAAGCTGCTTTCGGGCGTTGTGCTTACCCATCCCGCCTCCTCAACCTCCTCGCAGGCGGCGACCAGGCAGGCCACTCCGATAATAAGAACTGTTTTTCTCATCATGTTGACTGTTTATGTATTGCGACTAATCTTTTCCATTTTTCGTACGCTTCGCGGTATGCCTCCCTGCTGTGAACATCGGGTTCGACGACCGACAGTTTCTCAAGGCTCGCAAATGCTTCATTGTGCGAAGCGTAGAATCCTGCGCCGATACCTGCGCCTTTGGCTGCGCCCGCGGCTCCGTCGGTATTGTACAATTCTATTGTTGCGCCGCTCAGCCCCGACAGGGTCTGTACAAAAACAGGACTGAGGAACATATTCGCGCGTCCGGCCCTGACGGTATGTATCTGTATGCCCATTTCGCGCATAATCTCCATGCCGTATTCGTACGAGAAAACGATGCCTTCCTGCGATGCGCGCAGGACATCCCGCCTGTCGTGTATATTGAAATTGATGCCGTGCAGCGAACAGTTGATGTCCCTGTTACCCAGTACGCGCTCTGCGCCGTTGCCGAACGGGATAACGGACAGCCCTTTGGCTCCGATGGGCGACTGTGCGGCGAGGTGATTCATCCCGTCGTACGAAAGCCCTTCGACCGCCAGATTCCGCTTCATCCATGAATTTAGAATTCCCGTTCCGTTGATGCAGAGTAGCACGCCGAGACGGATTTGTTCGGGAGTATAATTCACATGTGCAAAAGTGTTTACGCGAGACTGCACGTCGTAGTTCAGTTTGTCCAGAATCCCGTAGACTACGCCCGACGTCCCCGCCGTGGAAGCGATTTCGCCCGGCTCAAAAACGTTTAGCGACAGCGCATTGTTTGGCTGGTCACCCGCGCGGTAGGTCACGGGGATGCCTTCTTTCAGTCCGAGTTCTCTTGCCGCCTCGGCCGAAACGTATCCCTGTATGCCGAAAACAGGTTTTATTTCGGGGAAAAAGCTGCGCGGTATGCCGTAATGATTCAGCACGTCGTCCGAGAGCGTGTTCGTTTTGAAATCCCAGAAAATACCTTCCGACAGGCCTTCGACGGTCACCGCTGCATCGCCCGTCAGTTTCATGGCGATATAGTCGCCGGGCAGCATCAGTTTGTCGATTCGCTCAAACACATGCGGCTCATGCTCTTTCACCCATGCGAGTTTGGATGCCGTGAAATTGCCCGGCGAGTTCAGCAGTCGCGACAGGCATTTCTCCCGGCCGATGGCGTCGAACGCTTTCTCGCCGTACGGAACAGCGCGGCTGTCGCACCAGATAATGGACGGGCGAAGAACCCGTTTGTCCCTGTCGGTCAGCACCAGTCCGTGCATCTGCCATGTCACGCCGATAGCCAGTATCTCGTCTCCCCTGGCGCCGGCCTTTTGCATCACGGAACGGTGCGCAAGTGCCAGATTCGTCCACCACTCGGACGGCTCCTGTTCAGCCCAGCCGGATTGTACCGCCGTAATTTTCATCTCTTCCTTCGGAAAGAAATCCGAAGCCACTATTTTACCGCTTTCCGCGTCTACCAGACACGCCTTGACGGACGAACTTCCTATGTCATAACCGGATAAGTATTTCATAAATGTGTAAAATTAAGTATGATAAATTGTTTTTTAGTCGTTTTGTAGATTGTCTTGTCAAACTTGTAGTAACGCGCCGCACGATGTGTCACGTTTTTTTGCTTCTCGTCCAGCGCCACGATATACGGCATGTTTTTTACCTTTTTGTGGAAATTGCGGATGTCGATTTTTCGATTGTAAACGGCTTCGTGCAGCGCATGAAACTGGCTGATTGTAAACTTGTGCGGCAACAGCTCGAACACGATGGCGGGGTCGTGTTCCACCCAGCGTTCGATTTCCCTGCGCGCCGCTTTCACAATCAGGTTATGGTCAAACGGCATCTGCGGCAGATCGTTTAACCGCCGCCACTGCGTAGATTTGTACTTCGAGACGTTGTTCAGTTTTTTGTCAATCTTGCATAAAGACAGGTATGCGACTGTTATCAGGCGGTTTATATTCGGATGATACGCTTTGTCCATCCATTTGATGTCGTCGGGATGACTGGCGCGGTCAGGCGAGGCAAAACATCTAAATTGCCTAAGGTTCATCCGTTTAATACCCGTCAACTCAAACAGTATCCGTTGGGCGGCATCGTCCACGTCTTCGTGATCGTATATCAGGCTACCTGGAAGTTTCAGGCTTTTATCCCCGATTTTTTCACGGTCGAGTTGCACCAGCAACACATTCAACTGGTCGTTGTCGAAACCCAGCACGATACAGTCCACAGAAACATAAGTATGAATAAAATTAGTCTTCATGGCGAAGCATCCTTTCACTGTTTAAACTTGGATGCAAATGTATGCATAAAAACCATACGTCCGATACATTGCTGAATAAAATCATGTTAAATATATGAAACGTAATAAATTGCAAATTGTATGAGACACAATAAGGCCATTATTCTTATTGTCTCTTTAACATAATGAAAAATCAACTGCAAGGCACTTTTACGGCAAGGCAATTACTGCTTTTCAAGAATGTTAAAATAAACAATAAGCGAATGTTTCGAAACCGAACGGGGCTGTCTCAAAAGTTTTGTCTTCATCCGGAGAATGATTGCTGTACGATCTTCTGCCGGATTCCGATCCCGATGCGTATTTTGAAATGCTGATTGGGTATTAAATGTCTGAATGACTGAATAACGGAACAATTTATTTTTTTAAAAATCCTGAATCTAACACGTCACGGTAAACAAAAAAAATCGTGTCGAATTTTGAGATGTCTATTCCTTGTTGTAATTTTGTCATTTAAAAAATAAAAAGAGCATGGATACATCAAAAAGGTTATACCGTTCGGACGAAGAGAAAATGATAGCCGGCGTATGTGGCGGCATTGCGGAGTATTTCGGGCTTGACCCTGTACTTGTGCGGGTCGGATACATCCTGCTGAGTCTTTTTACGGTTTTTTCGGGATTTCTGGCATATCTGATATTATGGATAGTCATTCCGCAGAAAAAAAAGAATTGAGAGATGAGTTTCAAAGTCGAATCGCCATTTAAACCCACGGGCGACCAGCCGGAAGCCATCAAGGCACTGTCCGAGGGCATTATGCACAGCATTCCGTATCAGACGTTGCTGGGAGTGACGGGTTCGGGCAAAACATTTACGATAGCCAACGTCATCGCCAACGTACAGAAACCCGCGCTTATACTCAGTCACAACAAAACGCTGGCTGCCCAGCTGTACAGCGAGTTCAAGAGTTTCTTTCCCCGCAACGCGGTCGAGTATTTCGTTTCCTACTACGATTATTATCAGCCCGAAGCCTACATACCGAGCACGGATACCTACATCGAGAAAGACCTCGCCATCAATGCCGAAATAGACAAGCTGCGTCTGCGAGCGACGGCATCACTGCTGTCGGGACGCAAGGATGTGATTGTCGTTTCGTCGGTTTCCTGTCTGTACGGTATGGCCGACCCAAGCGCCTTCGCCGAAAAAGTCGTTTATCTCGAAACAGGGATGAATATAGCGCGCGACAACATGTTGCGGCTGCTCGTCAATGCGCTGTACGTAAACAACAAGGTCGATTTTAAGAGCGGCAGTTTCAGAGTAAACGGCGATACGGTCGATATTTTCCCTTCCATCGAAAGTTACGACGGGATGGCCTATCATATCGAGTTTTGGGGCGACCGGATCGACCGGATTGCCTCGTTCAATCCGCTGACAGGGCAGGAATATGACGAACAGCGCCAGTTGAACATCTATCCGACCAACCTCTTCGTGACCACACAGGAACGCATCAATATGGCACTCGGACAGATACATGTCGATCTGGGACATCAGGTCGAATATCTCCACGGACAGGGAAAAAACCTGGAAGCAAAACGGTTGCAGGAAAGAGTCTCTTTCGATCTGGAAATGATTCAGGAACTGGGACACTGCACGGGCATAGAGAATTATTCACGGTATTTCGACGGTCGGGCGGAGGGCGAGCGGCCGTATTGTCTGCTGGACTATTTTCCGAGAGACTTCCTGCTGATTGTGGACGAGAGTCACGTCACGGTGCCGCAAATCAGGGCGATGTACGGCGGCGACCATTCCCGCAAGGAGACGCTGATTGAGTACGGCTTCCGTCTTCCCGCGGCGAAGGACAACCGCCCTCTGACGTTTGCCGAGTTCGATTCGCTGACGCCGCATGTGATATACGTAAGCGCCACTCCCGCGGAATTTGAGTTGCAGCGGTGCGAAGGCGTTGTCGTCGATCAGGTTATCCGCCCGACAGGATTGCTTGATCCCGTGATCGAAGTGCGTCCGAGCCTGAATCAGATCGACGACCTGATGGAAGAAATCGCACAGCGGACAGCGGTAGACGAGCGCGTACTGGTGACGACGCTCACCAAACGGATGGCGGAAGAACTGACGATCTATCTGGAACGGATGGATATACGGTGCAGGTATATCCACAGTGATGTGGAAACACTGGAACGCGTACGGATTATGGACGACTTGCGAAACGGACTGTTCGACGTGCTTGTGGGCGTCAATCTTCTTCGCGAAGGATTGGACTTGCCCATGGTTTCGCTGGTTGTAGTGCTGGATGCCGACAAGGAGGGTTTTCTGCGTTCACACCGTTCGTTGACGCAAACGGCCGGCCGGGCGGCACGCAATGTGAACGGCAAGGTGATTTTTTATGCAGACAAAATCACGGACAGCATGCGGCGGACTATCGACGAAACCAACCGCCGGCGCGAAAAACAGTTGGCCTACAATCTTAAACACGGTATCACGCCGAAACAAATCGTAAAGAACACCGTTTCGATCCTGAGCGAAAGGCAACCCCCCAAGCCCATAGAAAAGTATGCATACACGGAACCCGAACCGGTGCTTGTCGCCGATCCCGTCCTGCAATACATGAACCGCGAGCAATTGGAAAAGGCCATCGAACGGTCGAAAAAGTTGATGGCCGAAGCCGCCAAACGGATGGATTTCATCGAAGCGGCGCAATATCGGGACGAGATGATCAAATTGCAGTACCTGGCCGACAAAAAGGAGTGATTATGCACATGTATTTACGAATAATACTGATTCTGACAGCGCTGTCGATGACGGGTAACTGCCTGGGGCAGGCGCTGACGGGATACGCGGATTATACGGACGGGGATATCGAGATATGGAACCGGTGTGCGGCAATCCTTGCGGATAAAAAGACGCTTCCGACAGGCGACCTGATTATCGAAGCCGCCCATTGCTTCGCAGACAGGCCTTATGTGGCATCGACGCTCGAAAAAGAACCCGAGAGGCTGATTGTGAACCTGCGCGAACTTGACTGCACTACCTTTGTAGAAACGGTTGTCGCCGTGGCGCTTGCCATGAAAGAAACAAATCCCTCGTTCGAATCATTTTGCCGTTATCTGCAGAAACTGCGATACCGGAACGGCACGATAAACGACTACACGGACAGGCTGCATTACTTTTCGGACTGGATTTTCGAAAACAGCCGCAAAGGTTTCGTCCGCGACGTGACGCAATCGCTCGGAGGCGAGCCGCTGTCGCTAAAACTGTCGTACATGTCTACGCATCCGGACAGTTACCGCCAGTTGAAATCGCAGCCCGGCAGGATACGGACGATGCGCGAAAAGGAAGAAGAAATATCGTTGCGCACGGGATATGCCATGATTCCGCCGGAGCGTATTCACGACTGCGCCGAAGGGATTAAAAACGGCGATATCGTCTGTTTCGTGACAAATATCGAGGGGCTGGACGTGTCTCATGTCGGATTCGTCTACCGGCAGGACGGCGCTTTGAGACTTGTGCACGCCTCTTCGACGGGCAGGAAGGTGATGATCGACGAACGTCCGTTGCAGGTTTTTGCATCGGCCGCCAGGACTTCCGCCGGTGTGATGATTGTGCGGATCATGCAATAAAATCGGGTCACCCCTTTTTTTTTAACGAGAATTTTTGTAAAAATGTTTGTCGCATCGAAAAACATGTTGTAAATTTGTGCTTCATAAATTATGTTGTATAACAGGTTGTGGTAAAACAGGAAAGGAAAGAAATAGATATATCATCCAGTTTGTCAGAGGTTTGGCGCGTTCTGACGGAGCATGAGCGTGAGATTCTGAGGGCTAATTCAATCATTCGGCATTTCAAAAGGAGTGAAAAAATCTACAGCGAAGGAGATGAGCCGCAAGATATGATGTGCCTGCTCAAGGGCAAGGTGAAAATTTCCAAACAGGGAGTGGGTGGACGCAGTCAGATCATCCGCATGATAAAGCCGATTCAGTATTTTGCCTACCGTGCATACTTCGCGGGGGAAAAATATCTGACGGATGCGTATGCCTTTGAAATGTCGACGGTGTGCATCATCCCGATGACGGTGGTCGACAGTCTGATTCGTGCCAATCTGAAACTGGCGATGTTCTTCATCCACCAGTTGTCCATTGATTTGGGTATTGCCGACGAACGCACCGTCAATCTGACGCAAAAGCATATTCGCGGGCGTCTGGCCGAATCGCTTTTGTTTTTGGTGGACTGCTATGGCCTTGAGACGGACGGTGCAACCATCAGCATCTATCTCTCGCGCGAAGACCTGGCCAACCTGTCGAACATGACGACGTCGAACGCCATCCGTACACTGTCCAATTTCGTCTCGGAACGCATCATTGCCCTCGACGGGCGGAAGGTGAAAATCATTGACGAAGAGCGATTGCGGAAAATCAGCCGTCTGGGTTAGTCAATCTCTTGCCGAAAATTTTTGAATCGACAGTATCCATGCGAAAAAAAACGACGCTTGCGTTCATTTGTCTTGTCTCCTTTCTGGTGCCCTTCATGGGTTCGTCCATCAATCTGTCTCTGCCGCAGATAGGCGAGGCTTTTTCGATGAAAGCCGTATCGCTCGGCTGGATAGCGACGGCCTACTTGATTACGACGGCTATTTTTCAGGTGCCGTTTGCGCGTCTGGGCGATCTGATCGGACGGAAAAGGGTCTTTATCTGCGGCATAGCGATTTTTAGCATATTCACTTTTCTGTGCGGACTGGCGCCGTCGGGAAGCGTACTGATTGTGTTCCGCGGACTTTCGGGACTGGGCTGTGCCATGATGTTCGGGACGAATATGGCCATCCTTACAGCTGTCTTCCCTCCGCAGGAACGGGGTAAAGTCATCGGAATCAATACGGCCGTCGTCTATTCGGCGCTGGCCTCGGGACCCTGCATCGGCGGCCTGCTGACGCATTACTGGGGATGGAAAAGCCTTTTTTTTCTGACCGGAATATTTGGATTTTTTGTTGTCGCCGGTTCGCTGCTCGCGCTTAAAGGTGAATGGACGGAGTCGAAGGGCGAAAAGTTCGACTATGCGGGGTCGGTTATCTACGCGGCAGGTCTGTTCGGTCTGATTTTCGGGTTCTCCAGGCTGCCGCAAGCGATTTCGTTTGTCAGCATCGGGCTGGGAATGGCGGCTTTTGTCCTTTTCGTGTGTTATGAATTGAAAGACAGGCAGCCGGTGTTCGACGTCCGCATCTTTTCGGGAAACAGAGTCTTCGGACTGTCTAACCTTTCGTCGCTAATTAACTATGCCTGCACGTATGCGGTAACATACATCATGAGCCTGTATCTGCAATATGTCCGCGGCTTCAATGCGCAGGATGCAGGGATGGTGCTGATTGTGCAGGCAGGCGTGCAATGTCTGGTTTCACTTTACGCCGGCAGGCTGTCCGACAGACTGAATCCGGCCGCTCTCGCTACCGCAGGGATGTGCGTGATTGTGTGCGGACTGTGCGGGCTTGTTTTCATCGCCGGCGATACGCCGATGATGGTCGTTGTCGTCCTGCTTGCGCTGCTGGGTGTGGGGTTCGGACTGTTTTCGTCGCCCAATGCAACGATTATCATGGGCTCGGTCGAGAAGAGATTCTACGGGCAGGCATCGGCCACAATGGGAACGGTGCGGCAGGTCGGACAGTCGTTCAGCATGGGAATTGCCATGATGGCGACATCGCTGCATCTGGGTAACCGGCTGATTGTGCCCGAACTGTATCCGCTGCTGATGAAAAGTTTCCGTACGACGTTTATTGTATGCGCAATTCTTTGCATCGCAGGGGCGTATACCTCTGCTTTCCGTGTAAAGGATGCGGGGAGAAAATGCGAAAATTGAGAATGAAGACAGGGCTGAAAACAGCGTAAAACGTCCGGACTGCATAAAAGCACACCTGTTGAGAACAGTAAGGATAAGGATAGCAGAGAAATGAAAGTTCATGACGCTTTAAATCGAAAAGAAAGATGAACAGAGAACGCAAGTTATTATTGACAGTTCGAGTGACGGTTGTTTTCTACATGCTGTCACTCATATTCTGGGGAGTCACCACATTTCCTCTTGAAACGGAAATACGGTTGCTGTCTTCCGTATTGGGCATCTCCCCGGAAGTTCCTCCGGAAACTTATTCCGGTATAAAAGCATGGATTGCCACAGTCAGGGAAGGTATCGTTCAAACAAATTCCGACTATCCGTTTCTGGCTTATGGCACGGACTGGCTGGCATTTGCCCATTTGCTCATTGCGGTTGCTTTTGCGGGTGTTTACCGGAAACCGGTCCGCAATAAATGGATTATTTATTTTGGAATGATTTCCTGTGCGGGGGTTATCCCCCTGGCCTTGATATGCGGTGAAATCCGGCATATCCCGTTTTACTGGAGACTGATAGACTGTTCTTTCGGGATAGTGGGATTCATACCCCTGTATTTTTTACACCGTCTGGTGAAGAAACTGGAAAAAACGGCCGGTTACAGTGAATAGCGGTCTGTATCATGATTCCAGAAAACCACGTCCGGACAATATGCTACATTGGCACGTCTGAACATTTATACTTACGAGCCGAAAACGGTAAGAGTAAAGCGAATCCGTAAAGTTTTTTCAGGACAAGTCAATCCGCCTTTCATATTTCATCCTGATTGTCGGGCGCAATCTGCATCATGCTGAACGGCAGGCAGGGTGACGAATTGAACATCCAGTGCGAGTTGCCGGCGCTGATGAGCAAATCCTCATCGTCGGCATATTTGTGCAGCGGCGAGGGTGAACGGATTATGTCGCACACCGGTACAGCGTTTCATTTCCATGCCGTATCGTGAAATCGGCTTTTTGAGTTTTTTCCGGCAGGCAGCGCGGGCGTGTATATTTCCTGAATACTTTCGCCCGCTTCCACCATGCGGGTAACGGCGGGGAAGCCCGATACCGGAAAAGTCAGTTCACGCGAAGCGTCAAACTGTGTCATGTCCACCAGTCTCTAACGGTTTATCGTCACCACCTGAAATATTTTTCCCTTACCGGAATATCCAGCATTGCCGAAGCCGCATTGTCGCCGATAAAATCTTCTTTTTCGGGATCCCATTGCAGTTTGGCGCCGATTTTCACGGCAATCAGACCCAGTTGGCAAATCGAGATGGTTCGGTGTGCCGTTTCCAGCGGTTCGAGCGAGGGGCGGTTTTCCTTGATGGCCATAAGGAAATCATCCTTGTCGCTCAAGTCCACGCGGAAGGATTTTTCGTTTGCTCCCAGCGGCGTGTTCAGGATGTCCGGCGACGAGGCCGACAGTTTGTCGGGATATTCTATCTCCACCCATCCGCCGGTTCCTTCAAAACGCACATACGGACGTTCGATTTTGTAGAACACCTCTACACCGTCGGCAAACCGGTAGCGTATGTCGAAACGGTTCATGGTATTCCACAGTCCCCGGTCGAAGTCGCCCGTTCCTTCGATTTCGACGGGTCCGGTGTATTCCGTGTTGTTACCCCACTGCACGATGCCGACCAGGTGCGCTCCCCAGTTCGAAATCATCCCGTTGCAGTAGTCGCTTACGCGCATCCAGCCCGGACGTCCGTAACCTTTGACGGCATGGACGCGCTTTTCGGTATAGGGCGCTTCCCAGGCGGGTCCCAGCCAGAAATCATAATTCAGTTCGGGCGGCACGGGCATGGTGGGTTGTGGGGGCAGCGGGTCGCCGTTCAGTTCGGGCGGCACGGCCACATAAATCCGTTGCACCTTTCCGATACGGCCGTTGCGAACTGCTTCGACGGCTTTCCATATATCGGGCAGGGTGCGAAACTCGCTGTCGTTGCGGGTAATCACTTTGGATTTCCGGATGGCTTCCACCAGGCGGCGTCCGTGACCGATGCAGGTGGACACGGGTTTTTCGAGCGATACGTGTTTTCCGGCGCGTATCGCTTCGACGGCCATCGGCACATGCCAGTGGTCGGGCAGCGACAGCATCACAGCGTCGACGCTTTTGTCCTGCAATATTTCCCGGTAATCGGAATATGTCCGGCACGCCTGATATGTGGCGCCCCGCTCTTTTCCGTAATACTCGTCCACCTGTGCGCGGGCTTTCTCCAGTCGCCAACTGTCCACGTCGCATACTGCTACGATCTGCGCGTGTGGCGACTTGAGCAACTGCGGAATGTTCGGGTTGACCATTTGCCGTCCCAGCCCGATGCAGGCTACCGTGATACGGTTGCTTGGCGCATTCTTCCCGAATACCGATGCCGGGACAATCGCCGGCGCCAGAAAACTTCCTGCCGCCAGCATGGCACTTTTCTTTAAAAAACTTCTTCTCTGATTCATGATGATATGTATTAAATTAGCAATATTCATTCAGGGCATCCCACATGGCCCAAAAGTTTGCAGGCGGGACGTCTTCCTGCACGTTGTGCACCGGCGCAAATACAAAGCCTCCACCGGGCGCCATCAGGTCGATGATGCGTTTCACCTCGTCGCGTACCTGTGCAGGTGTACCCCTGTTCAGCGTCGACTGTGTATCGACGCCGCCTCCCCAGAACGTGAGGTCTTTCCCGAAATCCTTCTTCAGTCCTTCCAGTTCCATGTCTTTGGCCGTGAACTGCACCGGATTCAGGATGTCCACTCCCGCGTCGATCAGGTCGGGAATGAGGGGACGGATGGAGCCGCAGCTGTGCAGAAAGATTCTTACATGCGGCAGGCGTTGTCTGACATGGGTAAACAGGCGTTTCATGCGCGGAATGACCGTCGCCCGCAACATGTCGGGCGCAAGTATGGTAGAATCCTGCGCGCCGAGGTCGTCGCCTTCGGAGACTATCTGTATTTTGTCGGCGTTACCTGTTTTTATTGCCCAGTCGATGACGGCGTCCCAATATTTTATCTTGTCTTCCAGAACGATTTCCAACAAGGCTTCCACACCTTTCGAATCAAGCACGGTGTCCATAAACCAGCTTTCGTATCCGCGGATACGCTGCGAATTTTCCGTAAAACCGGCCGTATTGCGGTCGGCGATGCAGCAGAAATCGCCTGCCATCCGTATCTGCCGGTTCAGGCAGTCTTCGAGGTCGGCGATGTAGCTTTCCCAGTCGGGACGCGGCAACCTGTCCAGATGGTGCAGGATGTCGTCGTACCCGGCCAGGGGTGAGCTTGCCAAGTTGAAATATATGTCCTGTTCGGGATTGTACGTCCACTTGCATCCGTAGAAGTCGTACACGCTGATGACGTCGCCTTCGATGATCCTGTTCTTTTCATATTGAAAGATACGGGCGGCGCCGATTCTCCGTGTGTCCGATTTCAGTTTCAGCAGGTTTTCCTCCGAAGGAGTGATGATTTGCTGAATGGGGTCTATGATTTCGGGATTGTATTCCGTGGACAGCTCTCTAAATTCCATCGCCCGCCGATAGGCGTTTTTCGTGATGGCGGTGACGTTTGTTCCCGACAGGTCGTAGGGAATCCGGTCGGGTTCCTGATGGTTCAACGTCGTTTGTATTCGTTCTTTTCCAGTCATGTCTTTTTATTTTATGGTGATAATTTGATACGGTAAATAGTTTACATTTTAATCGGACGGATATGCGGTACCAGCCAGTGAATGACGCCCAGTGCAAAAAAATAGGCGAACGCCGCTACGGTAAAAGGGATGGCATATCCGTCCACACCGGAGCCTTCCAGCGAAGCGCCAATCAGTATCGGTGCGATGAATCCTCCCATGGCGCCGGCAAAACCGCCCAGCCCGGAGATGGATGCCGTCACTTTTTTTGGGAAAACGTCGCTCATCAGGCTGAAAATATTGGCCGACCAGCCGCAGTGTCCGCCGGCAGCAAGCGCAATCAGCGCTACCGCCGCCCATAGATTGCCGGTATGCGGAACCAGCATGACCGGCAGGGCGCAAACGGCACAGGCCAACATGCTGAACTTGCGTCCGCGGTTCAGGCTGCCGGTTTTCAACAGACGTGACGACAGCCAGCCCAGCATAATGCCTCCTCCCCACGATACCGAATAAATGGCAAAGAACGGCAATCCGATTTCCGACAGGTTCAGTCCGAATCGGGTATGAAGATATTTTGCTCCCCAGAACAGATAAAACCACCAGACGGGGTCGGCAATGAATTTTCCAGCCAGGATGGCCCAGGTTGCGCGGACGCCCAGCAGTTTTCCGTAAGATACCTTTTCGGTGGTGGCTTCCTCGGCGTCGCTCAGGATGTAGTCCAGTTCGGCGCGGTTGACGCGCCTGTTTCGCCCGGGTCCGGAATAAAACTTCAGCCAGCAGACTATCCAGACAAGCGAAAGGGGAAACGTCCACACGAAAGCGGCGCGCCACGAATCGAAAAGCAGCACCACCACCGGTATGACCAGCGGCGCCACCATCGTGCCGACATTGGCTCCGCCGTTGAAGAGGCCGACGGCCAGGGCGCGTTCTTTTTTGGGAAACCATTCGGCAACGGCCTTGATGGATACCGGAAAATTTCCCGACTGCCCGATCGACAGCCCAAACCGGCTAACGGCAAATCCCACCCACGAGGAAACCAGCGAATGTGCCAACTGCGCCACGCTCCACAGTCCGACGGAAATGGCGTATCCCTTCCGCGTGCCTGTACGGTCGATGAAATGCCCCATCAGGAGAAAACAAATCGCGTAACCAATCATGAACGACGAAGTGATGTATCCGTACTGACGTTCCGTCCAGCCGATTTGTTCCTGCAGGTAAGGCGCCATGATGCCCAGCGCGGCGCGGTCGATGTACAGCAGTGTGGTGGCTACGAACAAAAGCGAAAGGATGAACCACCGGATGCGTGTCTTTTTCTGTTCCGACATACTGTTTTTATTTTACGGAGTTATTTTCTTAACGGATACGGCAGGCGGATTGGCGAAATCCTGCCAGTAGCGTTCTGCACGTTCGGGAGTCATTTTACCGCTATATACTGCAATCCGGTAACGCAACGTATAATCTTTTCCCGCATCTAATTGCCACGGTTTCCTTTTAAACGGACAGATATTCATGTAAAGTT
>JAISXP010000005.1 GCA_031270465.1 Tannerella sp. | reverse complement strand
TGCAAATCACCAACTGGATAGATACCAACTGCCAGTATTATGGTACGTACTACGGCCGGCGGGATACGGTTTTCAGAGGACATTCCGACTACCGCACGGAATACGGCGTGGCGACGGCTATCAGCCCCAGCCCTCCCGTTCCCTACAAATAGAGAATGTTCGGTCGAAACTTAGTCGAACCTCAGTCGAAGGAAAACGCCGTTCGGACGAAGTTCACACCCCGTCCGGTTTATCCTGCGCTCCGCCCGGTTATCCGCCAAATCATTCTCATGCATCCGAAGAAAGCAATCAGCGTGACGGCGGCTACGACGGAAAACCAACCCAGGTCGTCCGCGGGCAGTTCTTCCGCAAAAAAGGCATTGTCTTTCAGCGCATCGCTCGACATTCCCGTCACTGCCGCCGCATTGTTCAGGAAGTGTGCAAGGACGGGCGGCCAGATGCTTTTCGTCCAGTACAACAGGTATCCCAGAAAAGCGCCGAGCAACATGCGGGGAACAAAGCCGTAGAACTGGAAATGTATCGTGCTGAAAATGACGGCCACTATCCAGATGGCTACATGCGGATTGCGAATCTTCCGCCTGAGAATACTCAAGATCGCGCCCCTGAAAAGAAATTCTTCGCAGATGCCTGCCGCAACGGCGATGACGGTCAGGTTGACGAGCAGCGACAAAAAGCCTCTTTCCCGCATCATCTTTGCAACCACCTCCATTGCCGCATCTTCCATCTCCCGCATCAACCGCTCGAGTGGCGCCATAAATTCCGGTAACTGCATTTGCATATTAAAATAGCCGGCCAGCGAAATGGTTGGCGAAATCAGGAAGGTAGCCATCACAATCCAGCCCGACAGACGGACGTCCGGAATACGTCTCAAGTTGAGGAAAGCGGCAGGCTGCTCGCTGCAAAGCCAGGCCGCAGCTATCGCAGGAAACAGGAAAACAAAAACAGAAACCAGCAGTTGAGTGCACTGCATGTATGCCACAGAATCCGTATCCATGCCTGCCGCATTCAACACCACGACAAGCACGAACGACGCCGTGGACGCGACGAAAAAACCCGTCAGCGCCAGCACAAACAGTACACCGAATTGAAAAAGCACGGAACGTCCGGCAAAAATTCCCTTTATCATATCATTCCTACATTAATATATAGTATGTAACAAAACAAAAATAACTTCCGTCCCCTCGAAGGGTCGGAAGTTATTGATTCACAAATCAAACACGCATACTATTTTTTCGGCAGCGCTTCTTTTACAACCAACTGACGGCCTTGATATTCCGTCTCATTCAATTCACTAATCATTCTCCGCGCATCTTCATCATTAGGTACTTCCGCAAAGGCAAACCCTTTCGAGCGGCCTGTATCACGGTCTTTAATCAATCTTACGGAGTCGACTTCGCCGTACTCCTCAAATGTCCTTTTCAAATCGTCTTCGCGTACACGATAGTTTAAATTACCAATGTAAATGTTCATAAAACAAAAAAATTAAATATTAAAATTGTTACTAATGGAAAGTAAGAAAAAACCGGAAGTTCGTAACAATGAAATATAAATCTACATACCAAGAAATGAAGAAATAAAAAACGATTGTTAAGTACATTCAAAGCAAATCAATCCTTTCACGCTGCAAAGAAACGAATAAAAACTAAATAAAACCGCTTTTTCTGAAAAAAAATTCGTCTCTCGATAATAATCATGCCCCGGATATTTGCGAGATTGAAATTATAAATCTAATTTTGTCCCCTGCAATTCGAAGGAAAAATCGACAGTATTAATATAAACTATTCAGAATGAACATTTCACTTGTAAACAACGATACTGTGAGCGGTATCGTAAAAATGGTAGTAGAAAAAAAGGATTATGAGGCGCAGGTAGAAAAGCAACTGCGCCAGTACCGGCAGAAAGCCGACATTCCCGGTTTCCGCAAAGGCATGGCTCCGCTGGGGATGATCAGGAAAATGTACGGAAAATATTTGCTGACAGAGGAGGTGAACAAATGCATCTCGGAAAATCTGCTCAAATATATCCGTACAAACGGAATTGGCATACTGGGCGAACCGTTGCCCAACGAAACGGAACAGCAGCCCATTGATTTCGATACGCAGGAAGATTTTGAGTTTTATTTCGACATTGCACTGTCGCCGCAAATAGACATCAAACTGACCGCACACGACACGTTGACTTACTATAAAATCAATGTAGACGACGCAATGCTGCAGGAACAAATCGACTCCTACTGCAGGAACTACGGTTCGCAGGAGACGGTAGAAGACGTCGAAGCATCCGACTTCGTCAAAGGCATCCTGTCGGAACTCGACGAAAACAGTGCGCCCAAAGAAGACGGTATCCTGGTGACGGAAGCCTCATTGATTCCGGCATATCTCAAAGACGACGACGAACGGGCCAAATTTATCGGCCTGAAACCGAATGACTCCGTCGTGTTCAATCCCGGCAGGGCATGCAACGGCGCCGCCGCCGAGATTGCCTCGCTGCTGAAGATCGACAGGGAGCGTGCGGCCGAAATCAACAGCGACTTCCGCTTCGAAGTGAAGGAAATCTCCCGCCACAGGAATGCCGAACTGAATCAAAAACTGTTCGACAGGATATTCGGCGACAACACCGTCAAAACCGAAGAAGAATTCAGAGAAAAAGTCAAACTGTCGCTGGACGAACAGCTGAAAATCGAAAGCGAATACAAGTTTCAGATAGACATGCGGACGTTCCTGATCGAAAAGACGGGCGACGTCGCGTTTGCCGACGGCTTGCTCAAACGCTGGTTGCTGACAAACAGGGAAAATACGCCCGAAAAGGTGGAAGAAGAATTTCCGAAAGTCATCGACGACCTGAAATTCAACCTCGCCAAAGAGTATATCGTCTCCTCGAACGGCCTGCAAGTAGAAAACATCGACATCGAAAACACCGCCAAAAAGGTCGCAAGAGCACAATTTGCCCAATACGGCATGTTATCCATGCCCGACCACGTGGTGGAAAGCTATGCAAGAGACATACTGAAACGGAAGGAAACGTATGACGAAATCGCCGGACGCGCCCTGCATGACAAGCTGACCGATTGGCTGAAAAACCGGATAGAAATCGAAACAAAAGAAATTTCGCATGAAGAATTTGCCAAACTCCTGGCATAAATCCATCCTTTTGTTAAAGAAAGGACGCCCCTCGAAAAAAAAACGAAAACAAAGCCCTGATAAATTTGCCGCCTATAGAAATTTATTTATAACTTTGTTTTCCCTAACAGGCGAAGGGACTTTTTCCCGATTCCGTACGGAGGGCATGAATTAAAGAATATCAATAAAAAAGACAAGACATTATGAACGAATTCAGGAAGTATGCAACAAAGCATTTAGGCATGAGCGGCAATACACTGGACAGCTACATGAACATCACGAGCAACTACATTTCGCCGACCATCATCGAAGAGCGTCAGCTGAATGTCGCCCAGATGGACGTGTTTTCGCGCCTGATGATGGACCGTATCATCTTTCTCGGGACGCCGATAGATGATTATACGGCGAATGTAATCCAGGCGCAACTGCTTTATCTGGATACGAGCGATCCGGGCAAAGACATCTCCATCTACATCAATTCGCCCGGCGGCACGGTCTATGCCGGTCTGGGCATTTACGACACAATGCAGTTCATCGGGAGCAAGGTCTCGACCATCTGTACCGGCATTGCCGCCTCGATGGCCTCCGTCCTGCTCGTATCCGGCGAAAAGGGGAAACGCTTCGGACTGAAACACTCGCGGGTCATGATACACCAGCCTCTGGGCGGCATGCAGGGACAGGCTTCGGATATGGAAATTACTGTACGCGAGATTATCAAGGTAAAAGAAGAATTATACAGAATCATCTCCGAACACTCGGGCAAGCCGTACGAACAAATCGAAAAAGACAGCGACCGCGATTACTGGATGACCTCGGAAGAGGCCGTAGCATACGGAATGATTGACGAAATAATGGTACGTAAATAAACCGTAATGAGAAAAGACGAAAAATGCACATTCTGCGGCAAAGGGCGCGACGAGGTAACATTACTCATTACCGGCATATCGGGAGCTATCTGCGACAGCTGCACCGAACAGGCATACAGTATTGTGAAGGAGGCCGGCAAAAAACACAAAATGTTCAAGCCCGACAGCCTGAATGTGCCCAAACCACGGGAAATAAAAGATTTTCTTGATGATTACGTCATCGGTCAGGACGAAGCCAAACGCTACCTGTCCGTCGCCGTATACAACCACTACAAGCGTCTGATGCAAAAGACGTCCGACGATGTGGAGATCGAAAAGTCGAACATCGTCATGGTCGGCTCGACGGGAACGGGCAAAACGCTGCTGGCGCGTACGATTGCCAAAAAACTGAACGTGCCGTTCTGCATCGTGGACGCAACAGTCCTGACGGAAGCCGGTTACGTAGGCGAAGACATCGAAAGCATCCTCACGCGCCTGCTTCAGGTCGCCGACTACGACGTGAACGCCGCCCAGCAGGGCATCGTCTTCATCGACGAAATAGACAAGATTGCCCGCAAAGGCGACAATCCCTCCATTACCCGCGACGTGAGCGGCGAAGGCGTACAGCAGGGATTGCTCAAACTGCTGGAAGGCGCAATCGTCAACGTCCCTCCGCAAGGCGGACGCAAACATCCCGAACAGCGGATGATAGCGGTAGATACGCGCAACATACTGTTTATCTGCGGAGGAGCATTCGACGGCATCGAGAAGAAAATAGCGCAGCGCCTGAATACGCACGTGGTAGGCTTCGGCGCAAGCAGGAACACGGCGATTGTCGACCGCAACAATTTTCTGAAATACATCACGCCTGCCGACCTGAAGGCATACGGGCTGATACCGGAAATTATCGGCCGTCTGCCGATTCTCACCTATCTCGAACCTTTGGACCGCGCCGCCCTGCGCCGTATCCTGACGGAACCGAAAAACTCCATCACCAAACAGTACATCAAACTGTTTGAAATGGATGAGATCACGCTTATCTTCGACGAAGAGGTCTACGACTACGTTGTGGACAAGGCCATCGAATTTAAGCTTGGCGCCCGCGGACTTCGCTCGATCGTCGAAACCATCATGATGGACGACATGTTCATGATGCCTTCCGGCAACCAGCGCTCGCTGAAGGTCACGCTTGCCTATGCGAAAGAAAAACTTGAAGGAGCCGACATCAACCGTTTACAAATTGCATAGCTGATGGACATGGTAAAAAAAGACAAACAGGACATCAGGGCTTTGTTGAAATATCATTTCGGCTTTGACAAGTTCAAAGGAAATCAAAAAGCCGTTATCGAGAACGTGCTCGTCGGGAAAGATACGTTCGTACTGATGCCGACCGGCGGCGGCAAATCACTTTGCTACCAGTTGCCGGCGCTGATACTGGAAGGGACGGCCATCATCATCTCGCCCCTGATAGCCCTGATGAAGAATCAGGTCGACGCGATGCGCAATTTCAGTGAAAAAGACGGCGTCGCACACTTCATCAATTCGTCGCTGAACAGACTGGCTATCGATCAGGTCAAACAGGACATACTGACAGGTCATACCAAACTCCTGTACGTAGCCCCCGAATCACTGACAAAAGAAGAAAACATCGAATTTCTGCGTCAGGTGAAGATCTCGTTTTATGCCGTGGACGAAGCGCACTGTATCTCGGAGTGGGGACACGATTTCAGACCCGAATATCGCCGCATTCGCCCGATAATAAACGAAATAGGTAAACGTCCTCTGATTGCGCTGACAGCCACGGCCACGCCCAAAGTGCAGCACGACATACAGAAAAACCTCGGCATGATGGATGCCGCCGTATTCAAGTCGTCGTTTAACCGCTCGAACCTGTACTACGAAGTACGCTCGAAAGGAAACGACATCCACCGCGACATTATCAAGTACATCAAGGCGAACGAAGGCAAATCAGGCATCATTTACTGCCTGAGCCGCAAGAAAGTAGAAGAGTTTGCCGACATCCTGTGCGCAAACGGCATCAAGGCGTTGCCCTACCATGCCGGCATGGATTCGCAGATTCGTTCCGACAATCAGGATGCGTTTCTGATGGAAGAGGTCGACGTCATCGTTGCAACGATTGCCTTCGGGATGGGAATCGACAAGCCGGACGTGCGTTACGTGATTCACTACGACATACCCAAAAGTCTGGAAGGATACTATCAGGAAACCGGCCGCTCGGGACGCGACGGCGGTGAAGGACAATGCATCGCCTTCTATTCCAGCAAAGACCTGCACAAACTCGAAAAATTCCTGCAGGGAAAACCCGTCGTCGAACAGGAAATCGGCAAACAGCTGCTGCTCGAAACGGCCGCATACGCCGAAACAGCCGTGTGCCGGAGAAAAGTCCTGCTGCACTATTTCGGCGAAGAATACGGCGAAGACAATTGTGGAAGCTGCGACAACTGCCTGAACCCCAAATATCTGATTGAAGCAAAAGAATTGCTCACAACCATACTCGAAACCATCGACACGCTGAAAGAAAAATATAAGACCGAATACATCGTGAACTTCCTGATGGGTGTCGAAACGGCAGACATACTGTCATACGAACACAACGAACTGGAACTTTTCGGATCGGGACAGGATGATGGCGAAAGAATCTGGTGCTCCGTCATTCGTCAAGCGCAGATAGCCGGTTTCCTTGCAAAGGATATTGAAAATTACGGCTTGCTGAAAATCACGGCCAAAGGTCGCGCTTTCATGAAAAATCCCGTTTCTTTCAGGATTGTGAAAGACAACGAATTTGAAGAAGAAGACAACTCCGATACGTCGACGCGCGGCGGCGGTTCGTCCGCCGTAGATCCGGCATTATTTTCCATTATGAAAGACCTGCGGAAAAAACTGTCCAAACAATTGGAAGTGCCGCCATTCGTTATATTCCAGGACCCGTCGCTCGAAGCCATGGCCACGACCTATCCCATCAAAATAGAGGAGTTGCAGAACATCCCCGGCGTAGGCGCAGGCAAAGCCAAACGTTATGGAGCTGAATTTATTGCAATTATAAAAAAATATGTGGAAGAGAATGAAATTGAACGCCCCGAAGATTTACGTGTCCGCACGGTTGCAAACAAATCCAAACTCAAGGTGTGGATCGTGCAAAGCATCGACCGTAAAGTGGCACTGGACGATATCGCCGTGTCCAAAGGTCTGGACTTTAATGAACTGCTGAACGAAATAGAAGCCATTGTCTATTCCGGCACGCGCATAAACATCGACTACTTCATCAACGAAGCGATGGACGAAGACCATGTGCAGGATATATACGACTATTTCAAAGAATCGGAAACGGACGATTTGGAAGCGGCTATCAATGAATTGGGAAGTGACTATACGGAAGAGGAAATACGCCTGATACGCATCAAGTTCCTTTCCGAAATGGCGAACTGAATGTTTTGAAAATAAATATATGACAAGAAAATTGAAAATAAAAAGTGCAATGAAAAAAATTTTTGTGTGGATAATTTTATGTCTGAATCTTTGTGAGGTAAATGCACAGGATAAAAACAATCCTGTAGTGATGACTGTTGACGGAAAAGACATTCCGCTGTCGGAATTTCTTTTTCTGGCGCAAAAGGACGCCTCCGTAAACCTTTTGGACAAAAAGTCGCTGACGAACTACGTCGAACTGTTTAAAAACTTCAAACTGAAAGTGGCGGAAGCCGAATCGAAGCGGTATCATGAATCGCTGAATTTCAATGACGAACTGAACAGCTACAAGTCGCAGCTAAGAGACAGTTACCTTTCCGACAAGGAAGGCGAGGCCGAAGCCATCAGAAAAGTCTACGACAGAGGAAAAGAAATGTTGTCCGTCAGTCATATTCTGTTCAGGTTGCCATCGACCAGATTCGTTTCAAAAGACACGATAGACGCCTACGAAAAGGCTTATGAAACATATCAGCGAATCATTGGCGGCGAAGATTTTACGGCCACAGGAAAAGCCCTGACCGCCGACTCGATCGCCTTCTACGAAGAGATCGACTACATCTTCCCCCTGCAGGCGATGAAGCCGTTCGAAGACGCTGCCTATTCGCTGAAAAATGTGGGAGACATCTCCAAACCGGTGCGGACGAACCTCGGATTCCACCTTATCCGTCTGGACAGGCGCATCAAAAATCCGGGACGGGTGAAAGTGGCGCATATCCTGATAGCGCCTGACGAAAACGCATTCGAACCCGACGCCAATACAGAAAGCGCACTCCTGAAAAAAGCCACTGCAATTTACGAACGCGCCATAAAAGGCGAAGATTTTGCCGCGCTGGCAAGAGAAAATACGGCGGATATGGCTTCGGTCAACAGTGGCGGCGAAATGCCCTATTTCGGACCGGGTGAAATGGTCAGAGCCTTCGAACAGGCTGCATTTGCATTGAAAGATACCGGCGAAATATCCAAACCGCTGAAAACAAGGTACGGATATCATATCATCAAACTGCTGAACAAAGCCGATCGCCTTCCGTATGAAGAAATGGAACATTCCCTCTACACCGCCATGAGACAGGGTGAATGGAATTTCGAACTTTTCAAATCTTTTGAAGATCGCGAAAAACAGAAATTCAATTACGTCCTGTATCCCGAAGCTTATGCGGAATTGCAAAAACTTTGCGACGACTATCATCCGGAAGACACCACGTTCTACAATCGCGCCAGTCAACTGACCAATCCGCTGATAAAACTGGACGAAACCGTTTTCCTGCAGAACGAATTTGCCGAATACCTCCGGCTCTATCCGTTCTCGGCCAAAAGCTACGCCGGCGATTTCTTCTACGACGTATTCCGACAATTTGTCAGAACACTCGTCACGGAACTGGAAAAAAGGACGCTGAGCGATTATCATCCCGAATTTGACCAGTTGGTGAAGGAATACTACGACGGCATCCTGCTGTTCGAAATCAGCAGCAACCGCGTATGGGACAAACCCGTCGAAGAACAGGAGAAACTGGAAGCCGAATGGATAGAAGAACTTAATCGGAAATATGAAGTCAAACTCAATCAGAAAGTGTTGAAGAACCTGAAGAAGTATCTCAAAAAAGAACGAAACTGATAGCAGATGAGGCAGACGCTTGTTTTCATTCTCATGGTCGGCATGTGGAACGCATGCAAGCCCGAAGCGGCCGGAAACACAGATGTTCTGGTCACGGTCGACAAGTATTCGCTGACGCGAAACGAAGTCGAGCAAATCATCCCCAGAGGAACATCGAGCGCCGACAGCCTGCTGCTTGCCGAAAGTTTCGTCCGGAAATGGATTAAAGATGTCCTGGTCTGTGAAGTGGCCGAGCGTAACATCGGCAGGAAAGACGAAGAAGTCAACCGCCTCGTAGAAGAATACCGTCGCTCGCTGATCCGGCACCGCTATCAAAAATATCTGATAGAAAGCAATCTGTCTTCCAGAATACAGGAACAGGACAAAATATCCTACTATGAAGCAAATCAGGACAAATTCCTGCTGGATAAAAACCTGATAAAAGGACTGTTCCTGAAAGTGCCGGCCAGTGCGCCCGGACTGGACAAGATACGCAGGCAATACCGTTCGCGCGAGCCTGACGCCCTGGAAGCAATCGAAAAATTCAGTATGCAGCACGCCGTCATCTACGACTATTTCTACGACCGCTGGATAGATTTTGACGAAATCCTCGCCAAAATACCGGTGCAGATACCTCACGTGGCGCGCTATTTGCAGTCGCACAACACCGTCGAGACTAGCGACAGCCTCTACTGCTATCTGCTGAATATTGACGAATACCTGCTTGCCGGAAACGTAGCACCCTACGATTATGCCGACCGGCAGATACGCGAATTGATGATTAACAAACAGAAAGTAACATTTCTGAAAGATTTTGAAGAAGACCTGTATACGGACGCTGTCCGTAAAGGGAAAGTGATATTTAACAATAAAAGAAAAAACGATTGAATATGAAAAAGTATTTAATGATGTGCATGATAATAGCTTGCAGCCCGGTCATTGCGTTCGGGCAAAACAATGTAATTGACGAAATCGTATGGATTGTCGGAGACGAGGCGATTTTACTCTCCGACGTGGAGCAGCGTCGCCTCTTCATGCAGAATGAAGGCATGCGCTTCGACGGCGACCCCTACTGCTTTATTCCCGAACAGATCGCCATCGAGAAGCTTTACCTCAATCAGGCAAAGATAGACAGTATCACGGTAGACGAAACCCAGGTGATACGCCAGGTCGACCAGTGGGTCAACGGAGGAATAACCCAGATCGGCTCGCGTGAAAAACTGGAAGAGTATTTCAACAAAAAACTGTCTCAAATCAAGGAAGACCGTAAAACGATTGAGCGCGAAAGACAAACCGTGATGAAAATGCAACAGCATATCGTGGGCGACATCAAACTGACGCCATCGGAAGTGCGGAGCTATTTCCGCAACATCCCGCAAGACAGTCTGCCGATGATTCCGACCACTGTCGAAGCGCAGATTATCACCTTCGAACCGCGGATCTCCTTCGAAGAAACCGACGCCATCAAGGCGCGCCTGCGCGAATTCACGGAACAGGTTCACAGCGGACAGATGGAGTTTTCTACCCTGGCGCGCATGTATTCCGAAGACCCCAGCTCGGCAGTGCGCGGCGGAGACATGGGTTTTACGAGTAAAAGCAACCTCCTGCCCGAATTTGCCAATGTGGCATTCAACCTGACCGATCCCAAAAGAGTCTCCAACATCGTGGAAACGGAATACGGCTTCCACATCATCCAGCTGATCGAAAAACGGGGCGACCGCATCAACTGTCGCCACATTCTGCTCAAACCGCGCGTGTCGGAAAAAGAACTGAACGAAGCGTCGGCGCGTATGGACTCCCTCTACACGGACATCTTAAACGGCAAACTGACTTTCGACGAAGCGGCTACCTACCTGTCGTACGACAAGGAGACGCGAAACAACAAGGGGCTGATGGTCAATCAGGACTACGAAAGCCAGAACTACGGAACACCCAAATTCGAAATGGAAGAACTCCCCCAGGAAGTCGGCATCGTCGTAGACAAGCTGGCGCCGGGCGAAATTTCCAAACCTTTCAGAATGATTACCAGCAAGCAGAAGGAAGTAATTGCCATCGTCAGGCTCAAGACAAGGACGTCGAGCCACAGAGCCAATCTGGCCGACGACTATCAGGCGCTCAAGTCGGTAGTCGAAAACCGGAAAAGGGAAGACCTCCTCTCGGACTGGGTGGCGAAAAAACAGAAGACAACGTACGTCCGCATATCCGAAGGATGGCGCGTATGCGACTTCCAGTATCCGGGATGGGTAAGATAAACGGTTATGAAACTCCCGTATATACACAAATATACGCCGGATGTATATTGCTGTATATGCCGGGCTGAGCGGCAGGTTATGAAGAGAATCAGAGCATATCTCTTCATTATTCTGCTGTCGGCGCTTGCAGTCCATATATCTGCCCAGCAGCAGGACAGCACGGCGTCTCCGAAAACGTCGGTAGTCTATCTGGAACATGCCGACGTGCAGTCGTTCGACCAGGCGGTAAGCGCCGACCGGCAGGTACTGACCGGCAATATCCGCTTCCGCCACGACAGCTCGTTCATGTATTGCGACAGCGCCTATTTCTTCGAACAGAGCAGTTCGCTCGAAGCCTTCGGAAATGTCTGCATGGAACAGGGCGATACGCTCGACATTCACGGCGACTATCTCCTCTACGACGGCAATACGAAAATAGCCAAAATGCGGATGAACGTAGTAATGCGAAATATTCAGTCCGACAGCACGGTCGTCACCCTCTTCACCGACAGCCTGAACTACGACCGCACGACCGGCATCGGATATTATTTCGAACACGGGATGATTGTCGACGCCGAAAATGAACTCACTTCGCTCTACGGGCAATATTCGCCCTCGACGAAGCTGGCCATATTTCAGGACAGCGTACGCCTCGAAAATCCGCAGTTCGACCTCTCTTCCGACACCCTGCACTACGATACCGGCACAAAAATCGCCACCATCCTCGGCCCCTCCGTCATCGTATCCGACAGCGGAACGGTTCACACCTCGAGGGGATGGTACAATACGGCCGACAACACCTCGCTCCTGCTTGACCGCTCGGAAATACATTCCGGCGACCGCCTGCTCACCGGCGATTCGATTGTTTACAACCGTGCAACCGGATTCGGCGAAGCTTTCGGCAACATCTTCATACACGACACGCTGAACAAAATCATCCTCGAAGGACAGTACGGACACTATCACGAAAAGACGGAATTTGCCTTCGCCACCGACAGCGCCCGATGTCTGGAATATTCGCAGGGCGACACGCTCTACATGCGCGCCGATACGTTCGAAATGGCGACCGCCGATTCCTCCCGCCGCGTGCTGAAAGCCTCCCGCCGCGTCCGCTTCTACCGTACCGACATACAGGGTGTATGCGACTCCATGCTCTTCGACACGAAAGACTCCATCCTCTACATGTACGGAGACCCCGTCCTGTGGAACGAACAGTATCAGCTCTTCGGCGACACCATCAAGACCTACATGCGCGACAGCACGGTCGACTACATCCTCGTCCAGCCATTCTCGTTTGCCGTGCAGCAGTTGGACTCTTCCGCCTTCAACCAACTGAAAGGACGGGAAATGTACGCCTGGTTCGAAGGGAAAACCGTTCGCATGATATACATCGACGGCAACGCCGAAACAATCTGGTACTCGGCTGAAGAAGACGGTACAATCACGGAGATGAACAGAACGCAAAGCAGCTACCTGAGAATATGGTTCAAAAACAGCAAACTGGAAAAACTTCTGGTGTGGCCGGAACCGCAGGGCACGCTCACGCCGATCTTTCTCCTCACGCCCGAACAGCGCAAACTGAAAAATTTCTACTGGTACGACTACCTGCGTCCGCTCGACAGGGACGACATCTACCGCGTGATCGAAAGAAATGCGGACGAAAAACCCGTAAGAAGCAATATATTTCGTAACTTCGCACCGCAAATCTGAAAAAAAATAGACACTATGAGACTGTTTTCGTTTTACAGCATGCGCAAGCCGCGCCAGTTCGAGCACAAACCCATTTACTGGAACCCGCGAAAAGAAGCGCTTGAAGACCGTATACGCAAGGTGAAAAGAGAGATGGGCGTACTGGACGAAAGACCCGAAGACTACAAGCCTTCCATCAAAGGATCTTTCATCGAAGGGACGACACACCTGAAAAAAAGCAGGATGAAGGGCGACGACATCCGCAACCGCGTGTACAAAAACATGCGACTGATTCTTGTCCTGACCATCCTCGCCATTGTGTTCTGGTTCCTGTTCATAAAGCAATGAGCGACGTCATCCACTTGCTACCCGACCATATCGCGAACCAGATTGCGGCAGGCGAGGTGATACAGAATGCCGCGTCCGTCGTGAAGGAATTGATGGAAAACGCAGTAGACGCCGGTGCGCATCGCATCGCCGTGCACGTCAAAGATGCGGGACGCACGCTGATACAGGTCGTCGACGACGGAAAGGGAATGTCGGAAACCGATGCGCGGATGGCCTTCGAACGCCATGCCACCTCGAAAATCGTCGATGCACGCGACCTCTTCAGGCTACACACGATGGGCTTCCGCGGCGAAGCGCTGGCGTCGATCGCCGCCGTGGCGCAGGTCGAACTCAGAACGCGACTGCAGGGCGCCGAACTGGGAACGAAATTATCCATCGCCGGCTCGACACTCGAACTCATCGAGCCTGACGCCGGCGCCGAAGGCAGCGCTTTCTCCGTCAAAAACCTGTTCTACAATGTGCCGGCGCGACGGCGTTTCCTCAAATCCTGCGAAACGGAACTGAGAAACATCATAAAGGAATTTGAACGCGTCGCACTGGTCACTCCGCATATCGCCTTCGTGCTGAAACACAACGAAACGGAACTCCTGAACCTGCCCGCCTCGGGACTGCGCCAGCGCATCATCAACGTCTTCGGAAAAAAATTCAACCAGCAACTGCTCACGCTCGAAACGGCAAACGCCATCGTTCACATCGAAGGATTCATCGGGCATACGGACGCGGTGAAACGCAAAGGCGTCCTCAACTTTTTCTTCGCCAACGGCCGCTACATGCGCCATCCCTACTTCCACAAGGCGGTGATGCAGGCATACGAACCGCTGGTGCCCGCAGGTGAAATACCCGACTATTTTATCTTCCTGACGCTGGACCCGTCGACCATCGACGTCAACATCCATCCGACCAAGACGGAGATAAAATTCGAGAACGAACGCTCGATATGGCCAATCCTCGCCTCCGTCGTGCGCGAAACGCTGGGCAGGGCGAACGCCGTCCCCAGCATCGACTTCGATACGGAAAAAACACTCGACATACCGGTATACAACCCCGCCGGCGCCACCGTCGCCCCCCCCCGGCTGCAGGTCGATCATCAATACAATCCTTTCCGCTCCACGTCGCATCCCGCCGGCTCCGAACAGGACTGGGCGGTGCTCTACAGAGGGTTCGAACAGGACCGCGACGCCACGCAGCAGGAAGACTTCGCCGCGCCGGCGGCGGACGGGCGCGACGACGGCCTCCCACTGTTTCCGGACGTCGCCGCATCGTACTTTCAGTTCCGGAACCGTTACATCATCACTCCGCTCAAATCCGGACTGGTCATCATCGACCAGCGCCGCGCACATATACGCATCCTCTACGAACAGTATCTGTCGAACATGACGCAGCGCAAAAGCGTCTCGCAGAAGATTCTCTTCCCCGAAATCGTCGAACTGACGCCCTCCGAAGCCGCATTGATGCCTGTCGTGGCCGACGAACTGCAGTGGCTGGGGTTCGAACTGAACCCGATGGGCAACAACTGCTACTCGATCAACGGGCTGCCTGCGGGCGTGCAGGACTGCAATCCGGCAGGTCTGCTGAAAGAAATCGTCGGCGACATCATGGAACACGGCATCGCCGGAAACGGCCGCAGGGCTGAAACACTGGCGCTCTCGCTGGCAAAAACGGCAGCCATCAGACATGGCAAAACGCTGACGGCAGAAGAAATGGAAGCCATCGCGGCCGCTCTCTTCTCGATGGAAGCCAACAACCTCACGCCCGACGGCAAAACCATCATGACCGTCCTGACCGACGATGAACTGGCCAGACGCTTCAGGCAGTGAACATTCTTATACGCATTTAATTTTTTTATTTCTGAATAATGATATGAAATTTATGAAACTTATTATCGCAGCGTGCATCACAGGCCTTACACTGTGTCACGCAAATGGTCAGCAGACAAAAGAGTCGGCACCGCCGGTAGATGCCGAGACACTGCGGCTGTGGAGTACGCCCTATCGCGGGTGGACGTATCACCCCGACCCGGTGATTCCGGCAGATTACAGGATTCCCGGGGCGGAAGACTTTCACAGCTACGACGTGCCGTGCGTCTATCAGACGGACGGCAATCCCGACGTATGGTACATGAGTTTTATCGGATTCAACGGGAAGGGATACAATTCGTTCGTCGTCGAAAGCCGCGACCTCGTTCACTGGACGAACCCTAAGTTGGCGATGGGTTTCGGCCGGGAGGGCGAGTTCGACCACGGCGGATGCGTGGTGGGCGCATACCTGTACGACAGTTGGGACGTCAAAGCGCCCCGCACGCTACGCTGTAAAGACGGCCGCTACTGGACGCTCTACGGCTGCTATCCCCGACAGGGCGGATACGAACTGCGGCCGGGCTACGAAGGCGTTGCCGCAAGCAGCGACGGGCTGCAATGGACGCGCGCTTCCGACGAACCCATCCTCTCGGTCTATCAGAAGGATTGCAAGGAATGGGAAAAGGACTGCATCTATCAGCCCTGGCTGGTGGAACACGACGGCGCTTACTACAACTTCTACAATGCCGCCCGGGGTGGCATCGAGCAGATGGGACTGGCTCTGTCCAACGACTTGATTCACTGGGTGCGATACCCGCTTAATCCGGTTATCGAAAACCGTCCCGGCGGCTACGACGCCGAGTTTGCCTCCGATGCGAAGGTGTTTCGCGACGGCGACCACTGGACGATGTTCTACTTCGGCGTAGGCCGGGGCGGCGCAAGCATCATGATCGCCTTCTCGCGAGACCTGCTGCACTGGACTGCCGACCCCGAACCGCTGTACATATTCGGCGGACATCCTTCGGGACTTGACAAACAGTATGCCCACAAGATTTCGCTCGTCTTCAACTCAAAAAACAGCACCTTCTACATGTATTACTGCGCCGTCGGCAACAGAGGGCGCACCATCGGGCTGCTGACGCATCAAGTCAGATAGATCCGGGAGGTATTCACCGACAAACGGGACGCTTCCGTTGGAAACCCCTGAATCTTTGAACGATTCATCCAATCGTTCTCAGGCGTCAAAACCTCCATCGCAGCATCGAATCCAGTTCAATACGGTTTTTGCCCATGATGGTTTCGAGGCCGCTGCCGGTTGTGTCGCGATCCGTGTAGTGGGTCCAGCCGATTTTGGCGGAGAGCGTCAGCCGTTTCAGTATAAGCCAGCGTACGGTGGCGGTGCAGCGGAAGCCCTCGCCATACAGGAATGACGAGTTGTAGACGTACAGGAGTTTTTTCTCGTACGAACTGATGCGGCTGTCGTAATCGTCCGTACGGAAACAGGCTGCGGACATATCCGCCTGCAAATGCGCGGAGGGTTTCCATGCGAGGCTTTGCGACAGCGCCAGTCCGCGACTTTCTTTTCCGCGCACCTCGTCGTAGATGCATACATCTGCCGCCGTGCGGAAAGACAGCGACGGCCGGGGTGTGAACACAAACTGACCTCTGACGCGGTGCTGGCTGTAGGGCAGCACCTCCGTTTCGTGCTCGTCGTCCGCCGTGCGGTTGGATTCTTTCCGGCGGTAACGGTAGCGGAGATACGCCGAAGAATTTTTGTCCGACGCATAGTCGGCCTGCACCATGTATTCCCAGCCCGACGAAGGAGCGTCGACCCCGTATTTCAGCCACGCGAAATGGAAAAAGTCGACGTAGCCCGAAAAACTCAGGCGAACGGCAGCAGGCGTGATTTTCAGTCCCAGATGCAGCCCCTGTTCGTTCTGCACATTGCTGTTCTGCGAAAAGGCATGGCCGTAGTATGCCTGATAGTCGCGCGCATAGGAGCGAAACAGGATGAGCGACGACAGGGACGTGGCGGGTGTCCACTGTATCGCATCCAGTGTAGCCCACGCGCCGTTTTTCGAAACGCCCGTCTCGCCGAATACTCTGATTTGGTCGAGATGGAGACTGTAGTCCACGCTTGCGTTCGCGTTGCGCGTGCCCCTGAAATAATACACGTTGTAGGGATGCGGTTCGGGCGCGACGGACAGATGTCCGTAATCATGCGTCAAGGCCGTCATCCCGACGGCAATCGACGGCGTCTCATAACGGATATTCCCGCCGAACACCCGCGACGAAAACGTGTTTCTCTTCTCCATATCGCTTTCTATGCGGTGCAGCCCGTCCGTTTTGAACGAAGTGATCGTGCCGTTTTCCACATTCCCGTCTTCCCGGCGACGGGAAAAGAAGAGACTGAGGTCGACATTTTTCCAGTTGACGGTCGAGGCCAGACCTCTGAAGAAACCGCTTTCGCCCGTAGAGTAATGACGCCTGAAACCGTTGTTCCGCTTTCCGGCCTGCGAATAAATCACGCTCATCCGCGAGTTGAAGTCATGGCTGAGCACCAGTCCCTGTCCGAACGAAGCCTTGTAGTCGCCTGCCGCAAAGGTTTTAAGCCATCCCATATTGCGCAGCAGCAGATGCGCTGAATAATAATCGTATCCCTTCCGGCGACTGTTCAGAAACGGCTCGCCGGCATCTTTTTCCATGACCAGTCCGGCCTGCAGGCGGTCGTCGAAGGCATACGAATAGCGGAGTGCGTGGTAAAACGGCTGGCCAAGGTAACGGCTGTTGGGCGATGGCTGCGCCACGCTGTCCGGCGCCGGACGGTATCCCTCCTTCAACGGGAAAACGCGGTCGAAACGCACGGCAAACTCCTGCGAGCCATATCTTGCAAGGTTGCCGGCATTCAGCGCCCGCTTAGCCGGCGCCACGTCGCCTGCATACACAAACGGCAGCAGCAAATCGACGGTCGGCCAGTCCAGCGCCTCGATGTTTTTCAACTCGTAGACCGTCGCCATGTTGCCGTAGCGCTGCCTGTAGGCGATGATGCCTTCGACCTGCGCATCGGACAGGAACGGCAACTGTTTCAGCATCTCCGCCGTGACCGTATTCAGATTGTACGGATGCTCCGAAAGATACGACAGTTCGGCATACAGCGTCTCCATCCGTTCCTCGTCGTCCGTCTCTTCAGCCAGTTTCTCAATATATTCAACCCACTTTTCTGTGGCAATGCTTTCCTGACATTCTGCATTGTAGCATGAAATAAAAAACGTTGTCAGCATCATTGTCAACCATCGTTTCATGACTGCCCCTCCACGCTGATTAAAAGGAATACGACAATCCCAGCCCCAGGCTTGCGCCCAGCACGGGATGATAAATCATTACCGCGTCGATCATGACGCCGTTGAGGCGGTAACCTGTTCCCAGGGAAGGCTGGAAAGGCGATGTGCGTATGCCTGCCCTGAGATGGAAATCGTCTGTCACAAGATATTCCATTCCGAACGACGCCAGCAGCGACGTCTCTTTGCAATGGGCGATGCCGGCAGTCATCAACACGCCGTTCATCATGTTCCAGTTCGCGTTCAACTCCGCAAGATAGGCGCCGATACGTTTGCTGTCGACGCCCTCTTCGTTCAGCGAAACGGAGGGGAAATTAATTATCGACAATCCCGTCGACAGGTTGTCAACAGGCCGGAAAGTGATTCCGATGTCGGCCGAGATGCGTGTGGCGTCCGATTCGAGTATTTCCGACTGAATAACGGCATACTGCACGCCGACACCCAAAGCCCACGCCTCATTCAGCCGCTTGCCCGCCGAAAGACGGAACAGGCTCTCGCGATATTCATCGTATCCGAACGAAGCCACATGCAGCCCGACGGGAAGGATGCGGTTGGGATAGCAGAAACCGCTGCTGAGCGTAGCCAGTTCCTTCAGCGAATAGCGACTGTAATAGTCGGCGCGCAACGTCCTCTCCGCCTGCATCCCCAGCAGCGACGGATTGAAAAACGCCGAATGTGCTCCGCCATTGCCTCCCATACTCAGAGATCTGATGTCGGGCAGTCGCAGATTGTTGGTAGCCGGTGCGGAAAAACACTGTAGCCACAACGCAAATACAATAAGCAACATTTTCTTCATCTGCAAGATATTTTTTTAAAAACTGTAATTCCGTCACTCCAAAGCATTCTTTGCCCATACGCGCCGGGTAGTTTGATTTTTTTGATAAAGATAAACATTATTTCCCGGCAAAAACACTTTATTTCATTTGTTTTTTAGGTAGTTTTGCCGTGGATTATAACCAAAATATTTGAAGATAATGAAGCATTCTTATTTAGTTATTTTATTATGTGGCATTTCCATGATGGCCGGCAATGTGTTTGCCCAGTCGTCGGCGGTGGAAAAACTGCCGATCGATCCTAAAGTGCGCTACGGCAAACTGTCCAACGGGATGACTTATTATATCCGTCACAACGAGTTGCCCAAAGAGCGGGCGGAGTTCTACATCGTGCAAAATGTAGGCTCGATGCAGGAAGAAGAAAATCAGCGCGGCCTGGCGCATTTTCTGGAACACATGGCTTTCAACGGCACAAAGAATTTTCCGGACGAAACCCTTAGTATCAAGGAATATACCGAACGTATCGGAATGCGCTTCGGCGAGAACCTGAACGCTTATACGAGTTTGGACGAAACGGTATACATGCTGATGAACGTGCCCGTGACGCGCAGGGAAACTGTCGATTCGTGCCTGCTGGTGCTGCACGACTGGTCGGCATTCCTGACGCTCGCCGATTCGATGGTAGAAAAGGAGCGGAGTATCATACGCGAAGAGTGGCGGACACGCACCGATGCACAGATGCGCCTCTGGGAACAGCAACTGCCCAGGATGTATCCCGGCAGCCGGTATGCCAGCCGCCTGCCCATCGGGACGATTGACGTGATAAACAATTTCAAGCCCGACGAACTGCGGGCATATTACCGGAAATGGTATCGACCCGACTTGCAGGGAATCGTCATTGTCGGCGACGTGGATGCCGACGCAGTGGAACAGGCGGTGAAAGCAATGTTTGCCGATATTCCCGCGCCGGTCGATCCCGCCGAACGCGAATGGGAGCCTGTCCCCGACAACGGTGAACCGCTCGTCTCCATCGCTACGGACAGGGAATCTACACGACTGACACTCAGTCTTTACTACAAACACGACAAGGTCCCCGACGAAATAAAAGGCTCCATCGTGGACTACATGATGCATTATATCCGAATGGTCATTTCGTCCGTCATGAACGAACGTTTCAGCGAAATCCTCCAGAAGGCGAATCCTCCGTTCATCAACGCTTATGCCGGCGACGGCGAATACATGATAGCCAAGACAAAAGACGCATGGACGACCGCCGCTATCGTCAACCCCGGCGGCATCGACGATGCGCTGGAAACGCTGGTGACGGAAACCGGCCGCGTCAAAAAGTTCGGCTTCACCGCATCGGAGTATGACCGTGCGCGCACGAACATCCTGAAATGGACCGAATCGGCCTATAATGAACGCGATAACGAGCAAAACGAATCGTTTGCCAACGAATATGTGCGCCATTTCACCGACGGAGAATGTGTCCCCGGCATCGAGATGGAATATGAGATAATGAAACAGATAGCTCCGGCCATTCCCGTCGAAGCGGTGAATCAGTATGTAAGCCGGTGTATCGGCGACGGCAACATCGTCATCAGCCTGACGGGGCCTGACCACGAGACGTATCCGTCGGAAGAGGAGCTGCTGGCGTCCTTCCGCGAGAAGCAGGCGATTCCCGTCGAAGGTTACGAAGAGGAAACGGCCGGCATGACCTTGATCGACGCGCTTCCCGCGCCGGGCGAAATCGTCGAAACGAAACAGGATCCACTGTTCGACGCTACGGTGTATACGCTCGGCAACGGCGCAAAAGTCGTCCTGAAAGAGACCGATTACAAGAAAGACCAGATCGTCATGAAGGCATCAAGTCCGGGCGGGAGTACGCTGTTCGATGCCGGAGAGGCAAGCAACCTGAAACTGTTCAACAACGTAGCCAGCGTCGGCGGACTGGGCGATTTATCCACCACGCAACTTATGAAGGCGCTGGCCGGCAAAAAAATATCGTGCAGCGTCCAGCTGACGGGCAATGCCGAAAGCCTCAATGGCGAAACGGTGCCGTCCGACATCCGCACGCTGTTCGAACTGGTTTACCTCTTCTTCACCGCGCCCCGCAGCGACGACGAAGCCTACGCCTCGCTGACCGGCCGTCTGCGCGGACAACTGGAAAACCTGCAACTCAACCCGATGGTGGCATTCAGCGATTCCGCAACGAAAGCCGTCTACGGAGAAAATCCGCTGGCAGGCCGCATCTGTACGGACGACCTCGAAAAGGCAAGCTACAGCCGCATCATGGAAATGTACAGGGAACGCTTTGCCGATGCGTCCGACTTTACGTTCGTCTTCGTGGGCAATATCAGCAAAGACAGCATGATACCTCTGATGAAACAGTATCTGGCAACGCTGCCGGCGCTGAACCGTACGGAGCAGGGTAATGCCGCCCGTCTGCCCGCCCTGCGACAGGGGAAATATACAAACCGTTTCAGCCGCACGATGGAAACGCCCAAGGCTACCGTCCTGACGCTCCATTCGGGACAAATGACCTACGACCTGGAAAATCTTGTGCTCGCCTCAACGCTGAAACAAATCCTCGACCTCGTCTATACCGAAAAAGTGCGCGAGAACGAGGGCGGTTCGTATCACGTCGGGACAAACATCAACATGGCAGACTTCCCGAAGGGGCGTACCATCCTGCAGATCAGCTTCGACACCGACCCGGCACTGCATGACAAACTCGCTGCCACCGTCAGAGACGAGCTTGCCGCCATCGTACAGAACGGCCCGCGAGAAGCCGATTTCGTCAAGACGCGCGACAACATGCTCAAACGTCACGACGAAGCGTCCCAGGAAAACAGCTACTGGCTGGGTATGCTCGACGGATATTATCTCTATGGCTTCGACGGATTTACGTCGTACAGAGACATTCTGAACCGCATCACACCGGCGCAGGTGCAGGATTTTGCGAAGAAACTCATCGGGCAGGGCAATTATGTGGAAGTGGTGATGATGCCGGAAGAAATGAAAAATGAAGAATAGAGGAAAGGGCTGAAACTTCCCGTTCGGACGAGATTCGAACCTCGTCCGAACGGGGGAATATGGATAGGAGAGGTGATAATATTGCCCTGAAAATATTTTGCATCATATAAATATAAAACAATAAATTATGCCAAACACATATACACAAATACACATTCACTGCATATTTGCTGTCCAGAACCGCATATCACTGATAGCCGACACGTGGAAGGAGGAATTGTACAGATACATTACCGGGATTATCCAAAATCACGGACACAAAATGTTGCAAACCGGCGGTATGCCCGACCATATACATATTTTGTTTGGCATGCATCCCACAGAATCATTATCCGGTTTGATGAAAGCAGTGAAAGAAGAATCGTCCGAATGGATAAATAAACAAAGATTAGTCAGAGGCAAGTTCGCATGGCAGGAAGGCTACGGTGCGTTCTCGTATTCAAAATCGCAGTTGAACAAAGTGATACAATACATCAATCGCCAGGCGGAACACCATAAAAAGAAGGATTTTGTAACAGAATACATTGATTTTCTGAAAGCATTTGGGGTGGAATACGACGAAAAATACGTTTTTAAGCTTGTTGAATGATAAACACATTCCGTCTTCCCGTGTCCCGTAGGGACACAATGTTGGTAAAAACAGGCAATCCGCCACCGACGTATCGTCCCGTATGGGACGAGATGTGAATTTCCCAACACATTCCGTCCCTGACGGGACGGGAGCGTGGTGTGTGGCACGTATTTTCTACCAACATTGCGTCCCTACGGGACAGGGCATCGAACCGTTACATGCTGTTTAGGGATACAAAATAAATAAACCGTGGCGTCTTCCCGTGTCCTTACGAGACATGAAATCGAACCGTTACATGCTTGTTTAGGGATACAAATAAATAAACTGTAGCGGCCTTCCATGTCCCTACGGGACACGGGAAGACCGCTACATGTATTTATTTCGTACTACGTCTTATCTGATTATCACCTTGTGTATCGAGCCATCTTTCAGCGTGACGATATATACGCCGCGTATCATCGGCACGGCGGTATTGCCTTCGGCCACGTCGATGCGTTTGATCAGCTGTCCCGTTATCGAGTAGACGCTGGCCACATCTTCGCGTTCCACCTTGATATACAGCGTTTCGTTGTGCGACCATATCCGTGTGCCGTCCGGCGTATCGGCGTCGGCATATTCCGGTCCGAAAGAGATGACGATATGTTTGTATATCTGCGGAATGAAGTATTCGTATTCGCCGTTCTCGTTCAGTGTGCCGATCACTTCTTCTTCCATGGTTGCGCGGGTGGTCTTTACCGCCAGCGGCAGTCTGGTCGAATAGATGGCTTTGAAAGAGAAGTTGCCGTGAGCGTCCACATAATGTACGCCTGCGGGCGGATCCGTTTTCACGCCCGGTACGGCCGGGATGGTCACTGTGCGCACCAGTTGCGGCACCGGTTCCTTGCCTACGCAGATGCTGAGTATGTGGCAGACCGTATCGGCAATAAGATATATCGGATACGATTCGTTGATGCTGGGATGATCCTTGCTTGTCAGTCTGTTTTGTTTCAGCGTGAAATGGTTCAGTACGCTTGCCGCCGCTATTTTATTGTAGCGGAGGATCGGGAAGCAGCGCGATTCGCCCGGTTCCAGGTTAAGCCCTTCGGGACGTATCACGACCTCTATCGGCGTTTCGCTGTAGACGCTCAGCGAATCCACATCGATGAAGTCTGCAAATTCGCCCAGCATGTAAGTAACCCCTTCGTCGTCGCAGTAGTACTCTTCCTTGTAGAAGCCGGCGCTTTCGCCAAGCGATACTTTCAGGTTAGCCTCTCTGTCGATGCGCAGGTCTTTCATCCGCAGGTAGCCCGACTTCTGTTCGTAGCAGTTGCCGTCGCGTCCCAGCGAGGCGTAGCCCGGAGCCAGGTAGCCGCCGATCGAGAGGTGCACATCCGAATGGATCCATCCGTAGCCGCCGAACCTCGTCGTCGGGATGACGTCCAGCGTATTGAAGAACGGCCAGAACTGGCTGTATCCGAAGTCCGAGCATTCGGGTGCGACCGGTTCCAGGTGCAGGTGGCGGGCGTAGATGCCGGCATAGTCTTTCGACGTCATCTGTATTTCCGAAATCAGTTCGAAGTGACCGTCGTGCGTATTATGCTCCTTCTCGAGCAGTTCCACGTGATTGCGAATCTTGAACGTGTCGACGTAGAACTTCGCGTTGATTGTCGGGTTGCCGTACGTGTGGTCGAAGCTGTCTGTCAGGAACGACAGGACGGTCTGGTCGGCCACGAGCGTATGCAGGCGCGGCACGGAGGCGCCGTTGCGGTAGGTGACGAATATCGTATCTAACGGGCTGCGGCCGCTGGAGCTTTCATCCAGTTCGTGCGTATAGCAGTCGCTGCAGCCGCTCTGGCTGAACGGAGGCGTCGTGCGTTGATGTCCGAACTTGAAGACGGGCATGTTACGGCGCAGCGGACTCCACGATGCGAAGGTTGTCCGCGAGCCGTCGATGATCAGGCTGTCGTGCATGATCAGGCTGTCCGTCTGTATTCTGATGGCCGTTCTCGAACTCGGGTCGAGCGACGTGTTCAGGTCGAGGAAGCCGTAGGTCTCCAGCACCGGCGATGCGATAAGCGACCGCTGGCCTTGGGTATAGATGCGCGCGTCGGAGTGGAACGTCACGCGGGCGGTGTTGTGGAGGAAGCTGAGTGTCGAACTGCAGCCGTCGTCCGAGCAGGCGGCGCCCACCAGCGGATTCGCCTGGTGATCGATCATATAGTCGGCGATGTTCCAGTTTCGTTTGTTGGCCTGTGTCTTGATATACAGACCGTATCCGGCTACGCCTTCGCCGTGGAGCGTGTTGTAGTCGGGCACCGAACCCATACCCGAACCGTTGCCGCCGTAATAGACGATATTGCGGTAAACGTCGATCAGGTCAGATGCTACGGCTGCAAAACCGCCGGAGGATACGGGTGCACCCGTTGTATCCCTGTCGAAGTTCAGGAGCAGGTGGCGCGCCTGATTTACGGTCGTGTCCGCGTCGCAGTGATAGTTGTTGGTGCTGCACTGGTTGTTCGCATAACCCGATATATTATAGAACGGGTCGCGAGCCGTAGGCGCGGAGGCGCGCAGTCCGCCGTATTGCAGTTTGATATTGTTGTCGGCGCCGATAAAGACGCTGCCGCTGTTGCCGTGTCCGATGTAGCGGAAGTCCTGCAGATAGACGTTGTTGCGCTGTTCGTCACATCCGCACAGCACGTTCAGTTTGTTGGACAGGAAACTGTTTGCGTAGAACAGCACGCTGCCGCTCATCGAATCGACGTCGAACGGATGGCGCATGTCAATGTCGCCCCACTGTGTCAGGAACTTGGCATTGCCTAATCCTTCCTGAAACTGCAGATAGGCGCCGTTGTTGAAGATGATATTTCCGCGCGTGCCGGCGTTCACAAGCAGGTTGCCGTCGTTGCCGACATGTATCAGACCCGTATCCGTGCACAGGACACTGCTTGGCGGCGTCACTAAGGACTGGCAGCGCGCTACGCCGCCGATGATTCCGGCGCGTTCGTAATTCGCGCCATACAGTCCGTTGGTGCAGCTAAACATATTGGAATACGGAATACTGATTTCGGTATTGTAGGTTCCGCCTTTGCCCAGCGAGTCCACGATATGTGTGAAGTAGACGTTGCCGCCGCCGTATGGATCCGTGTTGGTGTCGTCGTAGCCGGACTTGATGTTCAGTTTGCCGCCGGCAGTCGTCGGCACGCGGTAGATAAAGCGGTTCAGGTCGAACCCTACCGGACTGGGAATATTGTTCGTCGAACAGAGGGCAGGATTTGTCCAGCTGTAACCCAGCCAGATGTCGCCCATGCGGGAAACAATATCGGTGGTATCACCCTTTTGATTGGCGCTGGTAAAGTCGAACATTGCCGTCTGAATGTCGTTGTATGCTTCTATTTCCGTATGCCCCGCTTCCGCGCCGTCGTGCAGGCGGTTGATTACGACAGAATCGCTTGTGCGGATACTGCCGTAGGTCTGGTTATGAAGATCGGGGTTATAGAGGTTTGCATCCGACGTACCGTCATAAACGCCTCCATGTCCTTCATGTTTGTTCTTCCGTCGTGCAGGAAGGTTTTCTGCCAGAGCTTCCAGTCGAATCGTGCTTGCCGTGTCGATGTCGACTTTGAACGGGCGGCGAAGGTCGATGTTGTTCACCTCCGCATGGAGCAGGATATTGCCTGCCTTACCACCCGAATTGTCGTAGTGGAAATGTATCGTGTCGGTGGCGATGATATTTTGCTTCGCCCACCATTCCGTCACTCCGGCGCCTGCCAGGGTGAAGTTTACGGCTGCGCGATGGGTGTCGCACCAGTCAGCGGGGGAGACGAAACTGGTCAGGTCAAGATGCGAAGGATGAATATCGCTGCTGCCCGTATTGACAATAATGTCTCCGTTGTCTGCGCGAAGTTTTACCGATTCGATACCGTCAGTACCGGTCGTAAAGGTGAGCGTGCTGTCGATGCGGATGTCCTGGCCGGCATAGATTAATGTATTGTTGTTGATACCGTTGTTGACAATGTCTACGGAGCTTTGTGTCCAGACATTTCTTGTGGTCGCTTCGACTGTAATATCGCCTCTGTAGGGAGACGCCGGATTCGGGCTGTTGTGGGTAATCACCATCGGGCTGTTTATTCCTGTGCGGATGTCGCGGTAGGCTTGCAGTTTCAGCCAGTTGGCTGTTCCCGCGTCGGTAAACGTGGTCGGGCTTTGATCGTGCAGAAGGATGTCGTTGCCGGCTTGCCACCAGGTATAGCCTGTGCCGTTATTCATAAAGGTGATGGGGGTATTGTTTGCGTGAATATCTCCGCCCACTGCATGCCAGTATGTATTCTCATTGGTGGCTGTCGAGCTTACTGTGCCGTTCTGAAAATCTATTTTGCTGAAATCCATCAGAATGTTGTCTCCTGCATACCATTCCGTATAACCCTTGCTATCCACGTCCGTTGTGAAACTGATTTTGGCATGTCTGATCCTTATATCTTCAGTATTGGCCTGCCATTTCATATAGTTTGTTACGTCGTCGTCGTTTTGCGCTTGGTTCAGGAAGTTAACCTGAATCGGATTAGCCGGGC
The DNA here is from genome assembly GCA_031270465.1 of Tannerella sp. GTDB lineage: Bacteria > Bacteroidota > Bacteroidia > Bacteroidales > Tannerellaceae > Tannerella. The sequence goes on along the minus strand of JAISXP010000005.1, from coordinate 2,156 downwards.
TGCTGCTTCCGTCCACCAATATACTTTTACCGGCATGCCACCAGATATAATCATCCGTAGTAGAATTATTTGTGAAGGCTACTGTTTTCGGCTGGCTGCATTCCTGATCAACAATAATGCTGTCGCCGGCGTACCATTTCGTACCGCCGCCCGAAGAAGTAGTATTGCCCGCAGACGTAAATGTTACATCATTATGGGTATTGATATTCTGTTCGGCTATCCATTCGGTGTATCCGTTATCGATATTGGTTTTACTGAACGATACAGCAGGTTTGATATTTATGTCTTCGTTTGTTGCTTCCCAGTATGTATCACCCGTGCCGGTATGAGTGAACAAGATTGTATTACTGCAAGCTGTTGAAAAAATATTATTTGCGGCCACCCATTTGGTTTCGCCGCTTCCCGTATGAGAGAAAGATACATCGTCGTTCGTGATAATGCTGTCTCCGGCCTCCCATGTTGTCACAACATTTCCTGAATTAGTATATCCAACTGTAGATCCGGGAGAAGTAACAATATTGTGTGCTGCATGCCAGTTTGTTATTCCGTCTGATTTTGTTACCGCTACGGTTCCTCCCTTGAAAAGAATATCTCCTTGAGCACAAGCACCATGTGCATAGATTTCATTTAATCCGGCCTCCCCGGTGTAAGAATAAGTTGCCGTGCTCTCAAATTCAACGTTTCCGCCATATATATTAATGTCGGCTGTTACGCCCGTAAACGTAACGGGCTGCCTAAATATGGTAGTTCCACCGCCCCTCGTGCCTCCTGAACCTGCTCCGGCAACGCCGATGTATAAACCACCGGTGCCTGTTATTCCTCCGGGGGAAAATGGCTTGTTGAAAATTATTTGCTTACATGGATTGGAATTGGAAATGTATAATTCTTGACCGGCAAGAGTAAAACTGTTAAAATTAATGGCAACATCATGAAACCCATCATTATGAAGGGCGTATACTTCACCATCAATAGCATCTCCTGTTCTCCAATAATTCTCAATATAGCCGGTACCGTTCAAATATACAGTAAAGTTATCAGTACCTGATGTGATAGTTTCTCCCAAAAACAAATATCCTTTGTTCAAGGTTACTCCTACAGATGTCCCATTAAAAAATCCGAGACCTTTATCGGCATTATTTATATTAAAATAGTTAGAAGAGCTTTCTGAACTGCTATTACCAGTTATGGTTACATTATTAACTCCTGTATAAAGACTGTCGAAACGCAATGTATAATATTCGGGAAGTTTTAATTCATGTGCGGTTGTCAATGCAGTTCCGATTGCATAAAGAGCATTCGTGTCATGAAGCCTGACACTCGTCCCGGCTGCTAAAACTATGTAACCACTTTGTACATAGCCTTGAGAAGAAACCACAAATGTACTACTCCAACTCCCATGAGTTGTATTACTAGGTGTATATACATGTTTACGATGTTCCCAGTGAGGATTTTCGTAGCGAAAATATTGATAATGTGTGGGTAGATATCTGCTTCCTGTGGTCACATTTACTGTAATAGGGCCATGGGCATGGGAGGATGGATCTGCAAGATATGCAAGCGCAGCAGATCCCATATTCCCACTATAATAAGAGGCTGAAGGATATGATATTATTTCCGTATGTATGGTATACTCATAACAAGAATTATTCGGATTACATTTGGTATAATTTGAGGAGTGATAAGAAGATGTATAATAATAACTAAACCAATTCGTACCATTATAATAAACACCTCCAGATGGTAACGAAGAGGATTGAGATATTATTGGAGATGGTGGTTGCGTTGAAATCGTGGTAGAAAAAGGCCCTGAGAACCAATCTGTATATCGATCACCGTCTATAAGAATTCCTGCATCGGAGGCAAAACCTGTATTAACTGGATAGGTTCCCCCGTTACACATATAGCCGTCGCCCCAATAAGTCTGTCCAGTCACCTTCCCGCCGCCCGCGCAGGCGAGCGCGGCGATTAAAAACAATAAAGTAAATCTTTTAGTCATATCGTTTAATTTAAAATTAATATCTGTTTCACAGTGTGTTACGGTCGGAAAGGCGTTGCGATTCCGTCTCGTCACACAAAATTACGCGATCAGGTTTTGTTTCTTCGTAGCCTCCCGGTTGCGAAATCGTGGCAAAGATAAAAAATTATATTGTTCACGT
>JAISXP010000181.1 GCA_031270465.1 Tannerella sp. | reverse complement strand
GTCAGTATGCTGATCCGTCACATCCGGCGCCACAAACCAAAACTCAGTATCCTGCGCAAAAGCGCTCGCGCCGAGTAAAAGCGCACACATCAAAAAAGATAATTTTTTACCAATAGCTTTCATTGTTATATTATTTTTCTGTTTATTATTCTACACTGTTTAGAGATTTAGAGGTGCACGACCATACGCGCTCCGTCGCGAAAACAGGGCGTGCATCGTTTTTGCCGGAGGGACGGACGTGTCCGCATCGTCTCCGGATGACGGGTATGTTATTTCGTAAGTAGCAGGAAAAGAGCGAAATACCCCCCCCCGTTAACATCTGTTCACGGTTGGCGGACGGACCGGGATGACCAAAAGCCGGTTTTACCTTGATATTTGTCCTGTACAAAATCATTATTTCTCCAGTCTGTTTCGTTTTGCGGCGCAAGATAGTACATTTTTTTCAAACTGCAAATTTTTAGCAAAAAAAAATGCGGAGAGTCCTGTAATTGTTTTGGTCGAGGGATCGACATTTTTTTTAAATAATATAATCAATGCCTTCGGAGTCATCTTTTTTCTCAATGTTTTCTCCGGCGCCGGCCGCTTCTTTTTCCTTGAGCAGGCGGCGTTTTTCTTCCGCGTGAACTTTAATTTTTTCCAGCGCTTCCTGAAATTCTTTTTCCATATCCGTTTTTCTTTGGTTTGTATCTATTTGCCGAGGCTGGCAGGGAGGGGCAGAAGGTGGCGGCGGACATGCTTCATGCGAATCGTCCACCCGGCAGTCTTCCCCGTCTTCGTCCGGCAGTTCATCGCCGGCAAATACATGCCCGTCCGGCGCACTTTCGTGTGCAACGGTTTCGGTTTCTGCCGAATTCTCCATATCAGGCGATTCATTTCGAACAACATTTTTATCTTCATCCTGAATCGGAATGCCGTACGCATGTGTTTCCGTTCGGGCTATTCCGTCTGCGACAGTCGCACCGTTCATGGCGACAGGCTTTTCCGGTAAATTCTCGCTCTGCCGTTCGGACGGTTCGCTGTCTCGCCCATCGCTTTCATCGTCGCAATACTCTTCGAAGTCGTCATACTCGTCCTCCATTTCCTCTTCCATCCCGTCGTCAGACAATGCTGCGTCAGGCAACCCGACTTCTCCTGCGGACAACGGCGGAACAGATGCGGCAATCGCCGGCGAATCCGTGATTTGTTCTTCTTCATCCGCTTCATCCGCGTTTCCGGCTTCTTCTCTTCTCCACCCGCTTTCGAACGGCGCGTCAGAATCATTTTCCTCATCCGTCAGCCGGGCAGTTTCCAGAGGAATAAAATGTTTTTTCTTTCGCCGGTGAACAGCAGGCATACCGGATTTGCTAAAAATAACTCCTAAAAACATCATCATAAAAACACCTTTGTTACTGGTAAAAAATGAATCGAATATATTTTCAATAAAGGCAAAACTTATCAAAATCAATACCGTGACAAACGGTTGTATTTCGCCTTTTTTCCGCAGCTTCGAAAAGGCAAGCCAAACGATATAAGCCCAAAACAGCAGGTAGAGGGCAATCCCGACAATTCCGAACTGCGCCAGTGAGGGATAGTAGGAATCCGACACCGGAAACCATTCCTGCGGCGTCAGGCCGTTGACGGAACTGAGTCCGTAATCCGAATATATCGGCGAATAATACGTCTTCGAAGCATCCGAGGCAAAACTGGCAAAGCCGCTTCCCAAAGGAAAAAAGTCTTTCAGGATAATTCCGGCCGTCTGATACAGGGTAGAACGCGCCGCAAAGCCGTATTCATTTCCCACGGCAGGCCGGGCAGACAGATAATCAGTGATTTGCGATTCCGAAATATAAACCGTTGCGCCTAAAACCAACACAAGGGCAATGCCTGTGCGCAGTTTCGAAAGTAAAATGTCCGAACGGTTAAAAAACATCAGGATGACGCATGTCAAAATGAAAAATCCGTAAAACCGGGCATGCACGACAATCAACCCGACAGACAGCATCACCAAAAACGTCAACCGTTCTTTCAGCGAAAATCCACAGCAATACAAATACAGCAGCGAGAGGATGACTACGCCCGACACATAATTTGTAGGCTGACTGACCATGCCGGCAAACATAACAGGGTTGATCAGTCCGTAGATACTCAACGGAATAAAAAATATCCACATGCTGAAACACAACTGTTTCAACAGCCGTTTTCGCGAATCGGGAAAAGAGTGCACCATCTGCATGACAATGAAAAACGTCAGATAAGGTCTGATTTGCATCAGAAAATCGAGTGCAATGGCGCGCGTATTGTTGTATGCAACGAAAAACGAATATGCAAGGTAAAAGAGGAAAATGAGCAGCGTGACGACAATGCCCCGGTTGATTCTGCGGTCTCCGGTCGAAAACAGAAACATGACATAGGCCACAAGCAGAACAATGCCGGATGCTATATTCAGACTGCCCAGCCCGATCATATCATGGAGTAATACCCCGAAAAACAAGGTATACACAAAGAAATAAAAAAAATATTTATGTATAATCTGATGTATCATCTTTACTCATACCTTTTCCTCAAGTTGCAAAAATACAATTATTTTTCGACCGGACAAAATTAATTGTAATTATGGGGTGCCATTCAAATTGTCGCATCGATTATCCTGCCATTATAAGCATCGCCTAACCGTTCCTCCGATCGACAGGCGGAAAATATATTCCCGCCAAAAAATCCTCCTGTAACTATCGCGGATGATTGTTTGATAAAATTTCGTCTGTTTGTCATGTTTTTCCTGTAATATTCTTTATTTGTATTATAATGCTTTAGAAACAGATTGTTATTGTTGTTTTGTAATTTATTTGTAATTCGTTTTGCTTTTTCATTGCTTTTGTTTGATGGTGTGTTTGAACTTCATCAGGGCGAAGTTGATCTCGATGGTTGTTTCGGTGTCGGTGACGTGGAGGTCGTCGCCGAGCAGTTCGGCTATGATGTCGCCGCTTTTCTGCATGAGCGTTTTCTGGCGGGATTCTTTGGGCGATTCGGAAAGCTGGGCGACGGTTCGGGCAAGTTCGCGGATTTTGGCGAAGGTCTCTACGATGGCAATCGTCGTTTGCGTCGCTTTTGGGCTTTTCAGGATGGTGGCCAGCATGTACAGGCCTTTTTCGGTGAAGGCAACGGGCAGTTTGCGTTTGCCGCCCCAACTTGATGTCAAAATTTTTGATTTCAAGTTTTCCCATTCTCCTTTATCCAGTTGAAGGATATATCCCTTTGGAAATTTGTCGGGATTGTTTTTTATCGCCTGGTTGACTTCCCGCGTCTCCACGCCGTAGAGCGCAGCTACGTCGCTGTCGAGTATGACGCTACATCCGCGAAGGTGGATAACTTTCTCTTCGACTTCTTTTAATTTTACTGTTTCATTCATTGCTGTATCGTTTTAAATTGATGGTTTGCTTCTTTGGGTATGACGGTTTCAGGATACTTATTTGTAATTTTTCCTGCAAATGTGGTGAAATAATTTCAATATTTTGATACGCCTGAACATGTTTTTAATACATAAAAGAAAGTCTCGGAAAACAAAAACGCCTTAAACGCAAGGGTTTAAGACGTTTGAGGCTTGGAGCGGAAGACGGGACTCAAACCCGCGACCCTCAGCTTGGAAGGCTAATGCTCTATCGACTGAGCTACTTCCGCCTGTTAAACAACAAAGTCAATCATTTTCAATTCATTTGTGGGCAGAGATGGATTCGAACCACCGAAGGCGTAAGCCAGCTGAGTTACAGTCAGCCCCATTTGGCCACTCTGGTATCTGCCCTTTTCGAAAATGCGGTGCAAAGATACGACTATTTTTTTATTCTGCAAGCATAATCGATCATTTTTATTGCTGTAATTGCAGCTTCGTCTCCCTTGTTTCCGTAAATGCCGCCGCAGCGTTCTTCGGCCTGTTTCAGGTTGTTGGTTGTTAAAACTCCGAATATAAAGGGAATATCATATCGAAGATTCAATTCGGTGATTCCCTGCGTCACTGCCGAACACACGTAATCGAAATGCGGCGTATCGCCTCTGACGACGCAGCCCAGCACAATCACGGCATCCACCCGAAGATGTTCCGCCATCCGGCGGGCGCCGAAATTCAGTTCAAAACTGCCCGGTACACGTTCGACACAGATATTTTCGGTTTTTACACCATGCCTTTCCAGCGTGTTGCATGCGCCTTCCAGCATTTTTTCCGTCACCATCTCGTTCCATTCCGATACCACAAGTCCTATCCGCATGGCGGAAGCATCCGGTATGCTGTTGAAATCATAATTCGACAGATTCTGGTATGCAGTGGCCATGTTTACTGTTGTTTAGACTTTATTTCCGCACGTGTAATGAACTTGTCGATGTCCATTGCCTCGATCGAACGGCTGTATTTTTCCTTAATCGCCGTATAGACCCTGATCGCATCTTTGTAGCGGTTCAGGCTTTCGAAGGCAAGGCCTGCCTTTTTCAGGTAAATGGGGCTTAGAAGGTCGTTGTCGGCTTTGGCGGCAGCCTTTTCGAAGTAGCCGATGGCCTCTTTTGTATTGCCTGTGCTCACATAGCAGTCACCGATCAGTGCGGTCATCGCCGGGGCCAACTGCCTGTGGGAGCCTTTGTAGGATTTCAGCCATTTGATGGCGGTTTGCGGATCGCCCAGCTTGTAGTAGCAGAGGCCGGCATAGGCTTTTGCCAGATTACCGGTTTCTGTTCCGCCATACTGGTCGGCTATGGCTTCGAAACCTTCGAAGTCGAGGCCGTTGCCGTTCAGTGCGAGGGTGAAGGAATCTTTTTCCATAAACTGTTCGCCTCTGAAGATGGCGACTTTGGCTCTTTCGTTACGCGGCTGTGCATATCCGTAATGGTATGCAATGATCAGTCCTGCGATTACCGCTACACCTAAAATGCCATAGGTGAGGAGTTTCTTGTTTTTTTCAATAAACTGTTCCGAACGGGATAGCATTGCGCCTACTTCCAGTTCCTTTTCTTTTTCCTGTTTTTTCTTTGCCATGAGTATGCTATTAATATTTTGTTTCGTAAATCCTGTTACTCAATTTCAGAGCGCAAAATTAGTTTTTTTGCGGAAATAATCGAATATTAAATCGATATTTTTTACTTTTGTACTGCCATTTAAAAGGTTTATACAGATTCATTTTTCGTTTATAATAATGATACTTAACAGATTATCCATATTAAACTATAAAAACATCGTGCAGGCCAATATTGTGTGTTCGTCCAAGATGAACTGCTTTTTCGGGAACAACGGGATGGGAAAGACAAATTTGCTGGACGCGATATATTTTCTGTCGTTTTGCAAAAGTCATGTTCATACGCCGGATTTGCTGATCCTCCGCCGGGACGAAAACGTATGTGTTCTTCAGGGTGAATATGATTTCGATGGAAACGGCGAAGCCATCTTCTGCTCCATACGGCGCGGCCAACGCAAGCAGTTCAAACGCAATATGAAGAGTTACGACAAACTGTCCGAACATATCGGGCTGCTGCCGCTGGTGATGGTATCGCCATCCGATTCCGAACTGATAAGGGGAGGCAGCGAAGACCGGCGCCGATTCATGGACTTGATTGTTTCGCAGCACGACAGGCCGTATCTTCATGCCCTGATTCAGTACGGCAAAGCCCTGGCGCAGCGGAATCAGCTGCTTCGCAGTCAGAGCTGTGACGATGCTCTGTTCGAAGTGCTGGAGATGCAGATGGAGGCGTACGGAACGGAGATATACGAAAAGCGCGTGCGAATGATTCGGGAATTTACTCCGCTGTTCGACGAATATTACCGTGCGATATGCCGTTCGTCCGAGACGGTTGGCCTGCAGTACATTTCCCAGCTGGCCACATGCCGCCTGGCAGACAGGCTGGCTTCGGACAGGGAGAGGGAACGGATTGTGGGACATACGCTGTCGGGCATCCACAAGGACGACATGGAAATGACACTGGACGGCTGCCTGATACGGCAAACCGGCTCGCAGGGACAGAACAAGACGTGCCTGATTGCGCTTAAATTAGCACAGTTCACTTTTCTGGCAATCCGCGGCACGACGAAACCCATCCTTTTGCTGGACGATATTTTCGACAAACTCGATGCCGAACGTGTGGAACAGATCATCCAACTGGTAAGCGGCGAACAGTTCGGTCAGATTTTCATTACGGATACGAACCGAAAATATTTGGACAGGATACTGTCGGCCATCGGACAGGACTATACATTATATAAAGTAGACAACGGCGAAGTAATGCCACTTGACAACAGGACAGAATGAATCGATCGAATGCCAAACATATCAGCGAATTGTTGCAGGGTTTTTACGATACGAATCCGCAGTTGAAGCAGAAACTGATGGAAGCGCGCATTGTGCGGGCGTGGAGCGAAATTCTGGGACAGGCTACAGTGCGCGCCACACGAAATCTTTACGTGAAGGACGGGGTGCTCCACGTGTCAGTCAGTTCGTCCGTCCTGCGCAACGAATTGTGGCTTAACCGCGAAAACCTGAAGAAAAATCTCAACGCACATGCGGGAATGGACGTGATCCGCGACCTGGTCATACGGTGAGAGACGGAATGAATACTGAACAATATAAAATTAACTTAACATGAAACGATTTATTCACCTGTTTTTATGCGCTTTTTTGCTGTTTCTGAACCCCGTCGCGCAGGGGCAGATACCTCATTTCAAAAACAGCCCTCTGCCGAAAAATCCGGCTTCGCTGAAGATCCTGGGCATCGGAAACAGTTTTACGGACGACGGCATGCAGTATCTTCCCGACTTGCTGGAAGGCGCAGGTATCGAAAATGTTACTCTTGGCAAACTTTCGCTGGGTGGATGTTCGCTCGAACGGCATTACCAACTGTATCTGTCGGGCGATTCGGCCTATAATTACCGGAAATCCTTTCCGGGGAAAAACCTCTGGGAAATCGTCAAGCCGAAATGTACCTTTAA
>JAISXP010000178.1 GCA_031270465.1 Tannerella sp. | reverse complement strand
TGTCTGCGGGATGTGATTGATGCGGAGATGTCTATGGAAGAAGATGAACAGACGATGGAAAGCATCTTCGGCGTACCGCAATATTATTTTCCGCCGGAAGACAGACTTTCGGACGAACAAATCAAACAATTAATAAAAGGTATTCTTGACCTTTGGCACGTATTTCATTACGAGGCAGATTTCCGCAGAGGCGAATTTACCGAACGGGAACAGTATACAAAATTAGTCGAACACTGGAAAAAAACGCATCCTCTTTTCAGAGGAACCAATGGCAGCTGGCATATTGAAATGTATGATTATGAACAATATTGGGATGAAGAAGGCCAATGTTATTTAAGCGAAGAGGCGTATTTTGCCAGGCATGATTTAAATATACAGCCGTATGAGCCGTCAGATGACGGTATCTTACCATATTAATAAATAGCCAAACAAAAAAACATGTCAAAAGCAGCATTAAAAAAGGAACTGCAGTCACTCACCAAGGCGCAACTGACAGAGCAAATTTTAGCGTTATACGATACGTTCAAGCCTGTAAAAGAATACTATGAGCATTACCTTAATCCGCAGGGAGAGAAGGAATTAATGGAGAAATACAAGGCAATAATCGTCAAAGAGTTTTTTCCGAAATCGAACAGAATTGGACAAACGCGTTTTTCGGTGGCAAAGAAGGCTATCGCCGATTTTAGAGCGTTGCATCCGTCTCCCGAATTGCTGGCAGACGTAATGGTCACGTTACCGGAAATGGCTTGTCAATTTACTCACGAGTACGGAGATATGAGTGAATCGTTCTACATCAGCGCCGCAAACAATTTCGAAGCAGCTTTGAAATTCCTGGAAAAGGAAGGTTTGCTGAGTAAATTCAAATCCCGTTGCGAAAACTGCGTGACCAATTCTCAATGGTGCGGCTACGGTTTTGAGGATGAGATGAATGACCTTTTTGGCGAATATTATCTGGAGTAAACGGCGGATGGAGCGCCCCTCTGCAGGCGAAGGGGATGTCTATCCGCGCCCGCATTTTTCCCGAACGGCTTCAATCTGCGGTCAATGAGGTTCTGACGGATCCGGTCAGGAACTCCGTTACGTTCTTTCCTTCCGGCACGGCCACAAACTTCGTGTCGCCTTCGGTCAAATCCGGCTTCTTCGTTTTGGAAGCGATTTTCGTCCGACGCAGCGGCCTTCAATTTTGAAAAGATTTTTTTTCATCGCTGTACTGTTTTCAGTTCAGCCGCATTTGAATTTTTGAACTTTAAATTCAATGCACAAAATCATGCCGTGCGCAGCATAATAACTTGTTAATTATCAAAACAATATATCTGAATAGCTGAATCTCCGTCCGGATGGCGGGAACTACCGTCCGGACGGGAGAGGCTCGGTCAGTCCGTTTTCCAGTATGCATCTGCATCGCCGTCATCGTCATCTTCCCCGTCGGGAAAGGGGTCGGTGGGCATCGGTGGGCCGTAGCGGCGGTAGTAGAACGCGAGGGCGATGCCGGTGAGCAAGCCGGAGAGGTGTCCTTCCCACGAGACGGAGGTGTATATATATAATGTAGGGAAAAAGGCCCAGACGAAACCGCCGTAGAGGAATGCCACCAGGAGTGAAAAAGCCATCTGGCGAGGCACTCTCCTGATAAGTCCGCTTGCGAAATGAAACGCGGCCAGCGCATATATCAGTCCGCTCGCACCGATGTGCAGCGAGCCCTGCCGTCCCATGCACCACGTGACGAAGCCGCTGATAAGGTAATGGCTCAGCAGGATCGTCCACGCCTTGCGGTCGTAGAAGAGGAACAGTCCGAAAACGAGCAGGAAGAGCGAAGGCGTGTTCGAAATCAGATGGTCGAGACCGCTGTGCAGGAAAGGGATGGTGCATACGCCATAGAATCTGCTTATGTCCAGAGGAGCCAGGCCATAGCGCGCGAGACGGAGCGAGCAGATGCTGTCGACAATGAACACAATCCACACCGCTGCCACCGGCAAGAGGGCGAGCATAGCCGCCCGGCATGTATCTTTCTGATCCCTGTCCATTTGCGGTTTTCATACAGACAGCCACCTCAGTGCAGTTGCGCCAGCGCCGCCCCGATGCGTGCGATGGCTTCCGAGAGGTTTCCGTCGGAAGTGGCATACGACAGTCGCAGGCAGGTTGGTGCGCCGAACGCGGTTCCGCCCACGGTCGCCACGTGCGCCGTTTCGAGCAGATACATTGCCAGTTCGCCCGCGTCGTTGACGGTGTGTTCTCCCGCACGCTTGCCGAAGAAGGCGTCGACTTCGGGGAAAAGATAGAAAGCGCCCTGCGGAACGTTCACTTTCAGTCCGGGAATCTCCCTGAGCAGACGGACGCCGAGGTCGCGACGGCGGAGGAACGTCTGCCGCATCTCTTCGACACAGCGCTGGTCGCCCGAAAAGGCCGCTGTGGCTGCTTTCTGGGCTACGGAACAGGGCCCGGAGGTATACTGTCCCTGCAACGTATTGACAGCATTCGCTATCCACTGCGGCGCAGCGATAAATCCGATGCGCCACCCCGTCATCGCATAGGCTTTGGAGACGCCGTTGATGACGACCGTGCGGTCTCGGATTTCGGCAAACTGTGCGATGCTTTCGTGTTGCCCGGCGTAATTGATATGCTCGTAAATCTCGTCGGACAGGACGATGATGTCCGGATGGCGGGCGACGACGCCGGCCAGCTCCTTCAGTTCGTCGCGGCTGTAGACGCTGCCGGTCGGGTTGGACGGCGAACAGAGGATAAGCGCCTTCGTGCGGGACGTAATGGCGGCTTCGAGTTGCGCCGGCGTGATTTTGAAATCCTGTTCGATGCCTGCCGGTACAATCACGTTCGTCCCTTCGGCCAGTTTTACCATTTCCACGTAGCTCACCCAGTAGGGGGCAGGCACAATGACCTCGTCGCCCGCCCCGACGATGCAGAGCAGCGTATTGCAAACCGACTGTTTGGCGCCGTTGGAAACGACAATCTGCGCCGCGCCGTAGTCCAGTCCGTTTTCCCTTTTGAGTTTGTCCGCGATAGCTTCACGCAGGTCTGCATATCCCGCTACGGGCGAATAGAACGAGAAATTGTCATCAATGGCTTTTTGAGCTGCGGCCTTGATGTGTGGGGGAGTGAAAAAGTCCGGCTCCCCCACGCTAAGGTTGATCACATCGACCCCGCGAGCCTTCAATTCACTGCTTTTTTGCGACATCGCCAGCGTCTCGGACGGCGACAGTCTTGTTAAACGTGCTGATAGTTGTGTCATTTTTCGACTTGATTATAATTTTGCAGCAAAAGTAATACATTACCGAAAAACAGCGGCAATGATTTATCAAAAAAATGAGTTTTTCACCTATCTCATTATTTTCCAACTATTTATTGGCGGGTGTGTCCTAAACAGGTAATGCTTTGGAAACGAGCGAAATTCTTAAATCTGCTTCGATTTACCCTTGTTTCAAATAACTCAAATTATGGTTGACAAAGGTAATTTCCGGCGTAAGAGTGCGCCTCGAACAGATCATCGCAACCGCACAGCAACAGGACAGTCAGCAGAATAAATAAATTCTTCATTATCAAGAGTATTTTATATTAAGTCCAATAAATTTGTACAATTGAAAAAGGAATCGTACTTTTGTGAAAAAAAAGTATGGCAAAGGAAAGAATCAAGGTCAATGTGCCGGCAACAGCAATAGCCGCGCAG
>JAISXP010000162.1 GCA_031270465.1 Tannerella sp. | reverse complement strand
TGACGATGTAAAAGGCGTATCCGGTCGCGTGCGCCGGCGAGTGTAGCCAAAGGCTGTTCGCGCGTACCCGGCGCAACATCATTGCCCGAAGGCGATACAAAAAGTTCCTCCCCGGCGATACCCCGGCACAGAAGAACAAACAAAAGGGAAATAACGGTTATACGTTTCATGGTTGTTAATGATATAAATTCAAATTTCTCCGGCAAAGATAAACGTTTTCCGGAAAACATCCTTCGGGACGGGGATTCTAATTTGCAAAAAGATACTTTAGGGATGCGAAATAAATAGGATATAACGGTTTTTCCGGAGTTATTTCTTCGGAAAACGGTGCTGGGCTTTGTTGTTTGGAGAATTTATTTTCAGTATATATATATGCATTCGCGCGCGTACATTAAATATGTATGGGTTATATACGCGAGGCCGTCTCTCTCATAGAGATTTGTTAATAAATACGTCGGAAAATAGAAAGCTATTTTTTTAAAAGGAAACAGTTTTACAGAAAAAAAGTCGGGTTAAAAAAAATAAAAGATATAAAAATACAGCATCCAGTGCTATCTTTTGCAGACACGACCGGCGGCGTCTCCGGTTCGGATGGGGTTCATAACCCCGTCTGTTCTATCCCGTGAGGTTCTGCTTCACATACTGCACGCAGGTAGAACCTGCAGAATAAAATGGCCGGGAAATGAACCCCGTCCGAACGGAGACTTAATTCTCTGTCGCCACGCTAACACAGGGTCGCGTCCAGTAGTTTTTCTGTTTGTAGTATCTCATCAGAAAGTCGTGGTTGGCGAGAATTACAGCTGCGTCCATTTCCGATTCGAAGGAAGACACTGTCTCTATCAGACGGGTATCTATCAGATAGTCGACAAATTCTTTGGAATAAAAGCTTTCGATAAAAAAATCTTCGAGCGGAATTTTTTCTTCCGGTTCAAAACCGTCATTGCCGGGGACTGCGGCGATGTCGTAATAAAACTCCATCCCGCCCTTAGGGTTGAAAAAGAACGTTATAGGCAGATTTTCTCTTTCTACAAAGCGAACTGCTTCCGACAGCAGCGTCTCCTTCATTTCCATCTTCTGCTCGCCGGCCTTTTCCAGATGCCTGTCAAGAAAGCGACCGTAGAAATCGTACCAGTCTTCCATATTCTTTATGATTACTGCCGGTTTTCCGTCATTCGCCTGCAGAAAGTGGCCGTACATGTTTTTCAAAATGGTTTCCTTGGTCTCCTCATCGTCGAAAGCCGACGCGCCCGGCCAGTTTCTGTCCTGATGTTCCTGATAGTCGAAAACAACGGCAGATCCCATCTGCTGCCATACGTTGCCCCATTTCACTATGCCCATCGCCATACATGAGCCTTTGGGCGAAAGCTGTTCACTTTGAATTGTGAGGTATTCTTTCGACACGTTGACCCGTGTCTGCGACGGGAGATGTTCGAATATCATTTCCGCCGTGTTTTCTTTCAGATAGAGGAAGCATCCCATCCTGCGTCCGGAAAGGCTCTTCAGAAGCTGATACTGCGGATGCGCCTCGCCTGCGAGCGCGGCCAGCTCTTCACATGCATGTTGCGCCAGCAGGGACGAACAGTGGTTGAACATGCGGTCTACGCACGCATCGTAAAACTGTGCCTCCTGTTTTTCCAGATACTCCGCTATATCCTCGTCTTCGTCCTCGTCTTTTTCGAACGATTCTTTCTCCATATCCTTCAGTATCCTGTCAATAAAAGCGCTGTGTTCGATGACGTTGAGATACGATTGACTAACGATAAAATTCAGCCGTTTTCTTATCCCGTCCACATCGGAGCGGGGCGGGAGGCGCATAAACTCCTGTATATTTTCGTTCTGCGGAGCGTGTTCAAATTCGCGGTCAAACATGTCGTATACAGCCTCGAGAGCCACAGAGATGCTGTCCCGGAAAAACGGGTTGACCAGTCCGCCGCCGTCCTCCAGGCGCCAGAGCGAAAGGGAATGCCAGACAAGAAAATGAATGTCGTGCAGATTGATTTCGTCAGGATAATAGTCTGACGTCGTGTCATAAAAAGGCAGATAGCCGTTTCCGTACAGCGCCCTGTACCGCTCATTGAAAGTGCGGAAAAGACCTGTTTCGCTGATCACGTCTTCGAAGTAGGCGACCAGGATACACGCCTGCCGGATGGCTCTTTCTGCAGAGCCGCATGTATCCTTCAATTCCGAGCCAAGGATGATTTTCAGCGTTTTGTTGCACAATTGCAGGTAGTATGAATCGGTCGGCGAGGCCGCGGGATGCAGATCCATCCAGTCGTGCATCACGACGAGGTTGTTTCTTGCCCGTGTTTTTTTTCTGAATAATATGGACATGTCTTATTTTTTCTTTTTACAGACGCGGATATAATCTTTCACTATCTTCAAATGCATGAATTAAAAAAATCAGGACTGCGACTGTCGACCGGTAAAATTCAAGAATATGAATATCTTACTGTCGTAATACTATGAACGTGCATTTAACAAAACCCGCTGCAGCAACCCGGTCCTGACGCGCACAAAGGTAATACATTTCTTGCGTTTTCCGCGCCGAACTGTGAAAAAAATTTTATCCGAACAGCCTCTCCAAACTTTTTTTTCGTCTACATTATAAAATTTCCAGTTTTATATTGCAGAAATAAAAAAATAATGATTACTTTTGGGCGTTAAATATAAAACCGGATCATTATGAAATATGTGTACGAAAACGCAAAAATCAAGAGCAAGATAATCCTGTGTGATTCGCTCGAAAAAGACGTAGAGCTGTTGCGAGACAAGACTCTCTACAAGTTTATCTGGATTACGGAAGGTGACGTGGAACTGCTCATCAATTACGAGCCGTTCACTTTCCATGGAGGCGAGATTGTTTCTCTCTCGTATCTGCACTCTGTGAGGTTGGGGAAAATCAACGGCCGCTACCGTGCCATGCTGTTCAACAACCGTTTCTACCACATCATCGACCACGACAGCGAAGTGCTATGTAACGGGTTGCTTTTCAACGGTTCGCAAAACGTCATCAGTTTTCACGTCAACGAAGAGGATACCATCAAACTCAACCAACTGGTAGATGTTTTTCTGGAAGAGATGTCGTTTCACGACTCCATGCAGGACGAGATGCTGCGCATCATCCTCAAGCGCACCATCATCCTCTGCTGCCGGCTGGTGCGAGGCAAGCACGGCGTGTATTCGCGGCGTTGCGCCCGTTTCGAAATCATGCGCAAATTCTACGCGCTGGTAGACGAGAACTTCCGCGAGAAAAAACAGGTGCAGGAATATGCCGACATGCTCAACAAGTCGTCCAAAACGCTGGCCAACATCCTGTCGTACTATCACCGTCCGCCTGCCATCAAGGTGATTCACACCCGCATCATTGCCGAAGCAGAAAGACTGCTCTACTACACCTCGAAGTCATCCAAAGAGATTTCTCTTATGCTCGGCTTCGAAGAGCATGCTCTTTTCAGCCGTTTCTTCAAGAACATGACGGGTATGACTACCTCCGAATTTCGCAAGCAGGCGCGGCAACTGATGCGTGTGTAGAATGCGCCGGCGCGTATACGCGGAACCGTACAGGAGCCGTGTGCCCGAAAAGATGCAAGGATTCCCTGATTTTCGTGCGTTTGCCATGAAAATTTGCAGAAATATTTGTATTTCTCGAAATT
Source organism: Tannerella sp. (assembly GCA_031270465.1). Taxonomy (GTDB): domain Bacteria; phylum Bacteroidota; class Bacteroidia; order Bacteroidales; family Tannerellaceae; genus Tannerella. The sequence goes on along the minus strand of JAISXP010000162.1, from coordinate 15,133 downwards.
CTCATGTAAGTTTGCCGAAAAATTTTGTCGTGTCATGAAAAATAGAATCATTGCACTTTGCATCAGTTTGATGTTGCCGACCGTGCTTCCGGCGCAGAATAAATACGAAGCCACGTGGGAATCCATCGACAGCCGTTCTGTGCCCGAATGGTTTACGGGCGCCAAGTTCGGTATCTTTATACACTGGGGACTGTTCAGTGTCCCGGCGTGGGGGCCGCTGCCTTCCGACGGCGCGGGTGTGTACGACTGCTACGCGGAATGGTACTGGGCGAAGCTGGCTGACGGAAACAGCAAGGTCAATCCGCTGTTTGTCAACTTTCATCGCAACAATTACGGTGAGAAATTCCAATATCAGGATTTCGTGAACGGGTTCACCTGCGAAATGTTCAACCCGGACTACTGGGCGAAAGTTTTCCGCGAATCGGGTGCGCGCTATGTTGTGCTCACGTCCAAGCATCACGAAGGCTTCACCCTCTGGCCCAGCGAACATGCGTGGAACTGGAACGCGATGGATGTGGGTCCGCACCGCGACCTGGCGGGCGAACTGACCGAATCCGTCAAGAAGGAAGGCCTTCACATGGGGTTTTACTATTCGCTGTACGAATGGTTTAACCCTCTGTATAAATCAAACCCCGACCGCTACGTCTCGGAACACATGATTCCGCAGATGAAAGACCTGGTCAACCGCTACCGCCCCGACATCGTCTGGACGGACGGCGAATGGGATTATCCTTCGGAAAAATGGCGCAGCACAGAATTTCTTGCCTGGCTCTACAACGAATCGCCGGTGAAGGAAACCGTCGTGGTGAACGACCGCTGGGGTAAGGAAACGCGCAGCCTGCACGGAGGCTTTTATACGACCGAATACGACCTTGTACACGACGGCAAGATGGATGCGCGTATCTCGCATCCGTGGGAAGAATGTCGTGGTATCGGACATTCGTTCGGGTTCAACCGCAACGAACAGTTGGAAGACTACAGTTCTTCGAAAGAACTCGTCCACCTGCTCGTCGAGAAGGTTGCCATGGGCGGAAACCTGCTCCTCAACATCGGCCCGACGGCCGACGGACGTATCCCCGTGATCATGCAGCAGCGCCTCGCCGATATCGGCCGCTGGCTGAAACGCAACGGCGAAGCCATCTACGATACCCGGGCCTGGGAAACGGCATACAAGCAGGACGACATCTCCGCCTGCTTTACCCGCAAGGGAAACGACCTGTACGTCATTTGCACGAAATACCCCGAAAAGGCCATCACCGTCAAGGGCATCGACAGGAAACCTGTATCGGTGACGCTGCTCGGCAGCAAAGCCGGCGTACGTTTCTCGCACAGCGGCGAAAAGGTCACAATTACCCCGCCGCCATTCCATCCGGCCGACGGGGGCGAATACGCCTGGGTGTTCAAGATTTCGGGCGGGCTGTAATTTTCCCGTGCCCGTTCAGCACGTCCGTTTTCCGTCGATGTCCTTAAAGTCTATTTCGTACTTCTCGCCGCTGTTCAGCGTGATGCGAGCGCCCAGCGCCGAGCCGGAGGGCATCAGGTTGCACACTTCAACCGATTCAACGAGCGAGAGTTCTTCGTCCGTCCAGGGCAAATCGTCCGTCCTGTGCAGCATGACGGTTACCATCAGTTCCATCGGTGGATTTTTTGCCGTACGTGTTTTGGCGGCGTAAATCACGGTGCTTTCGTCGGCTTCCGCATTGCGTTCGCGGTGTGTCAGGTGCGCGAGTCTGTCCCATCCCAGAGGGGTGATCAGTGCGACGCTGCGGCCGGGAATGGAGGCCGTAATAGCTTTCATGTCGGGATATTCCCTGATTTCCGCTGCTTTTCCATCCAGATGTGGGAGTCCGAAATGTCCCAGCGTCAACTCGTATTCGAATGCCAGACGCGTACGGTCGATACGGACAACGCCGCCCGGCACAGTGATCTCCGCCAGGTCGATGATGTACCCGACGCCGTTGTTCGGCGGTTTCCGCATGATGGCCTGACGGTAGAGCACGCCGTGGCTTGTGCCGTTGTAAAGCATGCTCTGCGAGATGGTGAAGGCTTTGTTTTTCACGGCATCGTTCTGAAGCGATTTGCCTGTCAGGTAGAAGTTGACGTCGTCGCCACGGACGTCGCGCGGATCGAGACTCCGGAAACTGTATTCCATCGCCGTACCGCCTTCAGGGTTGTGATCTTCCCACGGGAAATGCGTGTTGTAGACTAACTTGGAATAATTCGGGTCGTCGTAGTAGACCTTTCCGGGGATGATTTCGGAAGCGCCCGTCTTGCCATGATTCACCAGTACAAGCCCCGGCCGTTCGAGGATGACGCGCTGCGACCGGTTGCCGAGCGTTTCCCAGAAGCCATCGTTTTCCGTCGACGTCCAGAAGGGCGAATCTTCCGGCAAAGCCAGACAGATAAACGGCAGGAACATCAGGAAGGGACTGCCGGCGCAACTGTAGTTCTGCACCATATATTCCTTTCGCCCGTAGAATCCGAGGCTGGGGATGTCGTTGAAGTAGAAATCTTCCCTCGCGACGAACTGGAGCAGCGACCCGGAACAGAGCCTGCGCGCCCAGCCGGCATCTACCAGAGAATCACTTTTCAGCATGAACGACACGGGAAATGCACCGGAGACCCACGTCCGGTAACAGATACTGCGCGACCACATGTTGATGTATCCGTTGCGCCCGAAAAACGACGTGATGGATTCCATCAGTCTGCACGCCGACTGCTCGATGATGGCCGAGATGCCGGGATAGCGTTCGTCGCCGAACATGCGGTTCCAGATGGTGGTATACACGATGAAAAGGCTGATGGAATAGTAGTTGTACGTCTGTTCCAGATACCAGCCGTCGCCCGAATGGTAGGATACGACCCACATCAAATGGCTTTCGAGCAGGTCTTCGTCAATCGGATAACCGTATTTGGCCAGAAACGAAAGGGCGATGATGTTGAAGATGCGCCAGTTGTTTTGCGTTGTCCGGTGATGCGCCCATTTGGAGATGGTAACGGCCATTTCGTCCTTCTGTTCCGGGGTAAAATATGTCCAGAGCGCATCGGGCATCAGCAGCAGGGTTTTAAACAGGCCGCCGAACTCGCAGGTGAACTGATAGTTGGAGTCGGGCAGGTCTTCGGGATAGGGAATGGAATTGGGATGTCCGGGCGTGAAGGCGCGGTAGAATTGCAGGCAATAGTAATCGCGCAGGCGGATGCCTTTGATGGTCGTTTCCGGGTCGAGGTGAATCAGCGGCCCGGCCAGCGTGAACGTCCGTTCAAGCGCTTCAAACTCTGCGGCGCGATAACGCCAGTCGGGCGCATTGGGTTGAGGATAAGTCTTCCCCGGCACGATAGGGAAATTCAGTGGCGTCTCGATGGAATCGATATGCGTAAAGGCTCTTTCCAGCAGATACTTTGCCAGGTCGATATAATGCCGGCGTGTCATGCCGGTGAGCGGGCTGTGTTCCCAATCGGGATTTTCAATTTCAAATGCTTTTTTCATCGTTTTTATTTTTTATCAGTCGTTATTGTTTCCGGCGGATTTGATCGTTCCGTCGCTGTTTATACTGTGCGCGGCACAATTTTGTGCATTTATCTTTTTACCGGATTGCTTCATTCCGTTCGCAATTACGGGGCATGCCCGGCGTCGCTGCGAACAAAACAGTTCGGATAGCTGACAGTTAACACACAACGAAGCACGTCATTATAAGGCACGGAGCAGTCCGGTAGAAGCCCACAAAATCAGGCCGTGCACAACATAATTCTCGTGTGGCAAAGATAAAGCAAAATTTGTGAATATGATTCAAGACGATTCATTATTATTATGCACAAAGCGAAATTTTGCAGCATAAGGAGACGCGGACAAAAGCCTGGAAGGACTTGGTGATGCGAAATAAACAGGACAGTATTTATTGTGCTGTGCACGTCATGATATTCGCAGTTCACAGAGATTTCATTTCCTGTCGGACAAAAAAACTGAAATTGACTGCTCCATACACTCGTTTCTGACGGAAACAGGGATGTGCGGAAAAATCGTGCACGGTCGAATGTTCCAGCACAAACAGCCCTTCCGGACGGAGCAATTCGCTGTCCAGAACAATCCGGGGCAGTTCGGGCAATTCTTTCATCGCATAGGGAGGATCGGCAAAAACAAGGTCGAACGATTGCTTCTGCGCCGAACGTAAAAACCGGAAAGCGTCGCCTCTTACCAGTGTAAAACCGTCCGGTTGCAGTTCTTTCGCTACTTTGGAAATAAACGTCGCATGCGCCGCGAGCAATTCTACCGCCGTCACGCTACGGCAGCCGCGCGAGAGCAGTTCGAATGAAATGCTTCCCGTGCCGGCAAACAGATCCAGGGCATCCAGTTCATCCCAGTCCACCAGATTTTCGAGTATGTTGAACAGGTTTTCCTTCGCAAAATCTGTCGTAGGGCGGGCGTCAAACGACGACGACGGCCGAAATCTGCGCCGTCCGTATTTTCCCCTTATGATTCGCATGCAAACAAAGCTGCCACATCGGGCGGAATATCCGCAGGCGCATCCGGCCAGGGAGACGCGGCCGCCTGTATATTCGACAAATATTTTTCAAGTTCGGCCGTCAGCCTTTCATGCGTCGCCGCATCAGTGGCAAGACAAAGTTCATCGTGCAACTGTGACAGGCCGACTTGTCGCCATATATATAATGTATAGTAAAGAATGTCCGCCGTGTCTTCATAACTGAACGAATTGACAAACAGCAAGGCGCCGTTGTCGAAACAGGCAGCGTACATGATGCCTTCATACAGTGCAACGTAAAGCTGCTTCGGGAAATGCGCAAGGCTCTGTTTTCGCCAGAAGGCAAGCAGGCGCGTCACCGCATGTACGCACTGCGGACGGAGCAGCGAACGCACGCAAAACTCATATACGTCCGACTGTATCCCGAAAACAACTTCTGCTTCCAAATCATCGACCGGCTCGTATAGCGTCCTGTAGTTCGACGAGGAAAAAGCGAACGACATCAGTTCTTCCTTCTGCTTCTCGACGAACACGCTTTCGGGAATCACCGTATACAGACGGTTTACGCTCAGCACGAAAATCCGTTTAAATGAATACGTGAAAAACACGTTCGAAAAGAATGCATCCTTCAGCGCCTGCACGTAACTCTTCTTTCCGTCCAAAGCAATGTCTTTGCAGAAGAGGCTGCTCCTTTCGTCCGGATTGATTCCGGCAAAAGAAAGTCCACCCGGCTTTAACCGGATGGACACAACATATTTCTCCGCATTATCCGCCGTCAACGTCCCGGAAACACGCATGTTCATGACTCTTTTCGCTTATTCCCAGTTGCCTGCGTTGTTATTGATTTCCGTTACCGAACCGACACGCAGACCATCGAATCTGCTCATCTTTATCGCTTTATCTTTCAGGTTGATCAAGAGCTGTGCATCCAAATCCCTGAGATAAATGTCGTATTTCACGCCGCACTCGAACACCTTCACGGTATATCCTGACGAAGAAGGAATCGTGGCCGTATCCATGAGGAACCGCGCATTCACGTTCTTCACCGGGACAATCGCCATCGAGTCGACGTTGTAGTGCACCCCGAACAGCGTGTCTTTTGCCAGCACCCAGAGCGTATCGCGTCTGATAAGGCCGCGCTTGACGGCTTCCTTTTCCGTCATACCCTTTTCCAACTGCTCATCCGTCAACGAACCTTCCTTGATAAGGAACGGCAGTTTCTTCTCTTTCAAGAATTTGCCAAGTTCTTCGAAATTGGCAGCATGAACGCCATGCACATTCTTGTACTCAATCTGTGCTTTCCGGATGTCAATCAGGCGTGCCTGAATGGCGGATTCGCGGAATTCACGTTCTTTGTCAAACTCAATAGGGCCCATTATGCTGCGAAAGCACATGTAAACCAACAACAGGATTGCTCCAACCAAAAGGATTCTCAATACAATTTTCATGTCTTATTTTGTTTTCAATTTATTTCAATGCTGCAAATATAAAGAAAGATATTTTAAAGCCGTACCTTTATCGCAAAATAAATTTCATCTTGATGGCAAAAAATTTTATTTTTCAGCAAATATTGCAGTTTCTGCCGTATGTTCCGACAGACGAACAGCGTGCGGCAATCTGTGGTTTTATTGATTTTCTAATCTCGCGCGAAAATCATATCATGCTGCTTTTCAAGGGATATGCCGGCACAGGCAAAACATCTCTGCTCGGTGCGGCCGTCAAGGCGCTGACCCGGATGCGGCAAAAAACGGTTTTGATGGCGCCGACGGGGAGAGCTGCAAAAATTTTTTCGGGATATGCGGGACAAAATGCGTTTACCGTCCATAAAACGATTTACCGGCAGAAGACTTTCTCGCACGAGCCAGAAGGTTTTTCACTGGCGTCGAACATGCACAAAGATACGATTTTCATTGTCGACGAAGCGTCCATGATATCCAACAGCCCCGGCGAAGCGCACGTTTTCGGCAGCGGCCGTCTGCTGGACGACCTGATCCGGTATGTGTACGAAGGTGAGCGCTGTCGTCTGATTCTGATTGGCGACGCCGCCCAGTTGCCACCCGTCTCGCAGACCGAAAGCCCCGCGCTAAGCGTCAGCCAACTAAACAGCTATATGATGCAAGTCAATGAAATAAATCTGATGCAGGTGGCGCGTCAGAGCGAAGATTCGGGCATTCTGTTCAACGCTACTCTGATCAGGGAATGTCTGCGCAAACGGCAAATCAGGGATTATCCCAAACTGCGGCTGCGCCGTTTTGCGGACGTGACGAAAATCGGTGGAGATGAACTCATCGAAGCCATTTCGTCGGTGTACGGCCGCGACGGCATTGACGACACGATGATTATCTGCCGCTCCAACAAACGCGCCCTCGCATACAATAACGGCATACGAAACCGTATCCTGTACCGCGAGGAGGAAATTTCGGCAGGAGACAGACTTATGGTGGTCAAAAACAATTACTCCCTGACGGCGCAACAGCCGGATATGAACTTCATTGCCAACGGTGAAATTGTCGAAGTCATCCGCGTACGCCGCACGACGGAGATGTATGGTTTTCGCTTTTGCGACATACTGGCGAAGTTTCAGGATTACGATCTGGAGACGGAAATACGGATTCTGCTGGATGTCCTGCAAAGCGAATCGCCCGCATTATCCAGGGAATTGAACGACAAACTGTTCTTCGGTGTGTGGGAAGATTGTGCGGACGAGAAGAGGAAAGCGGATAAAATCCGGAAAATCAAGGCCGACCCTTATTACAACGCAGTTCAGGTCAAATATGCGTATGCCGTCACATGCCACAAGGCGCAGGGCGGGCAGTGGAAAAACGTCTTTCTGGATATCGGTTTTGTCACGAAAGACATGTTGGGCGAAGACTTCTATCGCTGGCTATATACCGCATTTACAAGGGCTACCGAACGGCTTTTCCTCGTCAGCCTGCCCGACGAATTTGAAGACGGAAGCAAATCGTCGACAGATTGATTATTTGGAATCATTACAAATTACACCGACGGTGCCGTTTCAAATAATAAAACGAGGATAGCTGCGTAAGAAAATATACATATATTTGTTGCAACTTATTGAACGAAAGATGACAGATAAAGGAAAATTGGACGAATTGATCGTCCGGATCAGGAAATTACTCGCGCTCACTGACGAAATATATGAAAGGGACATTTACCCGATCTCATTTTTCAGTCAGGCATACGACATTACGAGTAAGGTGCAGGATACGCTCCGCGAGATGGAAATAGCGCAGATAGAGCTTTTCGAAACGCAGATAAAAGCGCACCAGGCACAAATCTTTTCGGCCGATCCCTCTCGAGAAAAGAAACAGGACGAGGGCGAACAGCCTGCCGTACATGCAGATGAGCATGTTTCCGAAACCGTTTTGCCTCCACCGCCTCCGCCTCTTCCCACTCCTCCGCCACCACCTCCGAAGGTAGTTCCCGAGCCGCCGCCACCACCCGCAGCACCGGCACCGGCACCCGAAGACGCGGTTGTGGACGCGCATAGACAGAAAGAAACACCGCACATGCAGCCGCCTGCACCACCGACACCCGTCGACGCACCGCTCACCAACAGAACGGAAGGCATAAACAAACAAAGCGCAACGGCGGACATGAAAAAATGGCTGACGCTGAACGACCGTTTCCGCTTCGGCCGCGAACTGTTCGGCGGCGACGTATCGCTGATGAACCGGACTGTTGCCGAACTGAATGAAATAAACTCCTATGAAAAAGGCGTTTCGTATCTTAAGTCCTGTTTCGGATGGAATTTTGAAGACGAGATCGTGGTCGAATTTATGGCCATAATGGAGAAATGCTTTGACAAATAAACCGTAATGGCAAAACTGACTGTCGTACCTACGCCGATTGGAAATCTCGAAGACATCACGCTCCGGGCTATCCGCACGCTGAAAGAGGCCGACCTGATTTTGGCGGAAGATACGCGGACAAGCAGCATCCTGCTGAAGCATTACGACATCAGGAAGCCGTTGCAATCGCATCACAAATTCAACGAACATCGTCAGGTCGAGAAGATTGCGGAACGCATCAAGGGCGGCGAGCAGGTTGCGCTCGTATCCGATGCGGGGACGCCGTCTATTTCCGATCCGGGTTTTCTGCTCGTGCGCGAGTGTATCCGCCGGGAAGTCGAGGTGGAATGTCTGCCCGGCGCGACGGCTTTCGTGCCCGCGCTGGTCGTTTCAGGCCTGCCTGTCGAAAGGTTTTGTTTCGAAGGATTTCTGCCACAGAAAAAAGGGCGCAGGACACGTCTTCAAACACTGTCGACCGAAGAGCGGAGCATCGTTTTCTACGAATCGCCTTTCCGTCTGCTGAAAACACTGACGCAGCTTGCCGAAGCGTTTGGCGGAGACAGGCATGCCTCCGTGTCGAGGGAAATATCCAAACACTTCGAGCAGACCTGCCGCGGGACGCTGAGCGATGTCGTCGCACATTTTTCGGCAAGCGAACCCAAAGGCGAATTTGTGATTGTCGTGGACGGTGCAAACAGAAAAGATATACATTAATATAATATGCATTATAATAACTATTAAAAACTGATTTATGAAGAAAATTGCATTTTTTTGTCTCTTTATGACATTATGCGCTTCGTGCGTAGAAAAATCCAAGTACGACGAATTGAAACAGGAAAACGAACTGCTGAAAATCGAAAAGGAAAAATCCGGTCGGGAGTTGAACGATATGCTTTCGACGCTGAACGAGGTGGAAGAAAGTCTCAAGAGCATGAGCGAATCGGAAGATTACCTGAACATCCGACAATCGGGCGAAATCAGTCCCACGGTGCGAGAGCAAATCAAGAACAATGTCCTTTTGATTGCCAAAACGCTGAAGAGCAACAAGGAACAGCTTGTCGCCCTGCAGGAAAAGATGAAAAAAAGCGACATCAAGTCGGCTGAATTGCAGAAGACCGTCAACCGCCTGAATGCCGAAATCGACCGTAAGGCAGGAATGATTGCCTCGCTGCAGGAAGAATTGATGAAAAAAGACATCCGTATCCGCGAACTGGACGAAACCGTTGTGTCGCTGTCCGAAAACATCCTCGCACTCTCGCAAACGACCGCTTCACAATTGGAACAGTTGAACGTGCAGGAGAAGGAACTCAATCGCGCATACTACTGCTACGGCACCCGCAGGGAATTGAAAGAGCAAAACATCCTGACGGGCGGCGGGCTTTTTTCAAAACCCAAAGTCTTGCAGTCGACGTTCAACAAAGACTATTTCATCGCCATCGACATGCGCGAAGTGACTGAAATACCTCTGTTCGACAGCAAAGCCGTCGTCAGAACAAACCATCCCGAAGGCTCGTACGAGCTTGTCAAAGACGTAGACGGCAATCTTGCACTGCACATTCTGGACGTCAAGCAGTTCTGGAGTTTCAGCGAATATCTGGTTATCGAAGTCGGATGAACAGCCGCTACAAGTCTCTGTTTTTTGACTTCTACAATACATTGTGAGACACGCTGCGCAACAACAGGGAATGTCTCGAAGAAATCTATCTCGGCTATTCTTTCGGCCGTCACTACGATTCCTTCGAGGCATTTTAGATTTTTACATGCCCAATAATCTGAACCCTTAGGCATCAGTCCAGCCAGAGTTCGGGATTCAGGGCGTCTTTTTCTTTTCTTATTTCGAAGTGTAGTATCGTTTCGCCGGTTTCGGGATTGGTAAATATCTTTCCCAGTTTTTCGCGGACAGCGACACGGTCGCCGGTTTTTACGTAGGTCTCCGACAGATTGATATAGATAGTCAGGTAATTACCGTGCCGGACAATAACGCCGAATCCGCCCGTCACGACAAAAATCTTTGTCACGACGCCCTGAAATACTGTCTGTGCCTCCGTGCCGGACACAGTCTGTATGTCGATGCCGTTGCTTTTGACCGTCACACGTTTCTCGAAAGGATGCCGGTGTTCGCCGAAAGCAGTTACGATCTTATATTTACCGGTCAGCGGGAAAGGCAGACGCCTGCGATTCGAAGCAAAGTTGTCCGAGAGTGTCTTCTCTTCCTTCGTCATGGCGTATCCACCGGCCGTATCGGCTTTGCGCGAAACGGAGTTATCTTTTGTCGAATGGTCTATTTCGCTGGCTATAAGCCGTTCGATTTGGCGGTTCAATTCTTCTGCCTGTTTCTTTTTCCGATCGATTTGTTCCTGGAGCGATTTGCGTTTACGGTCAAGTTGCCGGTATTCGTTTTTTTGTGTTGATTCTTCCTTTTGCAGGAGGCTGCTTTCCCTTTCGCGGTCGTCGAGCAAGGCGAGTTTCTCGGCGCGGGTTTCTTCCATTTCGGTCTGTTTCTGTTTGATGACTTCCTGTTTGTAAACGATTTGCTTTGCCTGCTGCTTTCGCCATTCGGCATATTCGTGCAGGTAGCGCATACGGCGGAACGACTGGGTGAAATTCTCTGCCGACAGGATGAAGAGCCATTTGTATTGCGAGGAGCGCCGCCTCTGCATGTTTTGCAAAGCGTGGACGTATTGCTGACGCTGGTTGTGGAGGTCTTTTTCCAGTGTGGTCAGTTCGCTGTTCATGGCAGTAAGATTTCTGTCTATCAACGCTATTTCCTGATTGAGCAGGAGGATGACTTTTTTGCGCGCCAGGATTTGTTCCGAAATCAGATTCAGTCGGTTCAGCGAGTTTTTCGCGAGGCTCGAAGTTTCGTTCAGCAGTTGTTGTGTCGACGCGATTTCTTCCAGAGCCGCCTTGCGCTGGGCTTCGAGCTGTTTGAGTGATAAAATCTGTCCCGACGCGCCGGTAGAGATGAAAATGAGCGTCAGGAGCAAAAAAATCCGTATGTAACCTGGTAAGGTCATGGCTATTCGGTTAGTTTCAGTATTTGCGACAGGCCGACCCGTTCGTAGTTTTTCGGCACCTCGAAGCTGATGTCGACCGGCCGGTCAAGGTCGATGTGTGAATAGCGAATGGCCAGCGACCCTTTTGTTTCATCGCCGACGCGCCATTCGGCATTGATTTCCGCCGGAAACGGTTGCCCCTCTCCGACAGGGCCGAAAGAGGCGTAATCCAGATGCAGTGCGTGCGTAGCTCCGGCGATTTCGGTGGCGGACAATATTTCGTCGTGGCTTATGAAAAGGTAATTCAGCCCGTGCAAGTCTTGCGTGCGGAAGATGAATCCGTGCGGCGTCTGTTCGTAGCGGAAACGTTCGAAGGCATTGTCCGGCCAGGCGGTTTCGCCCGGCAGGAAGATACGGTTCGTGAAGAGCGCCTGCAAGTTGTGGAAGTTGAAGGCAAACTGCATATCGTCTTTGAGGTTTTCGAACGTGTCGGCCAAGTAGCGTTTGTTCATCCGGTCGAGCATCTTGACGCTGTCGGGGCTGAACTCGATGCGCATCACTTCGATACCTGCAAGGGGCTGGATGGAGATTTGCAGTTTATGGTCGCGCAGGATTTTCAGGCTGGCGCGCGAGGAGAACGATTTTTTCGTTCCCGTGGCAAGCGCGATATGCAGGCGTGTCGAGAGCGTTTTATATTCAAGAGATTGCGTATGAAGCGCATGAAAGGAATGAGCAGTTGTGGCTGTAATGTTTGCGGGAGTAGCCGGAACGGTGTTGCGTGCAGTACGGCAACCCGACAGACAGATACCGGACATACAGACTCCACAAATAATTGCCACAACAGATTTATTCTTCATCTTCAGGCGTTTCAATATATCTGTTCTCTGCAATCTTGCGTTCCAGCGTTTTGCCTTTCTTTCCGGCCTGTTTTGCTTTGAGCCACTGTTCGTGCGCTTTGTCCTTTTCGCCGGACATGTACAGAATGTCTCCGTAGTGGTCAAGCAGTTCCGCATTCTTTTCTCCATCTTTTGCCACGGCTTTTTCGATGTAGATTTTTGCCAGTGTATAGTTGCCTTTCACGAAGAAAACCCATGCGTAAGTATCCAGATAAGTGGAATTATCCGGCTCTGCCTTGATACACTTCGCACTCATGCGTTCGGCCTTGTCGAGGCTCTGTCTCGACAGTGACAGGTAATAGCTGTAATTGTTCAGCACGACAACATTCTGTTCGTTGTAGCCAAGCGCTTTTTCGTAAGATTCAAATGCTTCGTCGCGCTTTTTCATCTGGAAATATACGTCTCCAACCTGTCCGTAATAGTCGGACAGCATCTGGCGGTTTGTTTCGGGAATAATCCGTATGCAGGCCATGTACGTATCGAGTGCTTCCTGATATTTCTGCTGTTGCTGGTAGGCGATGCCCATGAAAAGGCAGTATGCCGGTTCGTCGGGAAAAAGTTCGCGACACTTTGTGCAAATGGCGATGACGCTTTCATAGTCTTCTATCTGCATGACGAGGCTGAGGAGTTGCTGCCATGCCGGTTCGAGCGTCGGGTCCATCTCCGTTGCCAGTTGGAACTGGAAGCGTGCTTCCCCGAATTTTTTCTGCGACGACAGCAGCGCGCCGTACATCAGTTTAATTTCGATTTCTTCGGGATGCTGCTCCAGCAATGTCTTGAAAAGCGAATCGGCGGCCTGGATGTCTTTGCGCAGCTGTTGCAGGCGCTGAATGTATCGAGAGAGGATGCCGACCTTGATTTCGACATCCAGTTTTTCGTTGACAAGAGCCAGGCGCACCTGCTGTTCGGCGGCTTCGGTATTGCCCGTCATTTCGTAGTAATTCGCCATCGAAACGGTATAGTAGGGATTTTCAGGGTCAATATCGCAGGCTTTGCGGTAGTATTCGAGAGCGCGCCGGGTATCGTTCCGTTCGAGATAGAGGTCGCCGGTCAGGATGGGGTAACGCGCTTCGTAGGGATATTTGGCGGACAGTTTTTCCAGTTCACGGAACGCTTCGTCGGGCTGTTCCAGCGTCATGTAGAGCTGGTATTTTTTCAGCGAGAGCGGTTCGTTCATGCCGATGAGGTTTTCGAGGCGGTCGAACATTTCGATAGCCCTGCCCGTTTCTCCCTGCTGCGTCAGCGCTTCGGCCAGATAGTAGTTCAGTTCTACCTGGTCGGGATGAGCCGTCACCAATTCTTCGTACGTTTCCGCCGCTTCGCCGTACATTCCGAGGTCGAACAGAATGGAGGCGAGCGCCAGTTTGTAGGAGAAATTTCCGGGATTATACGTCACTGCCTTTTTCAGCAGCGTCATCGCTTTTTCGGAGCGGTTCATCTGCATGTACAGGGACGAGAGTTCGAAAAGCACGACCGACGAGGTGGAGTCTATCGCAAGGCAATGATTGAGCAGTTCGTACATGGCGTCGTACTTTCCTGCGTTTTTCAGTTTCAGGGCTTCGTAAAAAAAATAATCCAGTCTGCGCTGCTGTGAGACGTCACACTTTTGAGGCTGCTGCAAAGTGTTCCGTACGGCAGCGCCGGCATGTCCGGCCAGCGTCAGTAACAGGCAACACAGCGCGACGAGCCGGACGGCGGCGCAGCCCGCCTGTCTCGACGCATCGCAAGACGGTTTGTGACATATTCTGTACATGTTGTTCATCTGCATTTCTTCCGGTTATTTTCCTGTATGTCCGAATCCTCCCGCGCCGCGTTCCGTTTTGTCCAGCGATTCTTCGAGTTTCCATTCCACTTTTTCATGTGCGGCAATCACCATCTGGCAGATGCGTTCGCCGTCGTGGACAACGAACGGTTCGGTCGAGAGGTTGACCAGTATGATTCCTATTTCGCCCCGGTAGTCGGCATCGACAGTGCCCGGCGTGTTGAGCAGCGTGATGCCGTGTTTGATTGCCAGCCCGCTGCGCGGACGCATCTGCGCTTCGCAGCCTTCGGGCAATGCGATATAAAGCCCTGTGGGTATAAGTTTTCGCTCCAACGGCTTGAGTTCGACCGGAGCAGACAAATTCGCACGGATGTCCATCCCTGCCGACCACGGCGTCTGGTATTGCGGTAACGGATGATGCGACTTGTTGACTATTTTTACGTTCATCTTCAAATGTTCATTTTTGGATGCACAAAGGTATGAAATAAAATGAAGAATGAAAAATAAAGAATCTCTGAACACAGGGCAAACGCATCTTAATTTATTAGGATATTCAAAAGATAATCGTTATTCCATCCGGCATTGAGTCTTTTCCCTTTGACGCTTCTTTTGCGGGACAGTTCATTCTTAACCGGATTGAGTGCAATCCGGTTAAGCAGGGAAAAATTCTGAACCGCATAGCCATCCCGTTTACGGGATTGATCCTCCATCACCGGCATTTCGCCCGTGATGCTCGACGACCTTACCAGCGGCTACAACATTGCCCAAATACTCACCCTCAATCCGAAGTACAACGAAATGATGAGCTTCACGCAGGAAGAAGTCGAGTGGCTGATGGTGGGAACTGGCATTGACCCACAAGTGGTCGGAAGAAATTCCGCCCCTTTTTTATGTTTATTTTGTCTTGTCCTGACATAGCGTTACATAAAAAGAGTAAAGTTATGAAAGAGATTAAGAATGAGTATGTAAAGCGCACACAAAAGGATTACCGTATGTCCTTTAATCTATCTGTTGTATGGGAAATAGAGCGCAGCGAAGTTTCCGTAACTAACTGGAGCGTAGCGCAAATGATGGTATACAAGGAAAAGCGACAGTTATTAATTGGTTGAGAAAATATGGTACCTTTCATTCGTAAATAATTAGTATGAGAAAGCGCTTAAAGTCAGCATCTTGTTGATATTCAAGTATA